>NZ_DASUFR010000029.1:0-35728 GCF_036274455.1 Nocardioides sp. | reverse complement strand
CGCGACTGCGGCCGCGACACGGTCACCCTCACGTCGTACGACGACGAGACGCACGAGCTCACCTACACCTGCCAGTACAACGGCTACTCCGGCAGCACCAACCTGGCGACGGACTTCGAGGGGAAGCTGGTCTGGAAGGTCGACTGGCCGATGCGCTGGGCCGTCGAGCACGTCGACTTCGAGCCGGCGGGCATGGACCACGCGACCCCGGGGTCGTCGTTCACGGTCGGCCACTCGCTCGTCGAGGACATCTTCGGCATGCCGAGGCCGGCGTGGTTCGGCTACGGCTTCGTCGGGTTCGCGGGCGTCCAGAAGATGTCGTCGTCCGCGGGCGGCGCGCCCACCGCCGAGGACGCGCTACGAGTGCTGGAGGCGCCGATCCTGCGGTGGCTCTACGTGCGACGCAACCCGCGACAGGCGTTCAACATCGACTTCGGCCCCGAGGTGGTGCGGCTCTACGACGAGTGGGACGCCTTGGGCCGCAAGGCGCAGGACCCCTCACGTCGCGACGCCCAGGTGCTGGCCTACGAACGGGCCTCGTCGACCTCGATGGGCCCGCTGCCCAGGCCCCGGGTGGTGGAGCCGTTCCGGCAGCTGTCGTCGGTCGCCGACATCACCAACGGGGACCCCGCGCAGATCAGCCGGATCATCGGCGCATCGGTCGAGGACCTCGAGCCGCGGCTCTCCCGCGCCGCGAACTGGATCCGCGACTTCGTGCCCCCGTCGGACCGCACCACCGTCCGCTCCACCCCCGACCTCGCTCGCCTCTCGTCGCTGTCCGAGGACGAACAGCTCTGGCTCACCCAGCTGCTCGACCGGCTCCCGGCATCACTCGACCTGGACAGCACGACCGCGCTGGTCTACGGCGTACCCAAGCTCGCCCGCGGCCTCGGCATCGACGACCCGCCGACCGACGAGGTCAAGGCCGACCAGAAGTCGTTCTTCAAGCTGCTCTACAACCTGCTCGTCGACGCCGACCGCGGCCCGCGGTTGCCGACGCTGTTCCTGGCACTGGGACCTGACCGGGTGCGGGAGCTGCTGACGCCGCCGGCCTGAGCTCGCTCGCGCATGTAACTCCGTGTTCGTGTCACTGGACCAGTGTTCTGACACCGACCTAGTGACACGAACACGGAGTTACATGCCGCCTTGGCTGCCGCCGGTCGCTTGTCCACAGCCTTCGAAGTTGGTGGGCTGACGAGGGCAGGACGCGGGCAGTTGTCCTGCATGCACCAAGCACGGATCCTCATGGCATCCCAACGAGGGCTGCTGACCCGCAACCAAGCGCTGGACGCCGGCTTGTCGCCGACCACGATCCGCCACCTGATCCGGACGGGCGTGCTCGTCATCGTCCGCCGCGGCGTCTATGCCGACGGGGAGCTGTGGCGTTCACTCGACCCGTACCGCGGCCAACACCAGCTGCGCACCCGTGCGGCTTTGATGACGATGCGGCGCAGCTGGGTCGTCAGCCACGACTCCGCCGGACACGAGCACGAGCTCGACCTGCTGCTCCCTCCAGAACCCCACGTCCACATCACCCGCCCGGGGTGGACGAAGGCCTGGACCGAGTACGGCGTGAAGCACCATCTCGCGCCGTACTCGCCCGAGCAGGTCGTGGAGAGGCACGGGCTCCGTGTCCACGACCTCGCTCGGACTGCGGTCGACATCGCCCGGGAGCACGGATCGCCGTACGGCGAGGTTGCGTGCAACTCCGCGATGCGTCTGGGAGTGACCCGCGCGGAGCTCGAGGCCGCGTGCGAACCGATGCGCAACTGGCCGCACGTCACTCGCACGCGTGCCGCCGTCGCGTTCGCGCGACCGGGCGTCGGCAGCGTGGCCGAGACCTTGGGGATCATCCTGGTCGAAGAGCTGGCGATCGCGGCGCACATGGAGACGCAGTTCCCGGTGCGCCGCGCGGATGGCACCGTCGCCTGGCTCGACATCGTGCTGGGCTGCCACGGCTTCGAGGTCGACGGCAAGGGTAAGTACATCCCGGTCACCGAGGGCGGGCTGGCCAAGGAGCCGCCGTTCGAGGTGCTGTGGGCGGAGAAGCGCCGCGAGCGGGACATCCACCAGGTCGGCCTCGGCACCTCGCGCATCTTCTGGGAGGACTTCTGGGCGCCTCGTCGGGGCGAAGCCCTGCGCCGGCTCCGCAGTGACTACGAAGAGACCGTCGCCCGCTTCGGCACCCGGCTGCCGGAGCGACTCGTGCGCGAAGCCCGTGAGATCCGCGGCCGCGCGGGTGCCTGACCTCCTGCCCGCCGCAACCTCACTTGTAACTCCGTGTTCGTGTGACTGGACCAGTGTCAGAACACCGACGTAGTGACACGAACACGGAGTTACAAGCGGTCCCGGGCCGGCCGGCCCTACTCCTCGCCGGCGAGCAGCACGTCGTACGCCGTGGGGCTCGAGTCGCGCAGGAACTCCCGGCACCGCTCGTACTCGTCCAGCTCCCCGATCGACCGGGCGGCCTTGGCCAGCAGCCCCAGGCAGGTGAGGAAGCCGCGGTTGGACTCGTGCTCCCACGGGACCGGGCCGTGGCCCTTCCAGCCGTTGCGGCGCAGGAGGTCCAGCGAGCGGTGGTAGCCGACCCGTGCGTAGGCGTAGACGTTCACCGAGTCGCCGTCCCGGGCGACCTCGGCGGCGGCCAGTGCCGCCCACGCGGCCGGTGAGGAGGGGTGCCGGCGCACCGCCTCGTGCGGAGCGGTCCCCGCGTCCAGCGACGCCTGTGCCGGGTCCGGCGGGAGGTGGGTGGGCGGAGGGCCGGCGATCAGGTCCTGGTGCAGGTCGGGGGTCACGGAAGCATTGTCCCCGGCCCGGTGTTGGCTGAGGTCATGACCCAGCCCTCTCCGCCCGCCGCGGCGATCCTCACCGAGGAGAAGGACCCGTGGCCGGCGCTGTTCGCGCTCTGCCTCGGCTTCTTCATGATCCTGGTCGACACCACGATCGTGAGCGTCGCGACGCCGGCGATCATCGACGACCTCGGCGCGAGCGTGAACGACGTGGTCTGGGTGACCAGCGCCTACCTCCTGGCCTACGCCGTCCCGGTCCTCATCACCGGCAGGCTCGGTGACCGCTACGGCCCCAAGAACCTCTACATCGCCGGCCTGACCGTCTTCACCCTCGCCAGCCTCTGGTGCGGCCTGACCTCGTCGATCGAGTGGCTGATCGCCGCACGGGTGGTGCAGGGGCTGGGCGCCTCGATGATCACGCCGCAGACGATGGCGATCATCACCCGGATCTTCCCGCAGGCCCGCCGCGGGCTCGCGATGGCGCTGTGGGGCGCGACCGCCGGGGTGGCGTCGCTGGTCGGTCCGATCGTCGGCGGCCTCCTCGTCGACGGGGCCGGCTGGGAGTGGATCTTCTTCGTCAACGTGCCCGTGGGCGCGGTCGGCGTCGTCCTGGCCCTGCGCCTGGTGCCCAGGCTCGAGACCCACACCCACAGCTTCGACTGGATCGGCGTGGCCCTCAGCGGCATCGGCATGTTCCTGCTCGTCTTCGGCCTCCAGGAGGGCCAGCAGAAGGACTGGGCCGCCTGGATCTGGCTGATGATCATCGGCGGCGTCGCCGTCCTGGCCGCCTTCGTCGTCTGGCAGCACTTCAACCGCCGGGAGCCGCTGGTCCCGCTCGGCATCTTCCGCGACCGCAACTTCTCCCTGGCCAACGTCGCGATCACCGCGATGGGGTTCACGATCACCGCGGTGCTGTTCCCGTTCATGCTCTACGCCCAGCTGGTGCGCGACCTCAGCCCGACCAGGGCCGCGCTGCTCCTGGTGCCGATGGCGATCATGTCGATCGTGCTGGCCCGGCCGGTCGGGCTGCTCACCGACCGGGTCCACCCCCGGCTGCTGGTCTCCGCCGGCTTCGCGCTGCTGTTCGTGTCGATGGTCTGGCTCTCCCACGAGATGACGCCCGACTCCTCGACCACGGCGGTGATCGCGCCGATGCTCTTCTTCGGCATCGCCAACGCGCTGATCTGGGCGCCCAACTCGGCCACCGCCACCCGCAACCTCCCGCTCCACCAGGCCGGCGCCGGGGCGGGCGTCTACAACGCCACCCGCCAGGTCGGCGCGGTGCTCGGCTCGGCCGCCATCGCGGTGTTCATGGACGCACGGCTGGCGGCCGCCGGGCTGCACTTCTCACCGAGCGAGGGCGGCACGACGGGTGGGCTCCCGCAGCAGGTCCTCGCGCCGTTCAGCACGGCGATGTCGGAGGCGATGCTGCTCCCCGCCGTCGTGGTGCTCGCGGGGTTGGTGGCGTCGGTGTTCTTCGAGCGGCCGCGGCACGAGGGCTACGGCGGGAACGTCAGTGCATCCGAGTCGGCCGGCGCCGGATCCGGAGCACCAGCGTCAGCAGGCTGAGCATCAGGAGCGGCCCCCAGACGAACGCCCCGCGCAGCGTGAACGGCGCGGTGGTCGTCAGCGGACCGGCCGGACCGCTGGGCTTCGGAGCGTCGGCGTGGGGCGCCTCGGTCCCCGCCGTCGCGGTCGGTGTGGCCGCCGGGGTCTGGGTCGGCAACGTCGTGGGCGACGGCGCATCGGTGGGCCGGTTGGTCGGCTCGGGGAGCGACGCCGGGGTCGGTGACGACGATTCGGTGGCGGTCGGCGGCGGCGGTGGTGGCGGGACGGTCTCGGTCTCGGTGGGTGAGGAGCTCGGCTGCTGCGCCGGCTGCAGGGTCGGTGACCCCGTCGGGGCCGGCGGCAGCGCCTTGACCTTGTTGGTGACCACGAACCCGCGCAGCTCGCGCTTGGCCACCACGACGACGTCGGGGGCGATGGAGGTGTCGGCCCACGAGCGGAACGGCGCCGGCGCGCGGTCGAGCCGCTCCGACACGGTGCACGTCGCGCCCGACGGGATCTGGTCCGAGATCGTCTTCGGGCCCGACCCCGCGCGCATCCGCCACGTGTTGTCGGCGGGGGTGACGTTCACGCCGAGCAGGGTGCAGTCGTAGAGGCCCTCGAAGACGCGGTCCGGGTCCACGACGTGGTCCGGGTCCACCAGCTCGACGTCCAACGTCAGCGAGGTCACGTGCACCGGGTCGCCGGCGCACGTGAGCTGGTCGTCGGCCAGGAACGGGTAGGCGTGCATCTCGCCCGCTCCGGTGTGCACCAGGCTGCCTCCGACCAGGACCCGGCCGTTGGTGCCCTGGTTGGAGATCGTGGTGGTGCTGGACGCAGTGGGGACGAGCAGCGACCCCGGCAGCTGGGCGGCGCCGGTGACGTTCACGGTGTTGGCGGCCGGCAGGTTCCAGAGCATGTGGGTGGCGAGCCCGCCGAAGGCGGGGTCGTTCAGTGGGTCGATGGTCGAGCCGTCGGCGGCGAGGAGCGAGTCGATGTCGAGCGCGACGTCGGAGCCGGTGATGTTCACGATCACCGTCGCGCCGTCGGGCACGCCGACCAGCTGCAGCGACCGGCCGGCCTGCTCCTCGCCGTCCTTGTTGGCCTGGCTCGCGTGGTCCGCGTGGCTCGCGTGGTTCGCCTGGTGGCCGCGGCTCCCGTGCCGGCCGCCACCGGTGGTGTTGCCCTGCCACTGGCTGTCGACCTGCCCGGTGGTGCTCGGAAGGTCGACGCGGCCCGCCTCCGGGGTGCCACCGAGGGCGCTCGCGTCGAGCGTGAAGACCTGGGTGGTGGAGACGCCGTCACCGGTCAGGAGGAGCTGGTCGTCCTTGACCTCGACCTGGCCGGTCGGGGCCATCGCGGCGTACGTCGAGGACTTGCCGGCCAGCTGGCCGGCGAGGTCGAGGTAGGGCGTCGTGGCGCCGGCCACCCCGGTGTCGACCCGGCCGCCGTGGGGGTCGATGTCGGTGCCGGGAGCGACCGACCCGCCGACCACGACGTCACCGCCGAGGGACTGGCCGACGTCGACGTGGGTCCCGGCGGCGCCGGTCAGGTTGCCTCCGACGACGAGCATGTCGCTGTCGGCGTACGGCGTGACCTGCGACCCGAGCGCCGTGGCCCCGACCTCGTAGGAGCCCGGCTCGTCGCGCGCGAACGTGGCGTCTCCGAGCGCGACGACGGTCCCCTCGGCGCCGGCCGCGCCGCCGCTCACCAGCAGGCTGCCGCCCGCCAGGACCGAGACGTTGCCGTCGAAGGAGCCGGAGGGCGGTCCGGCGTGCAGGGCGGGCCAGCTCGGTGGGCAGGCGTCAGGGGCGGCGAGCGCTGCGCTCGTCGCCACACTTCCTGCGTTTGCCGCTGGCACCCCTCCGAGCCACGCCGACGCAGCCAGCAGGCATGCGACAGCGGCCCCCGAGAAGGTGTGACGGCATGGGGTCGCCACCCGACGATCCTTACACCCCACCGGGGGACCCCGCAGGAGAACGGCCGAACTCGTCGGAAGAACTTCGGCGGGGTGGGTTCACCCCTCAATCATGACACCCCTGGGGGTATCTGTGTGGAAGTGGGTTCAGCCGACTGAGTGGCCCGCCGAACGGAGGTGCCGACAGGCCTCCACGACCCGCGCCGCCATGCCGGCCTCGGCGGCCCGTCCCCAGGCCCGCGGGTCGTAGGTCTTCTTGTCCCCGACCTCGCCGTCGACCTTCAGCACGCCGTCGTAGTGGCTGAACATGTGGCCCGCGACCGGGCGGGTGAAGGCGTACTGGGTGTCGGTGTCGACGTTCATCTTGACCACGCCGTAGTCGACCGCGGCGCTGATCTCCTCGGCGGTCGACCCGGAGCCGCCGTGGAAGACCAGGTCCATCGGGCGTGACCCCTCGGGCAGCCCGAGCTTCTCGATCACCGCCTCCTGGGCGTTCTTGAGGATCTCCGGGCGCAGCTTGACGTTGCCCGGCTTGTAGACGCCGTGCACGTTGCCGAAGGTCAGCGCGGTCAGGTAGCGGCCGTTCTCACCGGTGCCGAGGGCGGCGACGGTGGCCAGGGCGTCTTCGGGCGTGGTGTAGAGCTTCTCGTCGATCTTGCCCTCGACCCCGTCCTCCTCGCCGCCCACGACGCCGACCTCGATCTCGAGGACCACGTTGGCCTTCCGGCAGGTGGCCAGCAGCTCCTTGGCGATCTCGAGGTTCTCCTCCAGCGGCACCGCGGAGCCGTCCCACATGTGCGACTGGAAGAGCGGCTCCTCACCGCGGGCGACGCGCTCCACCGAGATGGCCAGCAGGGGGCGCACGAAGCCGTCGAGCCTGTCCTTGGGGCAGTGGTCGGTGTGCAGCGCGATGTTGACCGGGTAGTTCTTGGCCACCTCGTGCGCGTACGCCGCGAGCGCCACCGAGCCGGTCACCATGTTCTTCACGTTGGGACCGGAGAGGTACTCCGCGCCGCCGGTGGAGACCTGGACGATCCCGTCCGAGCCCGCGTCCGCGAACCCCTGGAGCGCGGCGTTCAGGGTCTGGGACGACGAGACGTTGATGGCGGGGAAGGCGTAGTTGCCCTTCTGGGCCGCGTCGAGCATCTCGGCGTACTTCTCGTGGGTCGCGATCGGCATGGCAGAAACCCTAGTAGCAACCGCTACCCCCGCCAGGCCGGTCCGTCGTCCGAGAGATCGGCATGGGTGCGCACCCAGGCGTGCATCGCGATCGCCGCGGCGGCAGAGGCGTTGATCGACCGGGTCGAGCCGAACTGCGCGATCGAGAACGTCGCGTCGCACGCCGCACGGGCGGCGTCGGAGAGGCCGGGGCCCTCCTGGCCGAACAGGAAACACACCCGGCGCGGCACTGCGGTGGTCTCGAGGTGGAGCGACCCGGGCAGGTTGTCGATGCCCCAGAGAGGCACCGGACCGCCCGGCTGCTCGTGGAGGTGGGCCGCCAGCTCCGGCACGCTCCCGTGGTGGACGACGTGCTGGTAGCGGTCGGTGACCATCGCACCCCGGCGGTTCCAGCGGCGGTTGCCGACGATGTGCACCTCCCGCGCGAGGAACGCGTTCGCAGAGCGCACGATCGTCCCGATGTTGAAGTCGTGCTGCCAGTTCTCGATCGCGACGTGGAAGTCGTGGCGGCGGGTGTCGAGGTCGGCGACGATCGCCTCCATCGTCCAGTAGCGGTAGCGGTCCACGACGTTGCGCCGGTCGCCCTCGGCGAGCAGCTGCTCGTCGTACTGCTCCCCCGTCGGCCAGGCGCCCTCCCAGGGGCCGACCCCGACCTCGGCGGGTCCGTGCGGCATCGGGTCGTACGGCGCCCGCTCGCCGGCGCCGCCCTCGTCGCGACCGGCCCCGTCGACAGCCATCAGCCGAAGGCGGACACCTGGCCGGGCGCCCGCTGTGGCCGGGCCAGGGCCCGGACCAGCGCGGTCTGGCCGTGGCGATCGGCGGCGACCACGGCGAGGAGCGCGAGCACCGCGGCCACGACGTCGCCGGGGAACTGCGGGGTCTCCACGCCGGTGCTCGCGGCGAGGTCGTCGGCGTGGACCATCATCTCCATCAGCCGGGTGACGGTGAGGTCGTGAGCGGTCAGCGCCCAGCCCTGCCACGGGAGGAGCACGGAGTCCGGCTCGCGGCCGTCCGCCGCGGCCAGCGCATCCGGCAGCGCCTCCAGGCCGGCGGCGGCGCGCGCCGCGAGGGCATCGCTGCCCGAGCCCGCCTCGGCGTCGGCGCTCTCACGGATGGTGGTGTTGGCCTCCTCGTCGAGCGCACTGTGCGCCCACGCCGCCCGTCGGTAGTGCTCGGCGACGGGGATCGGGGCCAGCTCCGAGGGAGGGGCGCTCAGCAGCCCCACGGCGAGATCGACCTGCGCGACGAGGTGGTTGGCCAGCCCGCCGATGCTCATCCCGGCACACGCGCTCTCGTCGGTCCAGCGCGCGGTCACCTCCGGTCGGGTGGCGAGCCCGCAGGCCAGCCGTGCAGAGGTTTCGAACCCGTCGGCGAGCGGCAGTGGCACCGCGTCAGCGTACGACCGACCGCCGACGGACGCCGACGTCGACGTCGCTCACCCGGGCGGCAGGTACCGTTTGGGCGTGACCATGCTGGCGGCCGACCACCTGCATGCGCTCATCCTCGGTATCGACTGGACGGATCCGGCCTACCTGCTCGACCGTTTCGGCGCCGCGTTCCTCTGGATCAGCCTGGTCATGATCTTCGTCGAGTGCGGGCTCTTCTTCCCGTTCCTCCCGGGCGACACGCTGCTGCTGTCCCTCGGCGTGTTCATCGCGACGCCGGAGCACGGCATCGACAACTTCCCCGGGCCACGGCTGGTCGAGCTGACGATCACCCTGGCCCTGCTCGTCGCCGCAGCCATGCTCGGCAACGTCGTCGGCTACGAGATAGGCCGGGCCATCGGGCCACCGCTCTACCGGCGCGAGGGCCGGATCCTCAAGAAGAAGTACTTCGACAACACCCACGCCTTCTTCGAGAAGCACGGCAACAAGGCGCTGGTCATCGGCCGGTTCGTGCCGTTCGTCCGCACCTACATCACCGTCGTCGCGGGCGTCACCCGGATGGACCGGCGCCGCTTCCTCACCTGGAGCCTCGTGGGCGCGCTCCTGTGGGTGCTCAGCATCACCCTGCTCGGCTACAACCTGGGCCGGCGGGTGCCGTGGCTCCGCGACAACATCGACTACGCGATCCTCGCGATCCTCCTCCTGAGCGCCATCCCGATCGCGATCGAGTGGCTGCGCCGGCGTCGCCGCCACAACGCGGAGCCTTCCCCGGACCACGAGGGCCCGGAGGAAGCCGGCGAGACGACCGCCGCCGAGGAGGCCGCGGTCGGCGAGGCCTAGCACCACCGCTACCGCCGCGAGGCGCCTCGGCCTGGCCGCTGGGCCCCGGACACCTCAGGTCGGACGTACGGCGGCCCGTGCCGCGTCCAGGTCGGCCTTGGTGAGCACCGGCCGCACCTCGAGGCCCACGTCGGCGAGCGGGTTGTCACCCGCGGGGCTCCGGTCGATCGCGCAGACCACCACCTCGACCGTGGCGCCCGCCTCGCGCAGGGCGTTCGTCGCGTCCCGGACCGCACCCCCGGTGGTGATGACGTCCTCGACCAGCGTGACCCGGCGACCCGCGACGTCCGGCCCCTCGGCCAGCTTGCAGGTGCCGTACTCCTTGGCCTTCTTGCGCACGAACAGAGCCGGCAGCGAGGTCTGGCTGCTGAGGACGGTGGCGATCGGGATCCCGCCCATCTCCAGTCCTCCGAGCAGCTCGGTGCCCGGCGGCACCAGCTCGACCATCGCCGCAGCGACGCGAGCGAGCAGCGCCGGCTCGGTCTCGAAGAGATACTTGTCGAAGTACTCGTGAGACACCTGACCAGACCGGAGCGTGAACGTCCCGGAGAGCCGGCAGGCGGCGTCGATGTCGGCGGCAAGGCTGGGATCGGCGGTCACGGCCTCATCCAACAACATCCGGGGCGGTCGGCCCTGAGTGGCGGTGCCCTGGCAACCCCCTTCCCCGTGGACAACGGGTGCACTCCCACCGCCACCCGGGGGCGGCCTACGGTGAGGGCGTGACTCGCCTCGCCACGCGGCTCCAGGGCATCGCCCCGACGATCTTCACCGAGATGTCGGCGCTGGCGGTGCGGACCGGCTCGGTCAACCTCGGGCAGGGCTTCCCGGACGAGGACGGTCCGCCGGAGGTGATCGCCGAGGCGGTGCGGGCGCTCGAGCACGGCGCCAACCAGTACGCCCCCGGCCCCGGCGTGCCCGCCCTGCGTCAGGCCATCGCGCGCCACCAGCAGCGGCACTACGGCCTCGAGCTCGACCCGGACCGGGAGGTCGTGGTGACCACCGGCTGCACCGAGGGCGTCGCCGCGGCGCTGCTCGGGCTGGTCGACCCGGGCGACGAGGTGGTCGTGCTCGAGCCCTACTACGACTCCTACGTCGCAATGCTCCAGATGGCGGGCGGCGTACGTCGTCCGGTCACCCTGCGCGCCCCCGACTTCCGCCTCGACGTCGATGAGCTGCGGGCGGCGGTGACACCGCGGACCCGGTTCGTCCTCCTCAACAGCCCGCACAACCCGACCGGATCGGTGCTCTCGCGCGAGGAGCTCCAGGCGGTCGCGGACCTCGCCGTCGAGCGCGACCTGGTCGTGATCACCGACGAGGTCTACGAGCACCTCACCTTTGGCGACGACCACGTGCCGATCGCGACCCTGCCGGGGATGTACGAGCGCACGCTCTCGCTCTCCAGCGCGGGCAAGTCCTACTCGTTCACGGGCTGGAAGGTCGGCTGGGCCACCGGGCCGGCCGACCTGGTCGGGGCGGTGCTGGCCGCGAAGCAGTGGATGACCTTCACCTCGGGCTCACCGCTGCAGCCGGCGGTGGCCCTCGCCCTGGACGAGGAGCCGGACTTCCCGCGCGCGCTGGCCAAGGACCTCCAGGAGCGCCGCGACCTGCTCGTCGACGGGCTCCGGGCCGCCGGCCTGACGGCGTACGTCCCACAGGGCACCTACTTCGCCACCGCATCGGTGCACGAGCTCGGCTGGCCGGACGGGATGGCCTTCTGCCTGGCCCTCCCCGAGCGGGCCGGCGTGGTCGCGATCCCCGAGCAGGTCTTCTACGACGACCAGACCGACCCGGCGGGCGGTCGGGACCTGGTGCGGTTCGCGTTCTGCAAGACCCGTGAGGTGATCGCCGACGGCGTCGCCCGGCTGACCGCCGCGGACCTGCACGCCTGAGCCTCCGCCCGCACACGGTGGCTGAGGTGCGAGGCCGTTCACGGCCATTGGCAGCCACCCCGGCCGGGTCCCAGCACCGGCTCACCAGGCTTCGAGGCTCGGCGCTGGGCGCCTCGCACCTCAGCCACCGTCTCGGCGCTGGGCGCCTCACACCTCAGCCACCGTCTCGGCGCTGGGGCCTCACACCTCAGCCACCGTCTCGCGGCTCAGCCGGCGTCCCGGCCGCGCATCCATGCGCGGGCCTCGGGGCGCAGCAGCAGGATCCCGGTGGCCACCGACGCCACGATCGGGACCAGGGTCAGGCAGGCCAGTGCCGCCGAGACACCCAGCGCGACGGCGGCCCAGGCGACCCGGCGCCACACCAGGACGGCGAGCCCGGCCGCCAGCGCCGACCAGACCATGAACACGATCGAGAGCACCAAGAGCAGGGTCTTCAGGTCCGAGTCGCTGATCGAGAGCTCGGGGTTCTGGCGATGGAACTCATCGACGTAGACCTCCGGGGTCGCCAGGAACTGCACCAGGGTCAGCGCGAACACCACGAAGACGGTGACCGTCGAGGTCCAGGTGATCACGCAGGCCCAGGTGATCGAGGCCGGGCGGGTCGCCCGGGCGGCGGCCGCGTGCCCGGCGTACGGCGTGGGGTGCAGCGGCGGCCGGGTCGGCGGCGGCAGCGCGAGCAGCCGATCCCGGTCGACAGGTGCCGGCTCAGGTGGCGTGGGAGGCGGTGCCGGCGCCGCCGGCGTGGCCGGGCGGGTGATGCCGTTGAACCAGTCCCGCCCGGGCTGGAACCACATCATCACCACCGCAGCGGCGACCATCGCCGGGAACACCCCGCCGCTCTGGAAGGAGAAGCCGGTCAGCAGCAGTGGCACCGCGAGCACGGTCAACGCCATCCGGGCGGCCTTGGAGCGCTGGAGGGCGTAGTAGCCGAGGATCGCCGAAGCCGCGGCGGTCACAGCTGCGACGGTGAGCAGCACCCGGAACGCCATGAGGCCGCCCTGGAGGCTCAGGCCGAGCTGGTCGCCGGGCGGGTCGGCGAGGAACTTCTGGACGGCCTCGCGAGTGTCGAGCGAATGCAGCCCCGCGCCCTGATCGAGGGCCGAGAGCACGACGAGCACCGAGCCGGCGACGACCATCCATCCCGCCACAGTGACCTGGGGCGGTCGCGCCGGCTTCGCCTGCTCCATGGCTCCAGTGTGCTGGTCGGCCCGGCGCAGTGGTCGCGACGGGCCGTCCGAACGCGGATCAGCCGACCCGCAGCACCAGCCCGTCGTCGCCCCGGTCGACCACGACCGATCCGCCGTCGGAGACCTCCCCGCCGATCAGCAGCTTCGACAGCGGGTCGCCGATCGCGGACTGGATCAGCCGGCGCAGCGGCCGGGCGCCGTACGCCGGGTCGTAGCCGGTCTCGGCCAGCCACTGCTTGGCGGGGTCGGTGACCTCGATGGTGATCCGGCGTGCGGCGAGCCGCTTCTCGAGCAGCGCGAGCTGCAGGTCGACGATCCGGGTCAGCTCCTCCGGCCTCAACGCGTCGAAGACGACGATCTCGTCGAGCCGGTTGAGGAACTCCGGCTTGAACGACGCGCGCACCGTCGCGAGGACCGACTCCTTCTTCTTCTCGGGGTCCAGCGTCGGGTCGATGAGGAACGCCGAGCCGAGGTTGCTGGTCAGGATCAGCAGCGTGTTGCGGAAGTCGACGGTGCGGCCCTGACCGTCGGTCAGCCGGCCGTCGTCGAGCACCTGCAGCAGGATGTCGAAGACCTCGGGATGCGCCTTCTCGACCTCGTCGAGCAGCACCACGCCGTAGGGGCGCCGGCGCACCGCCTCGGTGAGCTGACCGCCCTCGTCGTAGCCGACGTAGCCGGGCGGCGCACCGACCAGGCGGGCCACCGAGTGCTTCTCGGAGTACTCGCTCATGTCGATGCGGACGATCGCCCGCTCGTCGTCGAAGAGGAAGTCGGCCAGCGCCTTGGCGAGCTCGGTCTTGCCGGTGCCGGTCGGCCCGAGGAACAGGAAGGACCCGGTCGGCCGGTTGGGGTCGCTGATGCCCGCCCGCGAGCGGCGTACGGCGTCGCTGACCGCTCGCACCGCGTCCTTCTGGCCGATCAGCCGCTCGCCGATGACCTCCTCCATCCGGAGCAGCTTGGCGGTCTCGCCCTCGAGCAGCCGGCCGGTGGGGATGCCGGTCCACGCCTCGACGACATCGGCGACCTGCTCGGCCCCGACCTCCTCGCCGACCAGCGGCTCGATATCGGAGGCCTCGGTCTCCTCGACCTTCGCGATCTGCTCCTCCAGCGCCGGGATCCGGCCGTAGAGGATCTCGCTGGCAGCGGCCAGGTCACCCTCACGGGTCAGTCGGTCGGCCTCGGTGCGCAGCTGGTCGAGCTGGCGGCGCAGCTCACCCTCGCCCTCGAGCGAGGTCTTCTCGCGCTCCCACCGCGCCTCGAGAGCGCGCAGCTCCTCCTCGTGATCAGCGAGGTCCTTGCGCAGGGCCTCGAGCCGCTCCCTGGAGGCCTCGTCGGACTCCTTCTCGAGCGCGAACTCCTCCATCTTGAGCCGGTCGACCTGGCGGCGGAGCTGGTCGATCTCCTCGGGCGAGGACTCGATCTCCATCCGCAGCCGCGACGCAGCCTCGTCGATGAGGTCGATCGCCTTGTCCGGCAGCTGGCGGCCGGTGATGTAGCGGTCGGACAGGGTCGCTGCCGCGACGAGGGCGGCGTCGGTGATCCGGACGCCGTGGTGGGCTTCGTACTTCTCCTGGATGCCGCGCAGGATCTGGATGGTGTCCTCGACCGTCGGCTCACCCACGAACACCTGCTGGAAGCGGCGCTCGAGCGCGGGGTCCTTCTCGATCCGCTCGCGGTACTCGTCGAGCGTGGTCGCGCCGATCATGTGCAGCTCACCGCGGGCCAGCATCGGCTTGAGCATGTTGCCGGCGTCCATCGCGGAGTCGCCACCGGCGCCGGCGCCGACCACCGTGTGCAGCTCGTCGATGAAGGTGATGACCTGGCCACCGGAGTCCTTGATCTCCTCGAGCACGGCCTTGAGCCGCTCCTCGAACTCGCCGCGATACTTCGCGCCGGCCACCATCGCGGCCAGGTCGAGGCTCAGCACCCGCCGGCCCTTGAGCGAGTCGGGGACGTCGCCGGCCACCACGCGCTGGGCGAGCCCCTCGACGACGGCGGTCTTGCCGACGCCGGGCTCACCGATGAGCACCGGGTTGTTCTTGGTACGCCGGGAGAGGACCTGGATCACCCGCCGGATCTCGGCGTCGCGGCCGATGACCGGGTCGAGCTTGCCCTCCTCGGCCGCCCTGGTCAGGTCGACGCTGTACTTCTCGAGCGCCTCGTAGGTCGACTCGGCGTCCTGGCTGGTCACGCGGCGGTTGCCACGGACCGCGGTCAGCTGCTCGCGGAGCCCCTTCTCGGTGAGGCCGGCGTCGGCGAGGAGCTTCTGCGCCGAGCTCTCGACGCCGGCGAGCGAGATGAGGAGGTGCTCGGAGGCGACGTAGTCGTCCTTCATCGACGACGCGAGGTCGAGCGCGCCGGCGAGCACCCTGGTCAGCGCCGCGGAGGCGCCCGGCTGCTGCACCGTCGTACCGCTGGCGCGGGGCAGCGCGTTCATCATCGACTCGGCCTGGGCGAGCAGGGTGCGCGGGTCCACGCCGGCCTTGGTGACCAGCGTGCCGGCGGTGCCCTCGCCGTCGCGGAGGAGCGCCACCAGCAGGTGGATCGGCTCGGTGGCGGTGTTGCCCGCCGTGGTGGCGGCGAGCTGGGCAGCCTCGATCGCACCGCGGCTGCGGGTGGTGAACTTCTCGGCGCCGAACTGGCTCATCAGGGTGGGTTCCTTTCTTCCCGTTGATTCGGGACTTCCGCCGGTCGAATCCGGACTTGCGCCGGTCGAGTCCGGACTTCCGCCGGTCGAAACTCACGACTCGACCGGCAGAAGTCCGGAATCAACGGCCGCGTCGCCAGACGACCAGGGACTGGGCGGCCTGGGGCTGGCGTACGGCGGGCAGCTTGCCCGGCTGCCGCGGCCGGCCGGCGAGCGCCTCGCGGAGCGCCTCGCGGGTCGCCGCGAGCTCGGCCTGCAGCTCCTCGTTGCGGGCTGCCAGCGCGGCGACGCGGTTCTCCAGCTCGAGGATCCGGCGCACGCCCTCGATGCCGATCCCGGCCGAGGTGAGCTCGGAGATCTCGCGGAGCAGGTCGATGTCGCGCGGGGAGTAGCGCCGGCCGCCACCCCCGGTCCGGCCCGGGGTGATCAGCCCCATCCGCTCGTAGGTGCGCAACGTCTGCGGGTGCAGGCCGGTCAGCTCGGCTGCCACCGAGATCACGAACACGGCGGCGTCGGGTCCGGGCGCTCCGAAGAACCGGTCCGACGCGCTCACGACCCGGCCTCGCTGAACAGGTTGGCGCGCAGCGACGGCTCGTTGCCCGACGCTCGGTAGGCCTGCACCGCCTCGCGAGCGGCCGGGTTGAGCGTGGCGGGGACGTGCACCTGGACGGTCGCGAGCAGGTCGCCCCGGGTGCCGTCCTTCTTGCGTGAGCCCTTGCCGCGGACCCGGAAGGTCCGGCCATTGGGCGTGCCGGCGGGCACCTTCACAGTGACCGGCGCGCCGCCCAGGGTCGGGATCTTGATGTCGGCGCCGAGCGCTGCCTCGTCGAAGGAGATCGGCACGTCGAGGGTGAGGTTGTCGCCACGCCGCCCGAACAGCCGGTGTGGCGTCACCTTGACCGTGACGTAGAGGTCGCCGGCCGGGCCGCCGTTGACGCCGGGCGAGCCCTTGCCCTTGAGCCGGATCCGCTGGCCGTCCTTCACCCCGGCCGGGATGCGAGCCTGGATGCTGCGTGCGGACAGGCCGTGACCGCTGCCGTGGCAGGTCGGGCACGGCTCGTCGTAGATCAGCTGCCGGCCACCGCACCTGGGGCAGGTCTCGTTGAGCGAGAACGCTCCGCCGACGGTGCTGACGATGAAGCCGGCGCCCTCACACTCGGGGCAGATGTGCGGCTTGGTGCCCGGCTTGCCGCCGGTGCCATTGCAGTCGGGGCAGGGGGCGTCGGAGGTCAACCGCAGCGAGATCGTGACGCCGTCGATGGCGTCGGTGAAGCTGATCGTCGCTGTGGTCTCGGCGTCCGCGCCCTTCTGCGGTCGCGCGGTCTGGGTGCGGCCGCGGCCGAACCCCCCGAACAGGTCACCGAAGACGTCCCCGAGGCCGCCGACCCCACCGGCGCCGCCGCGGTCGCGGAGCAGGTCGTCGAGGTTGAAGGTGCCGCCGCCGCCCCCGCCGCCGCCGAAGCCCCCACCGAACCCGCCAGATCCGTAGAGCTCGCGCATCTCGTCGTACTTCTTGCGCTTCTCCGGGTCGCCGACGACGTCGTAGGCCTCGGCCACCGCCTTGAACTTCTCGTGCTTGGCGGTGTCGCCCGGGTTGGAGTCGGGGTGGTTGGCGCGCGCGAGCTTGCGGTAGGCCTTCTTGATCTCGGCGTTGGTCGCGTCCTTCTTCACGCCGAGCTCGGCGTAGAAGTCCTTCTGGGCCCAGTCGGCCCGGAAGCCCTCCGTGGTGGCCATGCGCGCACCTCCCTCCTGTTAGTCGTGGTTGTCCTGTACGCCGTCTGCTGCCCTGGCCTCGGTGGGCTCGGCGGGCTCGGTGGGCTCGGCCACCTCGCTCGGCTCGGCCGGCGCGCCGTCGCGCGCGGCCCCGGTGTCGGCGACCGGGTCGACGACGAGGACCTGGGCGGCTCGGACGACGCGGTCGCCGATCCGGTAGCCGGCCTTGGCGATCACCTTGCAGGTGGTCACCGAGACGTCGGGGTCCTCACCGATGTGGCTGAGCGCCTCGTGGATGGTCGGGTCGAACGGGTCGCCGACCGCCCCGAACTTCACCAGGCCGACGCCGGCGAGAATCCGCTCGAGCTGGTCGGCGACCGCCTTGAACCCGCCCTCCACCTCACCGTGCTCGCGGGCCCGGTCGATGGTGTCGATCACCTCGGTGATCGGGGCGAGCGCGGCGTAGGTCGCGTTCTGCTTCACGAGCTCGCGATCGCGGTCGACCCGGCGCTTGTAGTTGACGTACTCGGCCTGCAGCCGCTGCAGGTCGGCGGTCCGCTCGGCCAGCTGCTGCTCCAGCTGGGCCACGTCCGCGGCCGGGCGGGCGCGCTCCTCCTCGACCTCGGTCTCGTTGGCCATCTCCGCGGCGGCTTCGGGGAAGGAGCCCGTCGAGGCGACGGGCTCCTCCCCCTCGGCGAACCGATCGTGGCGCGACGCCTCGGTCACGAGGCCGCCTTGTCGTCGCCCTCGTCGCCGGACTCCTCGCCGGGCTCGTCGACGATCTCGGCGTCGACGACGTCGTCGTCGGCCTCACCGGTCGCGCCGGTGCTGCCGCCGGCCGCGGCGGAGTCGGCCTCGGCCGCGGCGTACATCGCCGCGCCCATCTTCTGGCTCGACTCACCCAGCTTGGTCACACCGGAGTTGATCTCCTCGACGCTCGCCTCGGCGTTCTCGAGGGTCGCCTTGAGGGCGTCGACGTCGGCCTGGACCTCGGTCTTGACGTCCTCGGGGATCTTCTCGGCGTTGTCGGCCAGGAACTTCTCGGTCGTGTAGACGAGCTGGTCGGCCTGGTTGCGGGCCTCGACGCTCTCGCGCCGCTGGGCGTCCTCGGCGGCGTACTGCTCCGCCTCCTTGACCATCCGGTCGATCTCGTCCTTGCCCAGCGCCGAGCCACCGGTGATCGTCATCGACTGCTCCTTGCCGGACGCCTGGTCCTTGGCGTGGACCTGGACGATGCCGTTGGCGTCGATGTCGAAGGTGACCTCGATCTTGGGCACCCCGCGCGGCGCCGGCGGGAGGCCGGTCAGCTCGAAGTTGCCGAGCGGCTGGTTCTGCGACCACATCGGCCGCTCGCCCTGCGCCACCTTGATCTCGACCGACGGCTGGTTGTCGTCGGCGGTGGTGAAGATCTCCGACCGCTTCGCCGGGATGGTGGTGTTGCGCTCGATCAGGGTGGTCATCACGCCGCCCTTGGTCTCGATGCCCAGCGACAGCGGGGTCACGTCGAGCAGGAGCACGTCCTTGACCTCGCCCTTGAGCACGCCGGCCTGGAGCGCGGCACCGACCGCGACGACCTCGTCGGGGTTGACGCCCTTGTTGGGCTCCTTGCCGCTGAGCAGCTCCTTGACCAGGTCGGTCACCGCGGGCATGCGGGTCGACCCGCCGACGAGGACCACGTGGTCGATGTCGCCGACCGCGACGCCGCCGTCCTTGAGGACGGCCTTGAACGGCTCACGGGTGCGGTCGAGCAGGTCGGAGGTCATCTTCTGGAACTCCGAGCGGGTCAGCTTCTCCTCGAAGTGCAGCGGGCCGGACTCACCGTGGGTGATGTAGGGCAGGTGCACCGTGGTCTCACTGGACGCGGACAGCTCGATCTTCGCCTTCTCCGCGGACTCCTGGAGCCGCTGCTTGGCGATCTTGTCCTGGGACAGGTCGACGCCGTTGTTGTCCTTGAACTTCTTGACCATCCAGTCGACGATCCGCGCGTCCCAGTCGTCACCACCGAGGTGGTTGTCACCGGACGTCGCCTTGACCTCGATCGTGGCGAAGCCGTCGTCGTCCTTGCCCACCTCGAGGAGGGAGACGTCGAAGGTGCCGCCACCGAGGTCGAAGACCAGGATGGTCTGGTCGCCGTCGCCCTTGTCGAGGCCGTAGGCCAGTGCGGCGGCGGTCGGCTCGTTGACGATCCGCTGGACGTTGAGGCCCGCGATCTCACCGGCCTCCTTGGTGGCCTGGCGCTGCGCGTCGGAGAAGTACGCCGGCACGGTGATCACCGCGTCGGTCACGGTCTCGCCGAGGTAGGCCTCCGCGTCCCGCTTGAGCTTCTGCAGGACGAAGGCGCTGATCTGCTGGGGGGTGAAGGTCTTGTCGTCGATGGTGACCTTCCAGTCCGTGCCCATGTGCCGCTTCACCGAACGGATCGTCCGGTCCACGTTGGTCACGGCCTGGCGCTTGGCCACCTCGCCGACCAGCACTTCGCCGTTCTTCGCGAAGGCGACGACCGAGGGAGTGGTCCGGGCGCCTTCGGCGTTCGCGATGACGGTGGGTTCGCCACCCTCGAGGACGGCGACGACGCTGTTGGTCGTGCCGAGGTCGATGCCGACCGCTCGTGCCATGGTTGTTGCCTCTTTCGTTCCGGGGATGCTGGTCGAGAAAGGGTTGAGTCCATTCGGCTCAACTTTGCTCACTGGCCTCAACGCTACTCGGTTGCCCTGGTGTTCCCGAACCCGGGGATCAATTTTCCGCGGCTTCATCCCCGCCGGGCCGGCGGCCCGGGGCTAGCGTCGAGGGGTGAGGGGCTCCGTCGCAGCCGCGGTCGCGGGGGCCGTCCTGCTCGCCGGGTGCACCGGCGCGGAGCCGGAGCCGATCCAGCGGCTCGACCCGCCGTCGGCCGCCCCGCCGTCGACCCCGCCGTCGACCCCGCCGTCAACCCCGCCGTCGACCCCGCCGTCGACCTCGGTCCCGTCGGATGCTCCCGCGGCGCCCGCGCCCCCCGCGAACGCCGCTGACGTCCGGGCCGGCACCGCGATGAACGCCGTCCACCATCTCGCGGGGCGCATCGGGCCGCGGCCGGCGACCTCGCCGGCGTACTTCCGGGCCGCGGCGTGGGTCGAACGCCGGCTGACCGAGCTCGGCTGGCGGGTCGACCGGCAACGGTTCCACACGCCGGCCGGCGTCTCGTGGGGCGTGCCGGTCCCGGCCGGACCGTCGGTCAACCTGGTCGCGACCCGTGGAGACGTCCGGTCCGGGAGGCCGTGGCTCCTCGTGGGCGCCCACCTCGACACCGTGCCGCAGGCCCCCGGCGCCGAGGACAACGCCTCGGGCATCGGCGTGCTGCTGTCGACGGCCGAGGCGCTGGCCGGCCATCGGACCCGGCTCCCCGTGGTGCTCGTCGCCTTCGGCTCCGAGGAGCCGCGCGGTCCTACAGACGCCGACCATCACTACGGCTCGAGGGCCTACGTCGCCGGGCTGGACGCGCAGCAGCGGCGGACGCTGCGCGGCATGGTGGCGCTGGACCGGGTCGGCGTCGGCCGGGTCGTGCCCATCGGTGCCGCACGAGATGGTCTCCTACGGGACGATCCCGTAGCGGACGGTCTTGTACGAGAAGGTCGGCGGATCGGCGTACCCACCACCTTCGAGCCCGGCGAGCGCTCCAGCGACCACTGGTCGTTCGTGGCGGCTGGTCTGCCCGGAGCCCGCCTCGGCAGCACGCCCTATGCCGCCTACCACTCCGCCGCCGACGTCCCCGAGGTTGTCGACCCCGCCCAGCTCCGGCGCACCGCGCAGCTGGTGGTCGCCTGGCTGACCGGATAGTGCCGGCGGGATAGTGGCAGACCTTTCCAACACCGCTCCCGCGGGCAACGCGTTGGGAAGGTCTGGGACTATCCCGCCGCGAAGGGCCCGGTGCTGGTCGACCAGACGCCGTCGAGGATGTCGCGGCCGGGGACCCGGCGAGGCGCGAAGGTGCGCTGGTCCATCCGGTAGGGCAGCAGCTGGAGTGCCTTGAGCTCGCTCCCCCAGTACGTCGCCCGGAGGACGACCCCCTCCATCGTCTCGGCCGAGAAGTCCATGTCGAAGAGGAAGTTGCCGAGCGAGTGCAGCACCGGCACCCCGTCGACCATGTCGACCCCCTGCACCCAGTGCGGATGGCCGCCGACCACGAGGTCGGCGCCGGCCGAGACCAGCCGCCGGGCGACGACGCGCTCGACGGTGTCGGGGACGTGGGTGTACTGCGTGCCCCAGTGCGGCATGACCACCACGACGTCGGCGCTGTGGTGCGCGGCCCGGATCGCCGCGGCCACCCGGGCCAGGTCGGCCTCCACCAGTGGGCCGGTGCGCGGTGGCATCCGGACCGCCAGGGCACCAGATGTGTCCGGCCCGGCCATCGGTGTCTCGCCGATCGCGTTGAAGCCGAGGAAGGCGAACGACGTGCCCCCGGCCCGCAGGATCGCCGGCCGGGCCGCCTCGGCGAGGTCGGCGCCGGCACCGAACGGCCGGACCGCGCTGCGCTCGAGCGACCGCACCGTCTGCAGCAGGGCCTGCTCGCCGAAGTCGCCGGTGTGGTTGTTGGCCAGCGACAGCGCGTCGTACCCCGCGTCCTCGAGCACCGGCACCAGCGCCGGGCTGCCGCCGAACGAGTCGCCGCCCTGCTGTGGCCGGCCGTCGGTCGAGAGAGTGCTCTCCAGGTTGCCGACAGTCAGGTCAGCGGAGCGCAGGAACGCCCGCATCGGGCCGAGCGCCGCGGCCGGGTCGGGAACCCCGCGGGTGAGCATCGCGTCTCCGGTCACCACCAGCGTCGTCGCGCCGTCGTGGTCACGCACCGGGTCGACGCCGCCCACCAGCGCCGCGGTGACCGTGGGACCGACCTCGCTGAGACCTACGACGCCGATCGCGCCCGGGTGCCGCTCCACCGCCCGCACCGAGCCGACCACTCCGCCCGAGCCGCGCCGGGCGACGAGGTCGGCCGCCTCGGCGGAGGTGAGCCGGAGCCGGGGACGCGTCGCGTGCGTGACGACCACCAACGGGTCGTCCGCAGCCACGGCGGCCGATGGCGACGTCGACGGCGGTGCCGGCGACGCCGACTGACCGGTCGTCACCGGCGGGCTCGGGGACGCGGTCTGCGGCATGCGGGACACCGGGTCCGCGGGGTCGGAGCAGGCGGTCAGCGCCAGCCCCGCCGCGAGGGCGACCAGGAGCGCCCGACACCGGTCCACACGCCGATGCTCACTCCTGGCCGGGTCATGTGGAACCCCCCGCGGCGCGGCCCTCGACCACACCGCTGACCTGGCACACGTCCTAGGGAGCCGGAGGGACCCCGAGCAGCCGCAGCACCTCGGCGGGCTCGGACGGCGACTCCGCGTCCACCAGCCGCCGCACCCGCTCCTCGTACGCCGCGACGTCGGAGCGCGAGAGCACCTCACGGCCCTCCCCGGGCCGACCGCGGCGGAAGAACGCGGCCGGATCCTTCAGCACGCCCCGCCGGTCCGGCGCCCGGGCAGCCGCGTCGGCGCGCATCGAGCCGAAGCCCGCGGACTCCACGAGCGCCGGCCACACCTCCGGGTCCACGTCGACGCCCAGCTTCTCGGCCAGCCGGCCCATCCAGCCGGCCAGGTCCGCGACCAGGTCCTCGTAGCGCAGCAGCAGCACGCGCCGGTCGTCGCGCCGGTCGGCGGCGTCGGCGGCGTGGTGCACCACCCCCTGCAGTGAGTCCATCGACACCATCGGGTCGGTCTCCCGCTGGGTCCAGACGCGCAGCCACTCGTCGACCGGCGGCCGGGTGACCGGGCCGGCGTACGGCCGCCCGGTCAGCTCGGCGATCCGCTCGCGGTCGAGGTTGTCGCCCTGGTGGTAGAGCGACACGGCCATGTCCAGCGGGTCGCGCACCACGACGATGTAGGTCGCCCGAGGATCGATCACCACGCCGTCGAGCGGAGTGTGGGTCTTCACGACACGGCGTCCCGGCTGCGCCTCGAGCCGGGCGAACAGGTCGTCCTCGGGGATGGTGAGCCAGTCCACCCAGGGTGAGAGCTCGCCCAACGGCGCGGGCAGGTCGGGGGTGCCGTGGAGGAGCAGGAGGCAGATCTGCTGGACCCAGGTCGTGCCGCTCTTGGACCGGGTGCTGACCACGACGTCGCCTTCCCGGAACGGGAAGCGGTTCCAGCGGTCGCTGTCCTCCTCGTCCGACACGTAGCGCCGGGTCATCGCGCGCCGGCCCGCAGCCCCAGGCCGATGTCGACGAGATCGGTCCGCGCGAGGCCGGGCACCTCGCTCAGCGGGATCCATCGCGCCTCGTCGGTCGTGCCGTCCACCTCGTTGCGCAGGTGGCCACCCAGGATCGTCGCCCCGTAGACGACCCGGATCCCCCGGAACCACCGGTCCCGGTCGACCGTGCGCTCCTCCGGCGACACGACGACGGTGTCCACGCCCAGGACCCGGCCGGGCTCAACGTCGTACCCGGTCTCCTCGCGCACCTCGCGGACCACGCCTTCCTCGATCGTCTCGTCGAGCTCGACCCCACCACCCGGCAGGGTCCACAGCGGCTCGGCCAGCTCGTTCCAGAGGGCCAGCAGGAGCCGGTCCTGGTCGTCGACCACGACGGCGTAGGCCGCCAGCCGGGAGTCGTACTCGGTGTGGTGCAGCGGCCGTCCGTCCACGCCGGTCAGCCTCGCACGGTCGCGGGACGGGCCGCAGGAGGCCCGCGCGCCTCCCGGCGGTCGGCGGCGGTACGCCATGCTGTCCGCGTGACCGAGTCCCCAGCCTTCCGCGACGCGATGAGCGCGGCCGCCACCGGAGCCGAGGGGCTCCAGGGCGCCGCGGTGATGCTCGACGACCCCGGCGCCGCGATGGTGGCCTTCGCCGCCGCCGAGCTGGTCGCTCGGGTGGCACAGGGCAGCCCGCCCGACGTCGTCCGCGACACCGCGGCGGCCATCCGGCCGGCGCTGGGCGACCAGGTCCCCGCGGAGCGGTTCGCGCGGATCGACGAGGCCGCGGCGGACGCCTCGCTCCCCGACCTGCTCGCCGCGCTGGCCGGGCTGCTCGCCTCGGTGGGAGAGCTGTACCCGGGGCCGGTCGGCGAGGCCGCCCACACCACGGCGCGCGCCCTGGCCGACGCGTCCGCCGCACTGGTCTGACCACAGGGTCCGGAATGTTTCCCGCGCAGCCCGGTTACCCACAGACATGACAGTCCCGACGCTGACCCTGAACAACCGGACCGCGATCCCGCAGCTGGGCTTCGGTGTCTTCCAGGTGCCGCCGGACCGGACCGCCGACGTGGTGACACAGGCGCTGGAGGTCGGCTACCGGCACATCGACACCGCGCAGATGTACCAGAACGAGCAGGAGGTCGGCGAGGCGGTCAAGGCCTCCGGCATCCCGCGCAAGGAGCTCTGGATCACCAGCAAGCTCAACAACGGCTACCACCGGCCCGACGATGCACGGCGCGCCTTCGACGAGACGCTCGCCAAGCTGGGGATCGAGCAGATCGACCTGTTCCTCATCCACTGGCCGCTGCCGACGCGGTACGACGGCGACTACGTCTCGACCTGGCGCACGCTGGTCGAGTTCGTCGAGGACGGGCGCGCCCGCACGATCGGGGTCTCGAACTTCCAGCCCGACCACCTCGACCGGATCGTGGGCGAGACCGGTGTCGCGCCGGCCGTCAACCAGATCGAGGTGCACCCCTACCTGACCAACGAGGCCGCACGCCAGGCGACCCATCGGCACGGAGCGCTCGTGGAGGCCTGGTCCCCGATCGCCCAGGGCGCGGTGCTGGACGACGACGTGATCGGCAAGATCGCCGCCGCGCACGGCCGGACGCCTTCGCAGGTCACGCTCCGGTGGCACGTCGAGCGCGGCGACATCGTCTTCCCCAAGACCACGCACCGCGAGCGCATGGAGGAGAACTTCGCGATCTTCGACTTCGAGCTGACCCCGGACGACGTCGCCGCGATCAGCGCCCTCGACCACGGTGAGGCCGGCCGCCGCGGACCGAACCCGGACACCTTCGACTACATCCCGCGCTGAGCAGAGCGGCCAGAGCCGGCCGAGACGGAACCGCCGCTGGTCGAGCTTGTCGAGACTCGGCAGCGATGGGTGGGGTCTGTCGCATCGCCTCGGGGCCGTGGTTCGGCGTCATCGCCGGCTGCGGTGGTCTCGGCAGGCTCGACCTACTCGCTGGGTTCGCCGACCGAGCCCTCGTTCCTCCGGCCGGTCAGCGAACCTTCACTCGGACCTCGTTGGACACGGCTTGGCTGTCGGTGTCACGCACCCGGAACCTGTTGACCCCGAGGTGGGCGGTCTGGACGTAGGTCGAGAACGTCTCGCCGCTCACCACGGCGTCGACGGTCGCGAAGTCGTCCCACTTGCCGTTCTCGAACCGCTGCACCTGGACCACGGCACCCTCGCCGCCCGGGTAGACACCGGTCAGGTAGATCTCCTCCATCGGGCCGGCCTCGGTCGTGGCGGCGGACAGCGAGATCGGGAACTCCGGCGGCGCGGTCGTCGTCGGGGTCTCCGAGGGCGTCTCCTCCCCCGGGGCCAGCGTGATCTGCGGCCCGGACGCGGACTCGGTGTCGGACGGCTTGGGCAGGTACATCGACTGCTGGCTGGACGCCGTACCGCCGTCGTCCCCGCCGCCGAGCCCCAGCATCGAGCTGGCCGCGAGCGCTCCGCCGCTGACCAGGAGCCCGACCACCACGCCGACGCCGATCAGGGCCGCGAGCCCGGCGATGATCGGGTGGCCTTCGTCCTCGCTCAAGGCAAGGGTCCTTCCATGGAGGGAGCGGTCGGGGTACAGACGCTGCCATTCTCCGGCACGTTGCTCCGCCCTCCAAACACCCCGTGGGGTCCGGTCGCGGCGAGTCCGGTCCGGAGAGCGCTGCCCACGGCGACACCCGGCCGGTAGCGTCCCGCCATGCCCCAGGACCCGATGGCCATGGGCCGTGCGATGCAGGCGATCATGGCGCAGGCCGCGGCGTGGGTGGCGCAGTACAAGACCGAGCTGACGGCCAGCGGCCTCGGTTTCACGCCCGACGACCTGGCCGCGATCACCGCCTCCGCAACCGCCCACCCGCTGCCGCCGGGTGGGGCGACGCCGAGC
Organism: Nocardioides sp.; assembly: GCF_036274455.1. Classification (GTDB taxonomy): domain Bacteria; phylum Actinomycetota; class Actinomycetes; order Propionibacteriales; family Nocardioidaceae; genus Nocardioides. Next base: position 9,539 of record NZ_DASUFR010000029.1, on the reverse strand, counting down.
CCGGCCGACCAGGCCGAGATGCAGCACGTACAGCAGCTGGCGATGGAGACGGTCTACCCGGAGGCCGGGTTCGCGAGCGACGACCCGCGGCTCGCCGCGGTCGGCATGCCGTTGGTCGCCTACGCCGTCGCGGCCAGGGCGATCGGCTGGGCCAACGACGACACGGCACTGGTGGACCGCGTGGTGGCGGCGCTCGGCCACACCCACGACGACTACGCGAAGGCGGCCGAGCACTGGACGCCGCTGCTCCGCACGGACATGGCGGTCGCGATGCTCTACGGCCAGCTGTTCGCCGACGTCGGCGAGCTGCCGGTCAGGCCCGCGTAGCCGTCAGAGGTTCTGCTTCCAGACGACCTCCTCACGCAGCCTCCGGCTGCGCCAGCCGTCCGGCGTACGAGTCATCGAGTGGTGGTAGATCCCGCCGAGCTCGACCAGCCTGGTGCCGCCCTGGCCGTCGTCCACGGGCATCGGGTTGTGGAAGTACGCCGCCACCTCGGCGGTCTCGCCAGCCAGCCGGATCTCAACCTGACCGAGGGTGTGCATCCGCTGGGGGAAGAACGCCGGCAGCACCTCGGCCAGCCACTCCTTGACCTCGGCGAAGCCACCGGCGATCCCGCCAGACTCGGTGTAGTCGACCTGCGCGTCAGGGGTGAAGACCGTGTCGAGCCGGTCCCACTCGCCGGTGTCGATGGCGCGCGTGTAGCGCACCAGGACGTCGGTGATCTCGGCACGGTCGCTCAGCTCCTGCAGGTCCACGGCGGGAACTCTGCCACGGGGGTGGGGCGCGTTCTGGATCAGCAGATGTCCCCGTCACCCGACCACAACCGCCAGTGCTTCCCCACCGGGCCGCCAGGACGGTGGGCGACGCGGAACTCCAGGCGCGTGTACGCCGCGGTGCCGTCGGGACAGGTGCCGAGCGCCTCGGCGCGAAGCACGATCTTCCCGGGGCGGGCGTAGTAGCCACCCTCGGGCCTCAGCAGCCAGGTCACCCCGCGGCCCTTCGCGGTCGGCGCGCCCCAGTGCCGCCACTCGATCTTCGCCACCTCGCCCGAGGGGTCCCCGCCGTTGAAGAAGTGCCGCGGATGGGCCTTGCCGAACCCCTTCGCCGCCGGCGCGAGGTGACCCGGCGAGCCCAGCACGGGCTCGGGCGTCGCGGACGCGACGGCGGCCGGCAGCGATACGAGGACGGAGACGAGGAGGGAGACGAGCACGGAGACGAGAAGGGCGAGGAGGGGGAGTCGTCGGGGCACGCCCTGAGGACGTCCGGCCGGCCCCAGGAGTTGCGCGCGGCGGGTCACGATCCGGTCTCGCCCTTCCGTCGCCGGTAGGCGCGCGCCGCGGCGCGGTCGTTGCACAGCGTGCAGCAGTAGCGACGGGTGCCGGCCCTGGTCGTGTCGACGTACGCACAGCGGCAGGGGTCGCTGGCGCAGATGCCGAGCCGGGCCACGCCGTGGGTCGCCACGTGCTCGGCGACCGCGAAGAGGAGTCGGCCGCGCAGCCCGCCGCTGACCGCCAGCCCGTCGGGCTCCACCTGGACGACGGCGTCGGCGTAGAGGAGCGCCAGGTTGAGGACGCGGCGGGCGTCCTCGGCGTCGTCGCACTCGAAGACGGTCCGGATGGTCGCGCGCAACGCGTGGAGCATCGGCAGGTCGGCGTTGCGCTGGGTCCTGGCGAGGTCGGCGTGCCCGTGCCGGCCGAGTGCCCGCCGCCACCACACCGGGTCCGAGGCCATCCGGTCGGCCGGGTCCTCGAGCAGGTCGACGGAGTTGAGGAGGAGTACGGCGAGGCCGAGGTCGGACAGCGGTTCGTCGCTCACGGTCCCTCCTCCCGACAGTCGCTCCCGGCGGCACTCGCGTCAGTCGTCAGTTGCTTGACGCCACATGCTACTGACGTCAGACTCGGTGCCGTGAGTGCGACACCCGCGGCCGCCCGTCACGTTCGCGTGGTCGACGTCCCGCTCCGTGTACCGGGTCAGGACATTGCCCGAGCCTGGCTGGTGGCGGACGACGACCACGACGGGCGGCCGCGGTCCGGCGTCCTGTGGCTGCACTGGCTCGGGCACCGACACAACGACCGCGGCGAGTTCCTGCCGCTCGCGGTCGAGCTCGCATCGCGCGGTGTCGTCTCGCTGCTACCGGCGGGACACTTCCCGTGGGTCCCGGATCCGGACGGCACCGCCGCCGACGTCCAGCGAGTGCGCGACCAGGTCGCCGCGCACGCCGTCGCCCTCGACCATCTGTGCGCGCAGCCGGGGCTGGACCCGGGCCGGGTCGCGCTGGTCGGCCACGACTACGGCGCGATGTACGCCGCCCTGCTCGCCGACCGCGACCAGCGCATCTCGGCGCTCGCGCTGCAGGCCCCCGACGACTCCTGGGGCAGCTGGTTCGCGACGTACTGGCTCAAGCTCGAGGGCCCGACGCGCGCGGAGTACGCCGCGCGGTTCGCCGGACTGCAGCCCGTGGACGCGGTGGGCGGGCTGGCCGAGCGGCTCGGGGACCGGATGCTGTTCCAGTGGGCGGGCAAGGACACCTTCGTGACCCCCGCGGCGCGGGCGGCGTACGAGGCCGCCAACCCGAAGGCGCGCAGCATCGAGTACGCCGACGCCGAGCACATGCTCGACGACCGCGCCGTCCCGGACCTCGCGGCGTTCCTCGTCGAAGCACTGAGGGTCACCTGACCCCGTGGACCAGAACTGAAACACGTTCTAGTCTGGCGCCATGCGGTTCACCTACGCCGAGGCGATGACGCAGGCGACGTTCTACGCACCCCTGGCGCGGGCCGCGGAGGCCGCCGGCTACACGAGCATGACGGTGGCCGACAGCCTCATCTACCCGCAGGAGTCCGACTCGAAGTACCCCTACACCGACACCGGGGACCGGGAGTTCCTGGAAGGCAAGGAGTTCATCGAGACGATGGTGCTGTGCGCGCACCTGTTCGCGGTGACGACGACGCTGCGGCTCACGCCGTTCGTGCTCAAGCTGCCGGTGCGCCCACCCGTCCTCGTGGCCAAGCAGGCCTCGTCGCTGGCGTTCCTCTCCGGCAACCGGCTCGGCCTCGGCGTCGGCATCTCGCCGTGGCCGGAGGACTTCGCCGCCCTCGGCGTCCCCTGGGACCAGCGCGGCAAACGGATGGACGAGTGCATGGACATCCTGCGCGGGCTGACCTCCCCCGAGGGTGACTTCTTCGGCTTCCACGGCGACTTCTACGACATCGACCCGCTCAAGCAGTGCCCGGCGCCGACCGAGCCGATCCCGCTGCTGGTCGGCGGCCACGCCGACGCCGCCCTGCGCCGCGCGGTCCGCAGGGGCGACGGCTGGATGCACGCCGGTGGCGACGGCGAGGAGCTCGACCGGCTGCTCACCCGGCTCGCGGAGATCCGCAAGCAGGAGGGCGACACCCGCGACGACTTCGAGGTGCACGTGATCTCCTACGACGCCTACGACGTCGACGGCGTCAGGCGGCTCGAGGACCGGGGCGTGACCGACTGCATCGTCGGCTTCCGGATGCCCTACATCAAGGGCCCCGACACCGAGCCCCTGGAGACCAAGGTCAAGCACCTCGAGCAGTACGCCGAGAACATCATCGCCAAGGTGAACCGGTGACCCGGGACCTGGACCGGACCACCGCCCATCGAGCCTGTCGAGATGTCGGCGCGGTCGGCTCCCAGCGCACGCTTCGGGGGTCTCGACAGGCTCGACCAGCGGCGGGCCAGCCCCAGCGCGCCCGACCTGACCACCGCTCATCGAGCTTGTCGAGATGTCCGCAGCCGATGCGGGGACTCGCCCGGCTGCCTTCGCTGCGGGGGTCTCGACAGGCTCGACCAGCGGCGGGCCAGCCCCTGCGCGCCCGAGCTGACCATCGCTCATCGAGCTTGTCGAGATGTCCGCAGCCGATGCTGGGACTCGCCCGGCTGCCTTCGCTGCGGCGGTCTCGACAGGCTCGACCAGCGGTGCGCCGCCCCCGAGTGCATCCTGCGGGGCCGCTTCGATGACTGAGACGTGGGACCTGACGGCACCCCTCAGGCAGGCGATCGAAGAGGCCGAGGAGCTGATCTCCAACGCGCCGTTCATCAGGACCGAGCAGGACCGCCTCGAGGGCTACGACTACCTCGCAGGCCGGATCCGGATGGCGATGCAGACGGCCTTCGACTACGACCTCGACCACCCCCTGTTCGTGAACCCGACCCACCAGTTCTCGCGGCAGGGTCTGGACAACCCGGACGCGATCTACCTCAACGCCTTCCTCCGCGAGGGCGTCGAGTACGTCGTACGCGGCCGCCGCGGCACCACCTCCGACCTGTCGTTCCAGGTGATGGGCGGGCACTACTCCGCCGACGCCGCCGCCGCGAGCCTGATGGCCTTCGACGACCGGGAGCTCGACGTCAAGGACGACGGGACCTTCGAGTTCTCCTACGTCGCCGAGCCCGGCGCGAAGACCATGATCGTCCGCGAGGTCTTCAACGACTGGGACATCGAGGAGCGTGGCACTCTCACCATCGAGCGCCCGGACACGCTGGGGAAGCCGGCCTCGCCGCTGAGTCGCGACCGGCTGGCGAAGAAGTACGACGTCGCAGCCCGCTCGCTGGTCGGGTCGATCCGCACGTGGTTCGCCTTCCCGCACTTCTTCCAGTACCAGGAGCCGGTCAACACCCTCACCGCTCCGCAGTCCACGCCCGGCGGGCTCGCCTCCCAGCGCTCGTCGATCGGCCACTACGAGCTCGACGACGACGAGGCGCTGGTCATCACGGTGCCGCGCTGCGACGACTGCGCCTACCAGGGGATCCAGGTCGGTTCGGACTGGTATGCGTCCACCGACTACGAGACCCACCAGACCTCGCTGACCAAGGCGCAGGCGCTGACCGACCCCGACGGGCTGATGCGGTTCGTCGTCTCCGAGCAGAACCCAGGGATCGCGAACTGGCTCGAGACCACCGGCCACCGCACCGGCGCGCTGATGCTGCGGTGGCAGCGGCTGGAGCGTGACCTCGGCCCCGAGGACGGGCCTCGCGTCGAGAAGGTGCCCGTCGCCGACGTACGGGATCTGTTGCCGCACCACGCGCCCATCTCCGCGGACGAGTACGCCGCCCGCATCGCCGCCCGGCAGCGGTCGGTCGCGCGACGGATGATCAGCTAGCGGGCTCGACGACCTTGGACATCACGCAGTTCTGCTGGCCCTTGGGGCGGACGTAGGTGAAGCCGGCGTCCTCGTAGGTCTTGCGAGTGAGGTTGTAGAGGAACGAGTCGCTCATCTTCTTGGCCGGGTCCCGGGTGGCCATGTCGTGCGGGTATCCCTCGACCACGCCCCCGCCGTCCTGGGCGATCAGGTCGACCGCGCCGAGGAGGGCCAGCCGGCCGAAGCCCTGCTTGCGGTGGCTCCTGGTGACGTTGATGCAGGTGATCCGGTAGTCGGGCGGGGTGACGGTCTCGGCGTCGTACTGCTTGCGGTGGTGGATGTTCGGCAGCTCCTCGGGCGTGCCGTACTCCGCCCACGCGACCGCGTCGGGGCCGTCGTAGACCAGCGCGGCGTGGGCGATGCCCGCGTCGACCATCCGCTTCTTGAAGTCGCGGTTCGACTCGTCCTCGCCTCGGCCGTCGGGAACTCCGTGGTGGAAGTGGACGCACCAGCAACCGCTGAACAGCCCACCGGTGCGCTCGACCAGCGCCTCGAAGTCCGGCCAGGTCTCCGGCCTCAGGGCCTTGATCGTGTGCTCGGCCATGCCGTCACCGTACGGCGCATTCCGGACGATCCGCGTCTGTACGAGAACTGGAACACGTTCTAGTCTTGGCGGCTGTGGCCACCACATCGACCCACCACGACACCTCGATCGAGGAGCGCTACCGCCCGGTGCCGCTGCTCCAGGACAAGGTGGTGGTCCTCTCCGGCGTCGGGCCCGGTCTCGGCCGCGCGCTGGGCACCGAGGCGGCCCGGATGGGTGCGGACCTGGTGCTCGTCAGCCGCACCGAGCGCCGGCTGCGCAAGATGGCCGAGGTGGTCGAGGCGCACGGTCGCAGGGCGCTGGTGGTCCCGACCGACATCACCGACGAGACCCAGGTCCGGGCCCTGGTCGACCGGACGCTCGAGGAGCTCGGCCGCGTCGACTGCCTCATCAACAACGCCTTCGGCATCCCGCCGATGGACCCGCTGACCACGATCCCTCTCGAGGCGCTGCGGGCGGCCAACGAGACCAACGTCTTCGCGCCGCTGCGGCTCTCCACGCTCTTCGCCGATGCACTCGCGGCGTCGAAGGGGTCGATCATCATGCTGAACTCCTGCGTGGTGTTCAGCTCGCAGCCCGAGTACGCCGGCTACAAGCTCTCCAAGGGCGCGCTCGAGCACCTGGCGTCGTCGCTGGCCACCGAGCTCGGGCCGCGCGGGATCCGGGTCAACTCGGTCGCGCCGTCCTACATCTACGAGGACGTCAACAAGGCCTACTTCGAGTGGATCGCCGCCGAGGCCGGCACCACCCCCGATGACGTCTACGTCCAGAAGGCAGCACCCACCGACCTCAAGCGGCTCGCGTCGCCGGAGGAAGTCGCGCGCGCCGCGCTGTTCCTCGCCTCCGACCTGGCCTCGGCGGTGACCGGGCAGATGCTGACCGTCGACTGCGGCGAGTTCCACGCCTGAGTCATGGATCTGGTGCCACCACCGCACATCGAGCCTGTCGAGATGACCGCAGGGTCGGCTCCCGGCGCAGGCTGCGGAGGTCTCGACATGCTCGACCAGCGGGGCCGGGTCGGGCTGTGAGCGACAACGTGATGACCCGCGAGCGGGCGAACGTCGGGAGCTATGAGGACATCGTCGCGGCGGCCGAGCGGACCACCGGGGTGACGGACATCGGCGGTACGGCGCACGAGGAGGGGCTGCGGCTCCTGGTCGACGACCTCGCCTCACCGGAGGCCGGGCTGACCCCGCGCGGCAACTACTTCCAGCGCTCGGAGGTGAAGTCGGCGCTGGTCGGGCGGCTGCTCACGCAGGCGGCGTTCGCCCGGCACCCCGAGCACGCCGCGGTGCCCATCGAGCGGCCGGTCTTCGTCATGGGCCTGCCCCGAACCGGCACGACGGCACTGCACCGGCTGCTGCACGCCGATCCGCGGGCGCAGGGGCTCGAGCTGTGGCTCACCCAGTTCCCGCAGCCGCGGCCGCCGCGCGAGACGTGGGAGGACGACCCGGTGTTCGCGATGATGCAGAAGGCGTTCGAGGCCCACCACGTGGCGTCGCCGGACTACATGGGGATCCACTACATGGACGCGACCTCGGTCGAGGAGTGCTGGCGGCTGCTGCGTCAGACCGGGAAGTCGAGCTCGTACGGGTCCCTGGCGAACGTGCCGCGCTACTCCGCCTGGCTGCGGGAGCAGGACTGGACCGACGCCTACGCGCGGCACCGGCAGAACCTCCAGCTGATCGGCCTCCACGACCAGGACAAGCGGTGGGTGCTGAAGAACCCCTCGCACCTGACCGCGCTCGACGCGCTGATGGCCGTCTACCCCGACGCGCTGGTGGCCTACACCCACCGCGACCCGGTGGTCTGCATCGCGTCCTCGTGCTCCCTGTCGGCCGAGACCACAGCCGGGCACTCGACGACGTACGTCGGCGAGACCATCGGCCGCACTCAGCTCGACCTGTGGTCGCACGCCTTCCACGCCTTCCAGGACGCGCGGCCGGCCTACGACCAGGACCAGTTCGCCGACGTCGCCTTCTCCGACCTGCGCGCCGACCCGCTGGGCGTCGCGCGCTCGCTCTACGACCGGTGGTCGCTGGACTGGACTCCGGAGGTCGAGGCGGCGATGCGCGGGGTCGACGAGGAGTCGAGGTCGGGGCCGGCCGCCCCGAGGCACGACTACTCACTCGAGACCTACGGCCTCACCGAGCGCCAGGTGCGCGAGGCGTTCGACCGGTGACCCGGCCTCCCGACTACCTCACCCTCATCGTGTAGCTGATGGTGGCGAAGTCCGTGCTCGGTCCGGTCGGGCCGTTGCGGGCGATCCCCCAGAACATGTTGCCGGCCGGGATGGTGCCCTGCTGGGTGCTCGAGCAGCCGGTGGCCCCGGAGACCACCGTGCACTGCAGCACCGGCGTGAAGATGGGGTCGAGCGTCGGTGCGGTGACGAGATAGAACTGCATCGACTCGCCCGCCGCCTGGAGGTCGGTCACCACGTGGAAGTCGGCGACGGTCAGGTCGACCGGCGCCACGACAGGGAAGACACCGGAGGTGTGCTCACCGAAGGGCATGAACGCCGCGCTGCCATCGGCGTTCGCGTTGAACGTCCCCATGGTCGCGAAGACGGCCGCCTTGCCGTTCGTCGGAGCCGGGACGACCGGAATGGTCCCGGGTGCGAGGTCGGCCGCGGTGAGCGAGCCGTCCTTCACCTTCGGACCGGTCACGGCGCCGTTCTTGATGCTCTTGGTGACGACGAGGTTCTTGCCGATCTTGCGGCCGGCAGCATCGGCGACGCCGCCGAGCGTGAGGAGGACTGCGCACGCCGCGAGAAGCGCGACGATCTTGACGGAGCGTGGCGTTGACATGGCGCAGACGGTAGAACGGCCCGGCGCCTGCCGTCACCCGCCTCGCCCGGCCAGCGCGCCACGCGTCCCCGGCGGGGTAGTTGACTGGCCAGGAACTGACCGGGACAACAGATATCCGCACAAGGAGGGCACCATGCGCATCGCCGTCGCCGGCGCCACCGGGCTGGTCGGCGCCCAGGTCGTCTCGCTGGCCCGGGAGGAGGGCCATGAGGTGGTCGAGATCGCCCGGCGCACCGGGTTCGACCTCACCGACCCGGACACCACGGGGCTGGAGTCCGCACTGACCGGCGCGGACGCCGTCGTGGAGGTGACGTCGTACCCGTCGATCGACGAGGCCGAGGCCACGTCATTCTTCACGACCGTCGCCACGAACCTCGGGCGAGCAGCGACCGCCGCCGGCGTGCGCCGCGGCGTCGTCCTGTCGATCGTCGGCATCGACGAGAGCCAGGACTACGGCTACTACCGCGCCAAGCTCGCCCAGGAGAGGGCGACCCGAGCGGCGGCCGCGGGCGCGCTGGTGCTGCGGGCCACGCAGTTCCACGAGTTCGCACGCCAGATGCTCGAGTGGAACACCCGCGCAGGGGTCGCCCGGATCATGGACGTCCCGACCCAGCCCGTCGACACCGCGGAGGTCGCCCGGGTGCTCGTGGACCTGGCCACCGGCGCCCTCGACAGGGACACCGACCTGGCCGGTCCGCGGGAGGAGCGGCTCGTCGACCTCGTCCGCCGGTACGCCGACCACGTCGGCGCCGTGGTCAGGGTCGAGCCGGGCGAGGCGCCCGCCAGCATGGCGGGCGGGTCGATGCTGCCCGGCCGCGACGCCCTGCTCCGGGGGATCGACTGGGAGACCTGGCTCGCGAGGCAGCCCGCCAGGCGCTGAGCCTGGATCCACCGATTCCCGCCTGCTGCGCGCCACCATTCGGGCACGCTGGCGGCGTTGGCGTCGCTCGATGGGCGGCCAAGCACGTCGTCGCTCCGCCGCCTTGCCATCGCACCCGACTGGTGACGCTCGCGAC
>NZ_DASUFR010000028.1:0-7251 GCF_036274455.1 Nocardioides sp. | reverse complement strand
ACCTGTGAGGACGCGAAGTACGGCGTGTCGCGGACCTTCGCGACCGACGTGATCACCGGCGGCCCCAACTACATCCTGGGCTACCTCGACATCCCCGAGGACGCCGACGGTTCGCCGGCCTACAAGGGCCCCTACACCGGTGAGGGTCAGGACCTCTTCGACAAGGCCGTGACCTGTGACGGCAACACCATCACCTACCGGTTCAAGAAGCCGTGGCCGGACTTCCCGCTGGCCATCGCGGCGCTCGCGGCGTTCGACCCCTACCGGCAGGACCAGGACAAGGGTGCGAAGTCGCAGTTCACCGTCTTCTCCGACGGCCCGTACATGCTGCAGGGCGAGTGGAACGAGGACAGCGGCGGCACGTACGTGCGCAACCCGAAGTGGGACGGCAACGAGGACAAGACCCGCGAGGCCAACCCGGACTCGTTCGTGTTCTCCATCGGCACCGAGGCCGAGGTCATCATCGACCGGCTCATCGCCGACCAGGGTGATGACGCGAACGCGATCTCGACCCGCAACATCACCCCGGCGCAGTACCCGCAGATCACCGGTGCGGTGGCCGACCGTGCGGTCAACTTCGCCTCGCCGTACAGCAACTACCTGGTGCCGAACTTCAACCGGTTGACCAACCTGAAGGTGCGTCAGGCCCTGGCCGCGGCCACCGACCGGGCCGGCTACAGCGCGGCGCTGGGCGGCGACAAGGCCTCCAAGCCCTCGCAGTCGATCGTCAACCCGTCGACGCCGGGCTACGTCGCCAACCCGGCGTTCGGCCCGGACGGCAAGCCGGACATCGAGGGCGCCAAGCAGCTGCTGCAGGAGTCCGGGGAGACGCTGCCCGTCCCGATCAAGCTGACCTACCCGATCGGCTCGGACGCCACCGACAAGGCGTTCGCGGCGCTCAAGGCCAGCTATGACCAGGCCGGGTTCGACGTGACGCTGGACGGTCTGGACCCCTCGGGCCCCTACTACGACACGATCCAGAAGCCGGGGTCGGACTCCGACCTGATCTGGGGCGGTTGGGGTGCTGACTGGCCGTCGATCTCGACGGTGATCCCGCCGCTGTTCGACAGCCGGATCAACCTGACCAAGGCCTCCAACGGCCAGGACTACGGCAACTACAAGAGTGACGCGGTCAACGCGGCGATGGACGCCGCCCTGGCCGAGACAGACCTCGACAAGGCCAACCAGATGTGGGCCGACGTCGACAAGATGCTGTCGGACGACGTCGCCTACATCCCGCTCGACGTGTCGCAGTTCTACTACCTGCACGGCTCGAACATCGAGAACTACGTCAACGCCGCGTCCACGAGTGGCTACCCGGACCTGGGTGTCATCTCGGTCAAGGACGGCGGGAAGTAGCCCCCTCCCCGCAGTGAGTGCACGCCGGGTTCGGCCCTGCTTTCGGGCAGGGCCGAACCCGGCATGTCATACGGAGGGGTGAGAGCGGCGGTGTCGATGCGGACCTGTGACCTAACCGTGACTGCGGGCAGACCTGCAGCCTTCTCGAGGCAACGAGACTGGCAACGTGGTTGACGGCCCCTGGATGGAACGACCGCGCCTGCTGGCGCTCCACATCGGCGAGATCGCGTCCTTCGTCGCTCTCGTCGACCACGACGGCTTCACGACGGCCGCCCACGCGATGAACCTGTCCCAGGCGGCGTTCAGCGCCCGCATCAACCGGCTCGAACGCGCCCTCGGCGTCACGCTCGTGGACCGCTCGGTCCGGCGGCTGACCCTCACCCGCGAGGGCCGGGCCTTCCAGCCGCTGGCCAAGTCGCTGCTGTTCATGCTGGGCGCGGTTGCCGACTCCGTCGACGCGCACCGGCAAGGGGTGTGAGCCCTACGCTCCCGGGGTGCGCATCGACCTGACCACCCTCGTGGTCCGCGACCAGGACGAGGCGGTCCGCTTCTTCACCCGGGCCCTCGGCTTCGAGGTCACCGAGGATCGCATCGGCACGACGAACCAAGGCAGGCCCAAGCGCTGGCTCGTCGTACGCCCGCCCGGCGACGAGCCCGGACTGCTGCTCGCACTCGCGGACGGCCCCGAGCAGGAGGCGGTGGTCGGGCGGCAGACCGGCGGCCGGGTCGGGTTCTTCCTGCGGGTGGAGGACTTCGCGACCCAGCACGCGCGGATGGTCGCGGAGGGGGTCCGGTTCCTCGAGGAGCCCAGGCACGAGCCGTACGGCACAGTGGCGGTGTTCCTCGACTGCTGCGGCAACCGCTGGGACCTGGTCGGCGAGTAGCGGCAACGGCTCAGATGAAGCCGGCGAAGTGCGCGGGGTCGACCCGGGAGGCGATGGCGCGGCCGAACTCGCACATCTCCTCGATGAAGTCGACCCCGTCGATCCGGTCGAGGTCGTCGGCGCTGAGGTGGGCCACCCCCAGCTCCTCGAGGCTGACCGGATGGGTCTCGGCGTCGTAGCGGAGGTAGGTGAACAGCGGCTCGGGCAGCAGCCCGGCGCCACAAGGTCGCCGAGCTCGGCATCGATGGCCGGGCCGGCGCGGCACTCGTCGAGCACGCGGCACACGAGGTCGTTCTGGACACCCGCGCTGTGGATGAGGGCCTCGGGCACCGACGTGGCGTAGCTGAGCAGCGTCAGGTCGTCCGCGCGCAGGTCCTCCCGGGCGCGCTCGCTGGTGCCGGTGCCCACGCTGACCAGCAGCAGCTCGTCGCGGCCGGTCGGCAAGCCCAGGTTGTACGCCGGAACGTGGGAGCGGCCGCGCTGGCCCGGATCAGCTGCCACAGGGGCAGGTCGAGGTTGGAGCCCGGGCCGAGGTTGTAGCGGGCGTCCGGGTTGCTGCTCACAGGCCAGGGCGATCCGGTGGCCCAGTTGCGCAGCCCCAGGAGCTACAGGCAGCGCAGGTCGGCCGCGCCGAGCGTGCGCTCCTCGCCGAGCTCGCGGCGCAGCACGGTCTCGATCCCGGCCTCGTCGTACCGGGCGCGCACCAGGTCGAAGAGCCCCGCCCGCGTGAAGATCGAGCGCATGTTCTCGCGGTAGAGCTCCTGGATGCGGCTCACCGGCAGCCCGATCGCCACCCCGCCGGCGATGATCGCGCCGGTGCTCGTGCCGCCGACGTAGTCGAACCAGTCGCCGAGGACGAGCGTGGGGTCACCGGTCTCGTCGCGCAGCACCTGCTCGATGCGGGCCAGCACCTCGAGCGCCACCACACCGCGCACGCCGCCCCGTCGGTGCTCAGGAGGCGGTGGCTCACGCCGGACTGTCTGAGCGGCCATCGGCCGTCCTGACCAGACCGAGCCCGTGCGTCACACCAGCCGGTGCTCGAAGGCGTAGGCCGCCGCAGCGGTGCGCGAGCTCACGTCGACCTTGACGAAGATGTTCGAGAGGTGCCGAGCCACGGTCTTCTCCGACAGGAACAGGACGGCCGCGATCTCGGGGTTGGTCCGCCCGGACGCCACCAGCCTCAGCACCTCCACCTCCCGCTCGGTGAGCCCGTCGGGTCGTGAGGGGGACAGCAGCGCCGCCACCTCTCGCTCCGCCGGCACCGCACCCAGCTCGGAGAAACACTGGCGGGCGGTGGCCAGCTCGACCTGCGCGGACTCCGGATCTCCGAGCGCACCCAGCGCCCGGCCGATGAGGACCCGGCACCTCGACGCCTCGTAGGGCGCGTCCAGCAGCTGCCAGGCCGCGAGTGCCGCCCGGCCCTGATGAAGGCCGCCCGACGCGTCGCCGCGCGCCACCCGGAGGGCGCCGCCGGCGTAAGCCGCCCAGGCGCGGAGCGCCGCGCACCCGAAGGAGCGCGCGATCTCGTCGAGCTCCTCGACGAGGGGCGCCGCCTCGTCGAGGCCGCCCGTGGCGACGAGCGCGTCGATGGCAGGAGGCAGGAGCCGCGAACGGTGGACGGCGTCGAGCGGGTCCGCGAGCAGCCTTCGGAGCGCGGTGAGCGCGGTGTCGGTGCGCCCCGCGGCCAGCCACAGCATGGCGAGCCCGGGCTGGGGGTCGCCACCCAGGGCGAGCGCGCGCTCGTAGGCCTCGCGCGCGGCATCGAGCTCGCCGCGGATCACCAGGATGTCGCCGCGTTCCTTCAGGGCGAGCCCGGCGGGCGCGGGCGTCCCCGCCGAGAGGTAGCGCTCGACCGCACGCTCCAGCTCCTCCAGGGCGGCCGCGAGCTCGCCGTGGACCCGCAGGATCTGGCCCCGATGGACGGCGCACTGGCCCGTGTACGGCACCAGGCCCGGCTGGTCGTCGACCCATGCCGTCAGCGCGCTCGTCCACTCGGCGGCACGACCGAAGTCCGAGACCTCCTGGCAGGCCTCGATCAGCGAGCAGTAGACGTCGCCTGCGACGAGCGGCGACACCTCGCCCGTGGCGACACCGACCATCGCCTCGTCGAGCATCGCCAGCCCTTCCGGCACCCGGCCGAGATACATCTCCATCCGGCCCTGCGCCATCAGCCCCATCGCCATCAGGTCCGCATCTGCGAAGCGGTGTCCGTAGTCGGCCACCTGGACCGCGAGGTCCCGAGCGGCGTCGTAGTCGCCCGCGCCGATGTGCGGGTACATGAGGTGGATCGCCAGGTACCCCCGCTCGACGACGTCCCCCTCCACGTCGTCCAGGAGCCGTTGGCAACGACGGACCCACCCGCCACCGACCGCGGTCTCGCCGGCCGCGATCAGGACCATGGCGAGCCGGCCCGCGGCGCGGGCCGCTCCGAGGGGGTCACCCTGCTCGAGCGAGGCCTGGTGGGCGCGCTGCAACGCCTGCACGCAGTCGTTGCGGTGCCCGAGGAGGTAGGCCGACGTGGCGAGTCGGCTCAGGTCCTCGGCGTCGAGGGTTTCGCTGTCGAGGTCGGCGAGCGCGCTGTAGGCCGAGATCCACTCGCGACGCTCGAACGCCTCTCGTGCCCGTGCCAGGTCGTCGACCACGCCCATCGCGAATCACCCGCGTAGCAGGATACGCCGCCCGACGGCTCACGCGGCCTGGCGATGGAGGTCGGCTGCGCCCTCCGCGATGCGGCCCGCCACGTGGGCCGCGTCCCGCCCGGCGCCGAGCCACATCATCGAGCTGAACGCGAACTGGAAGCTGAGCCCGCAGAAGTAGAGCCCCGGGGCGCCCGCGACGACCCCGCGTAGCTCCACCGGCCAGCCGTCGTCACCGAAGACAGGGAGGTCGATCCAGTCGAACGCCTGCCGGAAGCCGGTGCACCAGATGACGTTGGTGACGTCCGCGACCGTTCCGTCGTCGAGCAACGGCCGACCGTCGCTGACTCCGCCCACACGGGCCGTGATCCGCCGGACCCCCCGTACCTCGAGATCCTTGGCCTTCACGCGGATCGCCGGCCCACCGTGGGTGCGGACCTCGTCCATGGCATGTCGCCCCAGCGGGTTGCGACGGGTGACGACGTGCCGGAACACGAAGGCGAGGACCGGCCAGACCACGTGGGCCACCGGTGAGTCGATGTCTCCCGGGAACTGGCCACAGTCCCGGCCGCACAGGATCGTCGGGTGCTCCTCGGCCACGTCGAAGGCGACGTCCATGCCCGAGTGGGACGCACCCACGACGAGCACCGGCCCAGGCTGCAGCTGGTCGGTGCGGCGGTACTCGCTGGAGTGCAGCTGGCGGATCGACGGGTCCAGCTCGCGAGCGGCCTCCGGGATCCTCGGCGTCCGGCCGAAGCTCCCGGTCGCCACCACGACGTTGTCGCACGTGATCCGGTCGGTTCCCAGGTCGGCGACGTACCCACCCCCGGACCGGGGTGCGAGCCGGTGCACGCGGGTGCTCATCCGGATCGGGAGGTCGAAGTGGAGGGCGTAGCGCTCCAGGTACGCCGCGGCCTCGTCCTTGCCGGGGTAGTGCCACTTGGGAGCGGGGAACGGCAGTCCCGGGAGGCTGTCGTACTTGGCCGGCGTGAAGAGCCGGAGCGTGTCCCACTGCCGACGCCAGTTGTCGCCCACGCGCTCCATCGCGTCGACGACGAGGAAGGGCCGGCCGAGCCGCTGGAGGTGGTAGCCCGTGGCGAGCCCCGCCTGTCCGGCGCCGATGATCAGGGTCTCGATGTGCTGGTCAGTCATGCCGCGGACGCTAGGAGTCAGCGGGGGCCGGCCGCGTCGGGCGAACTGTGCATCCTCGTCCGGACCGGGATGGGTAGGTGTTCGTAGCGGAGGTACCACCCGAGCATGAGTCCGCTCGTGACCAGGTAGAAGGAGTGCAGCACCCACAGCGGGCCGGCCGGCAGGCTGAACACGTAGAGCGAGTGCACGACGTTCCCGGCGTTGGCCAGTGCCAGGTTGCCGAGGCTGTAGGAGCCCAGGTCGCGGGTCCGGCCGGCCTTGACCAGCATCGGCAGGGTGCTGCTCGCGAAGATCACCGTCGAGGCGACTCCGGCGAGCACCGGGAGGCTGGTCAGGTCCACAGCACGACGCTAGGAACGCGGTCGCACGCAGCGCGTCGGACGGACTGTGCATCTGTGGTGGCCGGGCATGGGTGGAAGACCGCACGGCCGGGCCCAACCTGACCGCAACGACCACGAAAGTAGCCTTGAGCCATGGGAACGGCCCTGCCGGCGTCCGCCGACGACATCGCTGCCCGTCTCGGCGACACGGGATACCTGTGCGACGACGCGCTGGCCACCGTCACCTTCCTCGCCCTGCGCATGCAGCGGCCGCTGCTGCTCGAGGGCGAGCCCGGCACCGGCAAGACCGCGCTCGCGGAGGCGGTGGCCTCCGCGCTGGACCTGCCGCTGGTGCGGCTGCAGTGCTATGAGGGCATCGACGCGACCCAGGCGCTATACGACTGGGACTTCCCGCGCCAGATCCTGCACCTGCGGGCGCTCGAGGCGGCCGGCGCCGGCACCGATGTCGAGGAGGCCGAGAAGAGCCTGTACGACGAGCGGTTCCTGCTGGCGCGGCCGGTGCTGGCCGCACTGCAGCAGAGCCCGGCTGTGCTGCTCGTCGACGAGGTGGACCGGGCAGACGACGAGTTCGAGGCGTTCCTGCTCGAGGTGCTCTCCACCTACCAGGTGACGATCCCCGAGCTCGGCACGATCACCGCAGCGACCCCGCCGGTGGTCATCCTCACCTCCAACCGGACCCGCGAGATCCACGACGCCCTGAAGCGGCGCTGCCTCTACCACTGGGTCGAGCACCCGGGCCTTGAGCGTGAGGTGGAGATCGTGCGCACCCGCGCCCCCGAGGTCTCCGAGCAGCTCGCCCGGCAGGTCGTCCGGCTCGTGCAGCGGCTGCGGACCGATGAGGGACTGCTCAAGCCGCCGGGGGTCGCCGAGACTCTCGAC
>NZ_DASUFR010000027.1:0-7226 GCF_036274455.1 Nocardioides sp. | reverse complement strand
CTACCGTTCACCCGTGGAACGGCGGGCGGCGCGCGACCTCGCTCTGGACGGGCTGCTCGTCGTGGTCCTGGCCGGGGCGATGTTCGTCGAGGCGTGGGTCCGCGGCTCCGAGGTCACCCCCGCCGCCGCGGTCGCCATGGTCGCGGCACCGCTGCCGACCCTGCTCCGGCGCACCCACCCGGGCTGGGCTCTCGTGCTGTGCATGGGCCTGCTCTACGTGGTCTTCGTCTTCATCGACGTCCACAACACCGTGCCGTTCTCGAGCATGGTCTGCGGGTACAGCCTGGCCCTCGTGGTGGACCGGCGGCGCGCGGTGCTGGCCGGGCTCGCGCTGGTCCCCTTCGTCGTGGGGGCAGTCGTGATCTTCAACAGCGGAGGCAGCCAGGAGCTGTGGTTCCAGACACCCAAGAACCTCGCCTTCGTCGCCGCTCCGCTGCTGCTCGGCCTGGCGGTGCGCAACCGGCGCGACTACCTCGCCGAGGTGCTCGAACGGGCCGACAGCGCCGAGCGCACCCGGGAGGAGGAGGCCCGGCGCCGGGTCGGCGAGGAGCGGCTGCGGATCGCCCGCGACGTGCACGACGTCGTCGCCCACGCGATGGTGGCCATCAACGTGCAGGCCGGGGTGGGGGCGCACCTGCTCGACCGGGACCCCGAGCGCGCGCGCAGCACCCTGCTCGACATCCAGCGGGTGAGCGGTGAGGCGCTCGCCGACCTGCGGGCCACGCTCGGGGCGCTGCGCGCCGGCGAGGCCGAGGCGCCGGTCGTGCCCACTCAGGGATGGGCCGGGCTCGACGAGCTGGGCGCCGGCCTCCGGTCGGCCGGGATCGAGGTCGAGCTGGACCTCGACCCGGCCGCGACCGACGTACCGTCCGCCGTCGCCGCCACCGGCTACCGGATCGTCCAGGAGGCGCTCACCAACGTCGTCCGGCACGCCCCGGGCGCGCACGTCATCGTGCGGGTGACCCGCGAGCCCGACCGCGTGGTGGTCGAGGTCGCCGACGACGGCAGGGGCGCGGTCCCGGTCGGCGCACCGGCCCCGGACGGCGGCGGCCACGGACTGCGCGGCATGCGGGAGCGGGCCCGGGCGATCGGCGGCACCCTCGACGCCGGCCCGGTCGCCGGCGGTGGCTGGCGGGTGCTCGCCACGCTTCCGGTGGGTGCTCCGTGACGATCCGGGTGCTGGTCGCCGACGACCAGGCGCTGGTGCGCGCCGGCTTCCGGGCACTCCTCGACTCCGAGGACGACATCGAGGTGGTCGCCGAGGCGGTGGACGGCCACGAGGCGGTCGAGCGGGCGCGAGCGCTTCGTCCCGACGTCGCCCTGATGGACATCAGGATGCCGCGACTGGACGGGCTCGCGGCGACCGCCGCCATCACCGGCGACCCGGCCCTGGCAGGCACCAAGGTCGTCGTGCTGACCACCTTCGAGCTCGACGAGTACGTCTTCGGCGCCCTGCGCGCGGGCGCCTCCGGCTTCCTGCTCAAGGACATCGGGCCGCAGGCGCTCATCGACGCGGTCCGGGTCGTCGCGGACGGCCAGGCGCTGCTGGCTCCCCAGGTCACCCGCCGGCTGATCGAGGCCTACGTCGACGCGACGCCGGCGACCGGCGTGGACCCCGCGCCGCCGGCGGAGGACCCGCGGCTGGCCGCCCTCACGCCGCGGGAGCGGGAGATCCTCGCGCTCGTCGGGCGCGGCATGTCCAACCACGAGATCGCCGAGCACCTCGTGCTGTCGCCGCTGACCGCGAAGACCCACGTGTCGCGGCTGTTCACCAAGCTGGACGCGCGTGACCGCGCGCAGCTCGTCGTCCTCGCCTACGAGGCGGGGCTGGCCGGCGGCCACGACCTGTCGTAGAAGTGGCCGTCCAGGAGTCTGCTGAACGAGGGCGTGGTTGCCTGCGTCGTGAGAGTCGTGCGATGCAAGGGCGTCCGTCCCGAAGGCAGGCTGGGCGCCTTTCGAGGGGCGGCAACACAGCCAGCGTGCGGCTATCGCGGCGCAGGCGCCGCGCGATTGTTCGGCAGTCCCCTACCCCGAGGCGTTGGCGAAGAAGTGCTCGCGGGCGAACTCCAGCGACTCGGCCAGGTCCTTCTCGCGATCCTCGCGCGTGGCCGCCTTGCGGGTGCTGATCTCGACCACGATCTCGCCGCGGAAGCCGGTCCGTGCGATGTGCCGCAGGAACTCCGCGGCGCCCACCGACCCGCGGCCGGGCACGAGGTGCTCGTCCTTGGCCGAACCGGTGCCGTCGGTGAGGTGGACGTGGCGCAGCCGGTCACCGAGCCGCTCGGCCATCGCGACCGGGTCGTCGCGCGCGATCGCGGCGTGCGAGAGGTCGATGGTCGTGTTGGCGTAGGACTCGTCCGAGGGGTCCCAGCCGGGGAGGTACATCTCCATGCCGCGCTTCGACGACGCCCGCCAGGGGTACATGTTCTCGACCGCGAAGGCGATGCCGGTCGACTCCTCCAGCGCTGCGATGCCGTTGACGAAGTCGCGGGCGTACTCCTTCTGCCAGCGGAACGGCGGATGCACGACGACGACCTCGGCGCCGACCGCCTTCGCCATCTCGGCCGAGCGCTCGAGCTTGTGCCAGGGCTCGGTGCCCCACACCCGCTGGGTGAACAGCAGGCAGGGCGCGTGGACCGATGCGACCGGCATCCCGTGGTGCTTGGAGAGCTGCTCGACCGCGGTGATCGACTGTGACAGCGAGTCCATCACCATCACCTCGACGGCGTCGTAGCCGAGGCTGGCGGCGTACCCGAAGGCGTGCGCCGACGACTCGGGGTAGACCGAGCTCGTCGAGAGGGCGACGCGGGTCACGCCTTCTGCCCGAGCACGGAGATCTGGTCGAGCCGTTCGAGGATCACGCCCTCACGCAGCGCCCACGGGCAGATCTCGAGCTCGGTGAGGTCGAAGATGTCCATGCACGCCTCGGCGACGAGCGCGCCCGGCACGATCTGGTGGGTCCGGCTCGGCGAGACCCCCGGCAGCGCGGCCAGCTCGTCTGGCCCGGTGGCGACGAGCTTGGGGATCCAGCGGCGCAGCTCCGCGAGCGGCAACGTCCGCGGGACCAGCGTCCCCTCGGCCGAGGGGGCCGCGCCGCAGATCCGGGCCAGTGAGCGGAACGTCTTGGAGGTCGCGGCCGCGCGGTCCGGCGGCCCGCCGCGAAGCAGGTGCCCGGCGTCGCGGGCGATCTCGGCCCGGATCTCGCGGCGCAGGCCGCGGACGGTGTCCTCGTCGGCGGTGCCCGCCGAGAAGTGCAGCCGCGCCAGCCGAGCGGCGCCCAGCGGCAGGGACCAGGCGACGTCGGGAGCCTCGTCGGCGCCGCCGGCGATCTCCAGCGACCCGCCGCCGATGTCGAAGACCGCGAGCCGGCCGGCCGACCAGCCGAACCAGCGGCGTACGGCCAGGAACGTGAGCCGGGCCTCGTCCTCGCCGGAGAGCACGTCGATCATCACCCCGGTCCGCTCCTGGACGTGCGCGAGGACGTCGTCGCAGTTGCCCGCGTCGCGGACCGCGGACGTGGCGAAGCCGAGGATGTCCTCGCATCCCTTGTCCTCGGCGATGACCAGCGCCTCCGCGGTGAACGAGGTGAGTGCGTCGATCCCGGTCTGGGAGACCTCGCCGTCCCCGTCGAGGTGCTCGGCCAGCCGCAGCGGCTGCTTGAAGGAGTACGCCGGGAGCGGTGCGGCACCCCCGTGGGCGTCCACCACGAGGAGGTGCCCGGTGTTGGAGCCAATGTCCAGCACTCCCACGCGCATGGCACCAACGTACCTGTGAGGACTACGCAACCAGGGCGTGTCCCGCAATCGCTGGTGGATGCCGGCGTCGTCCAGGGCGTGCGACGGGGGCGTCGCAGGCCCGCGCGCAGACTGGCGTCTTCGAAGGGTCGGCGCCGCCGCCAGCGTGCGTCATGGTCGGCGTCCGGCGCCGCCGTGGATTGCGGGGCACGCCCTAGGCTGGAACGGTGCCCGAGGTCGACCTGGTGTTCCCCCGCGCGTTCGTCGAGTTCGCGAACCCCGACGACGAGTCGGAGGTCTTCAAGTGCGACCTCACCTGGCTGACGTCGAGCTACCACTGCATCTTCGGCAACGGCTGCCAGGGCATCTACAAGGAGTCGCCCGACGTCGGCTGCTGCGCGCTGGGCGCGCACTTCGCCGACCAGGACGACGAGAAGCGAGTGGCCGCCTACGTCGGCATGCTCGACGAGACGTTGTGGCAGTTCCGGCCGACCCACAAGGACGGCAGGGGCAAGAAGAAGGTCAAGAAGGGCGACTGGATCGACGTCGACGAGGACGGCGAGCGCAAGACGATGGTGGTCGAGTACGACGGCCAGTCCGCGTGCATCTTCCACAACCGCACCGACTTCCACCTCGGGGCCGGCTGCGCGTTGCACGCGCTGGCCTACGTCCTGGAGAAGAACCCGCTCGAGACCAAACCGGACGTGTGCTGGCAGCTGCCGATCCGGCGTACCTTCCGCAACGTCAAGCGCCAGGACGGCACCGAGTACACCGAGGTGTCGATCGGTGAGTACGACCGGCGAGGCTGGGGCCCCGGCGGCCACGACCTCGACTGGTACTGCACCGGCAACACCGAGGCCCACAACGCGCCGGAGCCGCTGTTCATCACCAGCGCGGCCGAGCTGACCGAGCTGATGGGCCGGGCGGCGTACGACGAGCTGGCCCGGCACTGCGAGGCCCACCTGCTCTCCCGCTCGGCGCTGGCGATCCATCCGGCGGACCGTTGATTCCGGACTTCTGCCGGTCGAGTCGTCGAAAACCACCGTGACAGGGCCCGACTCGACCGGCAGAAGTCCGGAATCAACCGTCTCGACATCAAGAGACACCCACCCCGCTTTGGTCGAGCGCAACCGGAAGACCCACAATCTCTGCATGCGTCTCGACCATCTCTCGTTCGCCGCCGGACCCGACGGGCTGGCCGCGACAGCCGAGCGCATCGGGGCCCAGCTCGGCACCTCGTTCGTCGACGGCGGCGTCCATCCGCGCTTCGGAACCCGCAACATGGTGCTGCCGCTGGCCGACAACACCTACCTCGAGGTGGTCGAGGTGCTCGACCACCCGGCCTCCGACAAGGCGCCGTTCGGCCAGGCCGTCCGCGCCCGCTCCGCGCTCGGCGGTGGCTGGCTCGGGTGGGTGGTCGCGGTCGACGACATCGCGGTCGTCGAGCAGCGGCTGGGCCGCGAGGCCGTGGTCGGGAGCCGGCACCGCCCCGACGGCACCGAGCTGCGCTGGAAGCAGATCGGCGTCAACGGCCTGATCGCGGACCCGCAGCTCCCGTTCTTCGTGCAGTGGGACGTCCCGGCCGAGCTGCACCCGAGCTCCGGCGCCGCCGGCGACTACTCGCTGGCCGCACTGGAGATCGCGGGCGACCCGCGCCGGGTCAGCGAGTGGCTGGGTGAGACCGTCGAGGCCCCGCTCGAGGACGTGAAGGTGGAGTGGGTCGCACCCAACGGCACCCCCGGCATCATCGCCGCCCAGGTGCAGACCCCCCACGGGCTCGTCCGGATCTGAACCACCGCCGCTCGGACTTGTCGAGACCACCGGGCCTGCCGCACGGGACTCGGCCGAGCCCCAACATCTGGCACCACCCGGCGACCTACGAGCTCGAGAACCGCGCCGCCGACCCGGACGGCCGGCTGTGGTCGACCATGGCCGAGCGCGGCGGTTGGACCGGACGCGACGTGCTCGACACCGGGTGCGGCAGCGGATTCCACCTGCCCCGCTTCGCCGATAACGCCCGGTCGGTCACCGGCGTCGAGCCGCACCCCGACCTCGTCGCGCTTGCGCGGCGGCGCACCCGCGCCCTGCCCAACGTCACCGTCCACCGGGGCACCGCGCAGGCGCTGCCGCTCCCCGACGCGTCCGTCGACGTCGTGCACGCGCGGTGGGCGTACTTCTTCGGCCCGGGCTGCGAGCCGGGGCTCGCCGAGCTGTCCCGGGTCGTACGCCGCGGTGGGGTCGCGCTGGTCGTCGACAACGACCCGACCCGGTCGACGTTCGGTGAGTGGTTCCGGCGCGGCTACCCCGACGTGCCCGCTGCGGAGACGGTGGAGCGGTTCTGGTCGACGCACGGCTGGACCCGCACGCCGGTGGACATGGGCTGGCGGTTCTCCTCGCGCGCCGACCTGGAGGCCGTCGTACGGATCGAGTTCGACCAGGCCACCGCCGAGTGGATCCTCGAGCACCACGAGGGGACCGAGGTCGACTACGCGGTGAACCTGTGGTCGAGGGGGTTCTGACCGGCGCGGGGATCCGAGGTCAGCCCGACGAACCCCGCACCACGAGCGTCGGCTCGAGCAGCACACCCTCGCTAGGCAACGGCGGGGTGTTCAGGAGACGCTCGAGCGCCTTGACCACCTCGACGGCGACCTGTTCGAGCGGCTGGCGCACCGAGGTCAGCCCCGGCGGGACGGTCTGGGCGACCTGGGAGTCGTCGTAGCCGGTGACCGCGATGTCCTGCCCCGCCCGCAGCCCGCGGTCGTAGAGCGTGTGGAGAACGCCGAGCGCCAGCGTGTCGGACGCGCAGACGAACGCCGAGGGCTGCGCCTCGTCGAGGAGGACCGCGCTCGCCTCCCGGCCGGACGCGATGGTGT
This sequence comes from Nocardioides sp., assembly GCF_036274455.1. Taxonomy (GTDB): domain Bacteria; phylum Actinomycetota; class Actinomycetes; order Propionibacteriales; family Nocardioidaceae; genus Nocardioides. Next base: position 619 of record NZ_DASUFR010000027.1, on the reverse strand, counting down.
CCTCGACCCGCGACGCCAGGCCGGTGGTCGGGATGTCGCGCGAGCGCAGCGCCCGTGACCAGCCCGAGCGGCGGTCCTCGCCGAGCAGCGAGTCCTTCTTCCAGCCGATCCACGCGATGCGGTGGTGGCCCCGCTCGATCAGGTGCGTGGTCGCCATCTCGGCCCCCGCTGCGCCGTCGACGTCGACCCACGGGTGCCGGGCCGCCGGGTCGTTCCACGGTCGCCCGAACGCGACGAACGGCGCCCGCCGCTCGTTGAGCCACACCGCCTGCGGGTTGCCGAGGTAGGTGTCGGTGACGACGAAGGCGTCGACGGCGGTGGAGCGGAGCAGGTCGTCGTAGGCCGGGAGCTCGTCCTCGGCCTTGCCCGTGCGCGTGCCCGAGAACAGCAGCACGTGGTAGCCCGCCTCGCGGGAGGAGTCGACCAGTGAGTGTATGAACCGGTCCATCGCGGCGTTGGCGGTGCCCTCCTCGGCCGCCTTGATCGGCAGCCCGATCAGGTGCGAGGCGCGGGTGCGGAGGTTGCGGGCGGCCCGGTTGGGCAGGTAGCCGAGCTCGGCGATCGCCTGCTGGACCCGCTGCAGGGTGTCCTCGCGGAGCAGGTCGGGGTTGTTGACGGC
>NZ_DASUFR010000026.1:0-23288 GCF_036274455.1 Nocardioides sp. | reverse complement strand
CGGTCGGCCAGCGAGCGCATCTCCTCGGCGGTGCGCAGGACGAGCTCGGCGTCGTCGCGGGTCAGGTCGCCCGCGCTCAACAGGTGTCGCTTCACTGTGCTCCTCCCTGAGCGTCCTCGATCGTGACCTCGTCGATGCCGTCCATCTCCGCGATCCGCAGCCGGACCCTCTCGACCAGCGAGGTCGGGAGGTTCTTGCCGACGAAATCGGCGCGGATCGGCAGCTCGCGGTGGCCGCGGTCGACGAGCACGGCCAGCCGCACGGCGCTGGGGCGGCCGACGTCGTTGAGCGCGTCGAGCGCCGCCCGGATGGTCCGGCCGCTGAAGAGGACGTCGTCGACCAGGACGACGACCTTGCCGTCGACCCCGCCGGGCGGGATCTCGGTCGGGAGCAGCGTCCGGGCCGGCTTGAGCCGGAGGTCGTCGCGGTACATCGTCACGTCGAGCGAGCCGACCGGGACGTCGTACCCCTCGACGCCGGCGATGCGCTCCCCCATCCGCCGGGCCAGGGGTACGCCGCGGCTGGGGATGCCGAGCAGGACGAGGTCCCGGGCGCCCTTGTTGCGCTCGAGGATCTCGTGCGAGATGCGGGTCAGGGCCCGCGCGATGTCACCGTCGTCGAGGACCGTCCGGCCCGCTGACAGCGGGGACGAGTCCTGTCGTCGTGGTTGGGGCTGAGCACACATCAGTGCGCGTGACCTCCTTCTCCGCCTCACGGGACGGCTCGTTAAAGGATGCCGATCGGGCGTCACCCTACCCCCGGACGGCGGGGTCCCCGCATTCGTGCCGCGTGTCGTCGCCCTCAGCCGACGAGGCGGTTGCTCACGGCGCTGGTGGCCAGCACCAGCAGGACGATCGCGACGGCGGCCAGCAGGGCCACCATCACACTGACCTGCGGACCTCCGTCCGCGTCGAGCGGGCCGCGCTTGTGGGTCGGGACGTGATGGGCCATGACGGCCTCCCCAGGGTCGTGGGGTGGGAAGGAGACCAGTCCACTCCCCGAGGGCCGAGGCCACCATGGCCCGGAGTGCCCATCGCCGATGGTCAGCTCGGGCTGGCCTGTCTGTGCCACGCCCGACGCCGACTCGCGGTCGGGGTCAGTCGTCGGAGATGTCGAGGAGGACCTTGCCGACGGCACCCGCCTCGACCGCGTCGTGGGCGGCGGCGGCGTCCTCGAGTGAGAAGTGGTGCAGGGGGACGCCGGCGTCCTCGCCGACGCAGAGGGCGCCGGCGCTCACCGCGGCGGAGACGTCGTCCACCGCGGCGCGCAGCAGCCGCTCGTCGAGGGTGTAGAGGATGACGTACTGGTAGCGCAGGTTCTTCGAGAACGTCGGCCGCAGCGGCACCGTGTAGCTGTCGCCGCCGTTGTTGGCGTAGATCGCGACCGTGCCGTGCACCTTCGTGACCGCCACGTCGAGGTCGTTGTTCTGCGCCGGCGCCACCTCGACGACCAGGTCCACGCCGTCCGGCGCCGCCGCGAGTACCGCTGCCTCGGTGTCGCCCTCCCGGTAGTTCACGACGTGCTGCGCCCCGGCGGCCGTGGCCAGGGCCGCCTTCTCCGGGCCGCTCACCGTGGTCACGACCGTGGCACCGGCCCACCGGGCCAGCTGGATCGCGGAGTTGCCGACCGCGCCGGCCCCGCCGGCCACCAGCACGGTCAGCCCGTCCATCGAGCCGGGCTGGAGCCGGGTCGGGCCGAACTCCCCGGAGGTCAGCGCCCGGTGCGCGGTGATCGCGGGGACGCCGATCGAGGCGCCGAGGTCGTAGGACGCGCCGTCCGGCAGCGGTACGACGTGGGTGGCGTCCTGGACGGTGTAGTCGGCGGCCGTGCCATGCGCCTTCTCTCGCTGTCCCAGCAGGATCCAGACCCGGTCACCCACCGACAACCCCTCCACACCGTCGCCGACGGCGTCGACGACGCCGGCACCGTCCTGGCCGGGCGTGATCTCGGGGGCGGGGAGCGGCTGCTGGCGCCGTTTCCAGTCGGTCGGGTTCACCCCCGACCTGACCAGCCGGACCCGCACCTCGCCGGCTGCGGGCTCGGGCAGGTCACGGTCGACCAGCCTCAGGACGGACGAGGGACCGGGCTCGGTGAAGACGACAGCGCGCATGTCCTCGCAGCACCTAGAGGGCCGAGGCCATTCCCGCGCAGGCGCGCAGCCAGCTCATCCGGGTGCCGCGCGAGAGCTCGGCGTAGGGCAGCACCGACCCGGCCACCAGCGCGGGGTCGTAGGGCACGCGGTAGACGCCCCGGGTCCGCTGCTGGTAGATGTCGACCAGGTCGTCGGCCAGCTTGCGGTCCACCGTGGCGGAGGGGTCGGAGAGCACCGTGACCGTCTTGTACTTGAGGTTCTGGTAGCCCGCCTCCTGCAGCGCGTCGAGCATCCACAGGCCGCTGTAGCCGGTGTCCTCGCGCACCGTCGAGGTGACCACGAGCAGGTCGGCGGCGTCGGCGGCGGCCAGCCAGTTCTCGGCCCGCATGTTGTTGCCGGTGTCGACCAGGATCACTCGGTAGAAGCGCATCAGGAGCTGGTGGATCGAGTTGAAGTCGTCGGCGTGGATCTGGCCGGTGACGTTCGCGCTCTCGTCGGAGGCGAGCACGTCGAAGTGCGCGTCGCCCTGGGAGCGGACGTAGGACCCGAGGTCGCCGATCCGCGACTGCGAGACGTCGGCGAACTTGTCCAGGTCGGCCAGCAGCTCCTTGGTCGTCTTGTGGTGGGTGCTGCGAGAGCCCCGGATGCCCAGCGTGCCGCGGGTCTCGTTGTTGTCCCAGGCGACCACTCCGCCGCCGCGCACCGTGCCGAAGGTGTGGCCCGCGGCCAGCACGCCGGTGGTCTTGGCGGCACCGCCCTTGGGGTTGATGAAGGCGATCGTGACCGGGCCGTCGAAGTCCTTCTGGATCAGCGCGCGGTCCTGGGTGTACGCGCGCTCAGCGGCGTTCATCCGGGGCCGGATCGTCCCGCCGCTCCAGCGGCGCACCCGGCCGCGCCAGCCCCAGGTCGCGGGGCCGGGCTCGATGGCGTCGGCGCGGCGCTCGAGGAAGTCGGTGGCGGTCATGAACCGCCTCGGCTCGGCCGGCGGCTCGGTGGCGCCTCGGGTCGCGGTGGCCGGAGGTGCCGACGGGGGTGGTCCCTGCGGCGGACCGCCCGCCGGGCGGGCCGGCGGCGCGGGGGGCGGGCCGGCGGGCGGGCCACCGGCGGGCCCCGACGCCGGTGCTACCGGCGTCACCTGGCGGGCCGGCGCCACCGGCGCCGCGGGCGGAGGCGGTGGCGCCGCGGGCTGGGTCGCCCGCGGCCGGACCACGGTGTGCTCGAGGTCCGGCAGCGGGTCACTGAGCGGGTCCGGCCGCGACCGCGCGTCCTCGGCCGCGGCGTACGACGCGAGCTCCTCCGGCGTGTAGAGCCGGTCGCTGGTGTCGTCGGACAGGTGGTGCGTCGGCTGCGACATGACATCTCCTCGCGGCCGCGTCGGGACCGGCCATACGCCGCTCCCTACCCGAGACGCGTCCTGTTCACACGTTACGGGTCCCTGGTGTGCTCCTGCACCCGCAGGGTCACCCCAGCCCCTTGAGCGCCGCCTCGATCGTGCGGTGGAACGTGGGATAGGCGAAGTGCATCGTCCGCAGCCGCTCGACCGGCACCTCGGCGTGCACCGCGGTGACGAGCATCCCGATGATCTCACCGCCGTACGGCGCCAGCACGGTGGCGCCGACCAGCACGCCGCGGTCGGCATCCGCGACGACCTTGACGATCCCCTTCGTCCCCGGGCCGTGCAGCCAGCCGCGGGCAGACCTCTCGATCTGCGCCACGCCGACCCGGACGTCGAGCCCCTCGTCCCGGGCGCGCTGCTCGGTCATCCCGACCGACGCCAGCTCCGGATCGGTGAAGATCACCATCGGGACCGCCCGGTAGTCGGCCGGCGGCCCGTCGTTCCCGAGGATGTCGGCCACGGCCCCGGCCGCCTGGTACCGCGAGACGTGGGTGAACGCCCCGTGCCCGGTGATGTCGCCGACCGCCCACAGCCGCTCGCCGGCGCGCAGGTGCCCGTCGGTGTCGATGGTGTCCGCCTCGGGGTCGAGCCCGACGGTCTCGAGCCCGATGTCACCGAGGTTGTTGTGGCGCCCCGCGGCCAGCAGCAGCCGGTCGGCCTCGAGGAGCTCCCCGGCCACCCGCACGTGGAAGCGGCCGTCGTGGTCGACCCGCTCGACCTCGACCCCGGTCCTTACGTCGAGGCCCTCCGCGCGCAACACCTCGGTCAGCGCCTCGCCGGCCTCGGGCTCGCCCTGGGGAGCGACCCGCTCGGCCGACTCGAGCAGGGTCACCTGCGACCCGAAGCGCGCGAACGCCTGGGCCAGCTCGAGCCCGTTGGCCCCGGCGCCCACGACGACGAGCCGGTCCGGGACCTCGGTGGCCGCGACTGCTTCGCGGTTGGTCCAGTACGGCGTGCCGGCCAGCCCCTCGATCGGCAGCCGCAGCGGCTCGGTGCCGGTGTTGAGCAGCACCCCGCGACCGGCGCGGAAGACGGTGGTGACGCCGGCGTGCTCGACCCGGACCGCTCCCGGGCCGTCGAGCCGGCCGTGGCCGCGCGCGATCTGCACCCCGGCGTGCTCGAGCGGCTCCACGTGGTGGGCGTCGGTCCACCCGTGGTTGGCCTCGCGGATGCGGCCGGCGACCAGTGACCAGTCCGGACGGATGGTTGCCGGCCCCGCGAGCCGGTCGGCCCGGTGCACCTCGGCCACCAGGTCGGCGGGCCGGACCATCAGCTTGGAGGGTGTGCAGCCCCAGAACGGGCACTCGCCGCCGACCAAGCCGCGGTCTACGCCGACGACGTCCAGCCCGGCCTCGGCCAGCTTGCGGGCGGCGTACTCACCGCCCGGGCCCAGCCCCAGCACCACCACGTCACAGTCGCGCGTCGTCCCTGACTCGATCTGGTCTGACTCGATCCGGGCGCCATTCATGGCGCCACCCAACCATCCCGCCGAAGATGGGGCGATGCACCATCCGTCTCGCCGCACCGTGCTCGGGGCCGGCCTCGCGGGCGTGCTGCTCGCGGGCTGTGACTCCGACGACGCAAGCGACTCCCCCGATCCCGCAGCGGCGTCGACGCCCGGCTCGCCGACCCCGAGTCCTCAGGTCACCGAGGCCCTCGACCTCGACCCCCTGGCCTGGGGCTCGGTCCAGGACCAGTTCCTCCTCGATCCCGGGCTGGCGCAGTTCGCGGCGTTCGTCCTGTCGCCGCACACGAAGCTCCTCGACGCGGCGATCAGCGGCTACCGCGACGAGCTGGGCAGCGACACCGAGTCGGCGCTCCTCGCCGGGATCGACCGCGAGGCGGCGGTGCGGACCGCGGCGGCGGCCTACCACGGTGGCGTGGCCGGCCAGTACGCACTCACCGACAGCACCACCATGGGCCTCGGGCTCATGTACGGCGGCCTCCGGCTCGGTCCCGGTGACGACATCCTCACGACCGTGCACGACTTCTACTCCACCGAGGACAGCCTGCGGCTGCTCCACCTGCGGACCGGGGCGGAGGTCAGGCAGGTCACGTTGTACGACGACCCGGCGGCGGCGACCGTGGACCAGATGGTCGAGCGGCTGGTGGCCGGCGTCAGCCCGCGGACCAAGGTGGTGGCGCTGACCTGGGTGCACTCCAGCTCCGGTGTGCGCGTCCCGGTGAGGGAGATCTGCGCGGCCCTGGCCGCGCTCGACCGCGTGCCCCGCAGCCAGTACGTCGTCTGTGTCGACGGCGTGCACGGCTTCAGCGCGGTCGACGTCGACCTCCCGGACCTCGGCTGCGACTTCCTCGCCGCGGGCACCCACAAGTGGCTGTTCGGCCCGCGCGGCACCGGCATCCTGTGGGGCCGCGACTGGGGGCCGCTGACCGAGGTGATCCCGACGTTCTCCGACCCGTCCTCGTCGGCGGGCCGGCTGACCCCGGGCGGCTACCACTCCTTCGAGCACCGGTGGGCCGCCGCGGACGCATTCGGCTTCATGAGCCGGGTCGGCCGCGACCGGATCGTGGCTCGCACGGTCGAGCAGGCGACCCGGCTCAAGGAGGGGCTCGCCGGGATGCCGCGGGTCACGCTGAAGACCCCGATGGCGCCCGAGGTGTCGGCGGGCATCGTCTGCCTGGACGTGGCCGGCCAGCCCCCGCAGGACTTCGTGCTGAAGCTGCGCGGCGAGGGCGTCGTGGCGAGCTCGACGCCCTACCGGACGTCGTACGTCCGGCTCGGCCCGAGCATCGCCACCAACCCGGACCAGGTCGACCAGGCGGTCGAGGCGATCGGCCGGCTCGCGTGAGATCTCCCGCGCCGCCGGCGACCAGGGCTGCGACGATGGGCGGGTGAGCGACCTGCACCTGTCCGAGCTGCGCCGCTACCCGGTGAAGTCGTGCCGTGGCCAGCAGCTCGAGACCGCCGTCGTCGAGCCCTGGGGGCTGGCCGGCGACCGGCGCTGGATGCTCGTCGACGACACCGGTGAGACCGTCACCGCCCGCGAGCACCGGGAGATGCTGCTCATCGCTCCGCGGCTGCGGGCCGACGGCGGCCTCGAGGCGACCGCTCCCCCTGACAGCGACCTCGACGACCTCGTGGTGCAGACGCCGCTCGACGGCCGGGCCGCGCAGGTCAGCGTGTTCGGACGGGCACCGTTCGCAGCGACCGAGGCCGGCGCCGAGGCCGAGGCGTGGTTCAGCAAGGTGCTCGGCGAGCCGGTCCGCCTGGTCTTCGCCGATGACCCCAACCGCCGCCAGGCCAACCCGGAGTTCGCCGGACCGGGGGTGCCGATGCACTTCGGCGACGCCTACCCGCTGCTGCTGGCCACCGAGGCGTCGCTGGCGGCGCTCAACGAGCTCATCGCCGCGGGCCCGCGTGCCGACGAGGGGCCGCTGCCGATGGTGCGGTTCCGGCCCAACCTGGTCGTCGCCGGCGGCCGCCCCTGGGCCGAGGACGGCTGGCGCCGGCTCCGGGTCGGCGCTGCGGAGTTCCGCGTGGTCAAGGGCTGCGACCGCTGCGCCATCCCGACGACCGACGAGCAGACCGCCGTACGCCGCAAGGAGCCGACCTACACCCTGGCCCAGCACCGCCGTTGGGACGGCGCGGTGTGGTTCGGGATGAACCTCGTCCCGGTCACCCCGGGCGCCACGCTGCACGTGGGCGACGAGGTCACCGTGCTCGACGAGAAGGCCACGATCGACGGACCGCCGAGGTGAGCCTCTTGCCCCCACCGCCCATCGTCGAGCAGCTCGACGCCGCGCTGCGCAGCAGGCGCACCCGGACCGCGCGTTCACCGGTCGCCAGCAGCTGCGCGTCAACCGGTCGGCGATCTGCGGCGGCGTGCCCGACTTCACCGCGGAGCTGATGAGCTCAGGTGCCGGTGACGACGCGATCTGGAGCGAGTGGGCCTGGCGAGGCACCCGCGGCGACGGCAGCCGGCTCGACATCGCGCCCGCGCCCTGCCAGCGCGGCGCTGAGCGCCGCTCGCTTGCACGATCCCTTGGAATCAGTCATCTAGCCGACCTCGGTGCGGTCAGCGGCTGATGTGCCGGGCCCGGGCGAAGCAGAACAGTCCGTAGCAGCCGATCCCGGCCGCGACCGCGGTGAGGAGGTACGGACCGAACGGTTGGTCGAGGAGCTCGGTGAGCGCCTGGTCGAGGCCGCCCGACTTGTGCGGGTCGTGGGTCAGCGCCGCGTAGCCGAACAGCGCCCCGACGATGCCGAAGGCGATGCCCTTGGCGGTGTAGCCGATCTTGCCGAACCACAGGTAGGCCGTCCCGGCCTTGCCGGACCGGCCCTCGGCGCTGAGCTCCTCGGCGTACTTCTCGGTCCACGCCCGGAACACGAAGTAGCCGCCGATCCCCACGATGACGAGGCCGACCGCCCCGACCAGCACCTGTCCGGCGGGCAGGTCCATCAGCCGCGCGGTCCAGCTGTCGGTCTCCTTCTCCGAGGAGCTCGAGCCTGAGCTCGACCCCGCCGCGATCTTGAGCCCGGTGACACCGAGGGCGGCGTAGACGACGGCCTTGGCGCCCGAGGCGAGCCGCTTGCGCGCGCGCTTCCCGCCGGGCAGGTCGCGGTGGCCGAACAACGCCTCGATCCCCTGCCAGAGGGCGAGGAGGAACAGCCCGATCGCGACCGCCCACACCAGGACGTCGCCGAACGGCTGGCTCGCGAGCTCGTGCAGCGCACCCTGCGCCGACGCGGACTCCGAGCGGTCGCCGAACGCCAGCTGCAGCGCCAGCCAGGCGATCAGGAGGTGCATCACGCCGTAGGTCACCAGGCCGATGCGCCCGGCCCGGTCGACCCAGTCGCTCTGGTCCGCCTCGCGGCCCAGCTGGCGGGCCGTCTGCCCGGCCCTGTCGGTCACGCTCATCGTGGACTCCTCCCCCACGACGAGTACCCGCACGGACCTGGTGTCAGTCCTGTGCGGTCCCGGCTCAGGACGCCAGGTCCGCCAGCGCGCTCTCGATGGCCCGGTGGAAGGTCGGGTAGGCGTAGATCATCGAGCCGAGCGTGGCGACCGGGACCTCGGCATGCACCGCCACGACGAAGAAGCCGATGATCTCCCCGCCCGAGGGCCCGACCACGGTGGCGCCGACCAGCACACCCCGGTCGGCGTCCTCGACGACCTTGATCAGCCCGCGCGAGCCCGGTCCGTGGGTGAACCCACGGGTCGACTCCTCCAGCTTCGTGGTGCCGATGCGGACCGTGAGGCCCGCGGCCCGGGCCTGCTGCTCGGTCATCCCGACGCCGGCGACCTCGGGGTCGGTGAAGGTGACGTGCGGGACCGCGTGGTAGGCCGCCCGCGGGCCGTCCTCACCGAGGATGTCGCGCCGGGCGATCGCGTTCTGGTACATCGACATGTGCGTGAACGCTCCGTGCCCAGTGGCGTCCCCGATGACCCAGAGGCCGTCGCCCGCACGCATCCGGTCGTCGACCGGAACGCTGCGTGCAGCGGGGTCGAGCCCCACCGTCTCGAGGCCGACGTCGTCGTGGTTGGGGACCCGGCCCGCAGCGACCAGCACCTGGTCGGCGGTGAGCTCCTCCCCGGTCTCCAGGGTGAGCGTGAACTGCCCGTCGGCGTACGACGCCGCCGTTGCGTCGGTCCCGGTGATCACCCGGATGCCCTCGTCCGCGAACACCTCGGAGATGAGGGCCGAGGCCTCCGGCTCGTTGACCGCCAGGAGCCGGTCGTCGTGCTGGAGGACCGTGACGCGCACGCCGAACCGGCTGAACACCTGCGCCAGCTCGCAGCCGATCGGCCCGCCGCCGACCACCACCAGCGAGCCCGGCAGCTCGGTGACCTGGACGGCGTCGCGGTTGGTCCAGAACGGCGTGTCCGCGAGCCCCTCGACCGGTGGCGTCGCCGGACGCGTGCCGGGGTTGAGCACGACGCCCTTCGAGGCCTCGAAGGTCACCGGCTCCGAGTCGTCGTTGAGCGTCACGGTCACGCGACGTACGCCGCTCAGCCGGCCGACGCCGTGCAGCACCGTCGCTCCGGCCTTCTCGAGCCGCTCGACCGCGACCCGGTCGTCCCAGTGGTCGGTCGCCTGCACCGCCACCCGCTCGGCCACCGGAGCCCAGCTCGTGCGGACGGTCACCTCGCCGACCAGCTCGGAGGCCCGCCCGGCCTCGGCGACGACGTCGGAGGCCCGGACCATCATCTTGGTCGGCACGCAGCCGAAGTAGGGGCACTCGCCACCTACCAGCCGGCTGTCGACCGCCACCACCTTCAGCCCCGCGGACGCCGTGGCGTTCGCGAGCGCCTCACCGCCCGGGCCGAGCCCGACGACCACCAGATCGACCTGCTGCGCCTGTGCCATGGAAGCACCCTGCCGCAAGCACGGGCAGAGTGCAGCCACCGAACCTCCGACCTGACCGCACGGCCGCCGACGGTGGCCCGCCGCCGGTCGAGCCCCCCGCGGCGATGGCACTCGCTGGCCCACGGTGGCTGAGGCGCGAGGCCGGCCACGGGCGCTCGCACTGAGGTGCGAGCGCAGCGAGCCTCGAAGGAGCCTCGAGGCCACCGCAACGAAGGCACCCAAGGCGACTCCCAGCCCCAGGTCACCCGGCTTCGAGGCTCGGCGCCGGGGCGCCTCACACCTCAGCCACCGCGAGGCGTCGCCGCTGCCGCGGCCAGGCACCTGCCCCACCACCGCCGGTCGAGCCTGTCGAGACCACCGCAGCGAAGGCACCCGGCAGGTCCCAGCACCGGGTCGCCGGGCCTGCGGGCGGCCGAGGCTTCAGACCAGGCTGGGCTTGTTCCTCAGTACGGCGCCGAGGATCCCGTTGACGAACTGCGGCGACTCGTCGGTGGAGAGGTCCCGGGCCAGGGCCATCGCCTCGCTCACGGCCACCGCGTCGGGCACGTCGTCGACGTACAGCAGCTCATAGATGCCGAGCCTCAGCACGTTGCGGTCGACGGCGGGCATCCGGTCGAGGGTCCAGCCCTCGGAGTACTCCGCCAGCACCTCGTCGATGCGGGGTTGGTGGTCGGCCACTCCGCGCACCAGGTGGGCGGTGTAGGCGTTCCTCGGCCCCTCACCCTCCTCGATGGCGCGGTCGAGCGCGCCGACCGCCGACTCGCCCCGCAGGTCGGAGGCGTAGAGCAGGTCGAGGGCGCGCTTGCGGGCCTTGGAACGGGCAGCCACGGCCTAGTGCCCCGCACCGAAAGTTCGGCACACAACTCCGCACCCGTAGCACGCACCTCGCAGCGTTGCCGACGCCTGCTGGACGAACAAGGAGAGCGTCACTCCGGCGCCTTCCGATGCACGCACCCCGCGCACGGCCTCATGCACTGAACTTCCGGTGCGGGACACTAGGAGCTGACGCGACCGAGGTAGGACCCGTCGCGGGTGTCGACCTTGATCTTCTCGCCGGTGGTGATGAACAGCGGCACGGCGACGGTGGCACCGGTCTCGACGGTGGCCGGCTTGGTGCCCCCGGTCGAGCGGTCGCCCTGCAGCCCCGGCTCGGTGTAGGTGACCTCGAGCTCGACCGAGGCCGGCAGCTCGATGTAGAGGACCCGGCCGTCGTTGCTGGCCACGATGGCCTCCTGGTTCTCCAGGAGGTAGTTGGCCGCGTCACCGACGAGGTCCGGGGCGACCTCGACCTGCTCGTAGGTGCCGGTGTCCATGAAGACGTAGGACGTGCCGTCGTTGTAGAGGTACTGCATCGTCCGCTTGTCGACGTTGGCCACCTCGACCTTCACGTCGGCGTTGAAGGTCTTGTCGACGGTCTTGCCCGACTCGACGTTCTTGAGCTTGGAGCGGACGACCGCGCCACCCTTGCCGGGCTTGTGGTGCTGGAACCAGATGACCTGCCAGAGCTGGCCGTCGAGGTTGAGCACCATGCCGTTCTTCAGGTCGTTCGTCGTTGCCATGCGCGAGGTTCAGCCTTCTGTCGGGTGATCGGTCGAGTTGTCAAGGGACGTGCGGGAGGTCGAGGACCAGCCGACGAGTCTAGCCAGTGACCTGCCCTTTCTCCGACTCGGCGATGTGGCGCCGATCGTCATCCTGGGCTTGACTGTCGCGCGTGGACGGGGACCTGGATCGGGTGCATGCACTCGTGCTCGACCCGAGGAGGTTCGGCAGCGTCGCCGAGCGCGAGGCCTACTTCAGGGCGCTCGAGTCGAGATACCTCGACGTCGAGACCGCGATGAACCGGATGATGGCCCTGCCCACGTGGGACGACCGGTCGTCCGGTTGGGTCGACGACCAGCTCGCGCTCACAACCGCGGTCGTCCACCAGGTCGGGACGCTGCGCGGTGAGTACGACGACGCGCGGTCCTGGGGCGACGACGCCCTGGCTCGCGGTCGCCACGGCTCACCCCTGCGGCGCGCCGACCTGATGCTGCACCTCTCCGAGCTCCACCGGGTCACCGGCCGCTTCGACCGGGCGAAGGAGCTGGTCTCCGAGGCCGTCGAGCTGCTGCACCTCGACGAGCTGTCCGCCGAGGACGTCGACGCGCTCGCCCCCGTCACCTGCCACGCCTTCTTCTGCCTGGGCGCGCTCGCCTACTGGGAGGGGCGGCCCGACGAGGCCCGCCCGCTGCTCCAGCACGCCATGACCCACGGCGGGGACTCGGTCCCTCACCTGTGGTCGCTGGTCAACCACGCCCTGATGGTCACCGACGCAGGTGACCACGAGTCCGCGCTCGCCTTCGAGGAGGCCGCCGTCGCGATGGCCGAGCGGATGGGCGACGCCCTCGCCATCACCGCGGTCCGCAACAACAGGGCCGGCACGCTGCGCCACCTCGGTCGGCTGCAGGAGGCCCACGACGAGTTCGCCGCCATCCTGCCGGGCATCCTCGCCGATGACATCCCGGACGCCGTGCTCACCAGCTGCGAGGACTTCGCCTGCGTCCTTTTCGACATGGGCCACGACCGCGACGCAGCCCTGCTGGTCGGCGCGGCCGGCGCCGAGCGCGAGGACACTGGCGTACCGCGCATGCCGCTCCAGGAGGCCGCGGTCGCGACCTCGATCGCAGCCGGGCGTGAGCGCCTGGGCGCGGACTGGGAGCCGCTGCTCGCGCGCGGCGCCGAGCTCGGCGTCCTGGCCGCTGTGGCCTCGGCCCTTCGGAGCCCGAGAGACTGAACCGCCTGCGGCGGGGCCGCCCGCCGATGCACACTCCTCCCGCACGCGCACGACAACGGGAGGGACACCCCATGCGACGCTCGACCACTGCGCTCACCGCGCTCGCCGCCTCGGCACTGCTCGTCGGCGCCACCGCGCTGGCCACGCCGGCCGAGGCCAAGGCGGCCAAGCACTTCAAGAACTGCGACGCGATGCACAAGGTCTACCCGCACGGCGTGGGCAAGCCCGGCGCAAAGGACCGCACCTCGGGCACGCCGGTGACGAGCTTCAAGCGGAGCACGCCGCTCTACAACGCCAACACCGGCAGCGACCGCGACAAGGACGGGATCGCCTGCGAGGCGCTCTGAGCTGAGCCTGGACCCACCAGGCTGGGCGGCTCGCGCTACCCGAGCTCGTAGACGACGACCACGCTCGCGGTGAGGTCCTCCTGACCCGGCTGGATCGGCACCGGGCCGGCGGCCGATGCGGCGGCGTCGTAGGCGCCGCGCATGTCCTCGGCGTACGGCTGGTCGGCGTTCTCGCTGATCCGGACGACGTCACCCAGCTCGCGCCCGGCGTCCTCGGCGAGCGCCTCGGCCTTGGCCCGCGCCTGCTGCACGGCGTCGCTACGGGCCGGCCCGATCGCGGCCTCCGGGTCGGCGACCTGGAGCCGGAGCCCGTCGAGCCGCACCCCTTTGCCGCCGGCCGCGAGCGCGGCCGTGACGACGTCGCTGCCCCTGCTGAGGTCGTCGACGGTGACCGTGATGCTGTGGCTGACGCGGTAGCCCTGCAAGGTCGGCGGCTGTCCCTTCTGGTGCCGGCCGTACTCCGGGTACATCGAGACGTCCGTCGTCTGCACGTCCTTGTCGGCCACCCCGGCGGCCTTCAACGTGTCGACCACGGACTGCATCGCGCCGTTCGCGTCGTCCAGGGCCTGGGTGAGCCCCGGTCTCAGCACGCTGACGCTCAGGTCGAAGGCGAGCTCGTCCGGTACGACGGAGACGTGGCCGACGCCCGTGACCGTGATGGTCCTCGTGCTGCCGGAGGTCTCGGCACGGGCGGGCGAGCCGCCCGCGCTGCCTGCGAGGTAGGCCGCCACGAGGCCCACGGCGACGAGCCCCGCCACGAGCAGCCAGCGGACGCCCAGCGTCACGTTCTTGTCCATGGGGCACACCTCCGGGGCCGTCCGATCGCTCTGCCGATCCGATACGGGGATCGGACGCGCCGCGCGAGGTGCCGGTTCCTGCGCTTCCGGGTCAGATGGCCGCGGCCAGCTGCTCCAGCGCCATCCGGTAGCCGTCGATTCCGTGGCCGGCCACCACGGCCACGGCGTGCGGGGTGACCACGGAGCTGTGCCGGAACTCCTCGGGACGCTGGGACGGGTCGGAGATGTGGACCTCCACCAGCGGTGCGGTCAGCTGGCCGCAGGCGTCGAACAGCGCCCAGGAGTAGTGCGTCCAGGCGGCGGCGTTGAGCACCACCGGCCACCCCTCGTCGGCGGCCTGGTTGAGCCAGTCCAGCAGCTCGCCCTCGTGGTTGGTCTGGCGGAAGTCGACCTCGAGCCCCAGCCCGCGGCCCCAGTCGACGCACAGCTGCTCGAGCTCGGCGATCGTCGTGGTGCCGTAGATCTCCGGCTGCCGGCGGCCGAGCCGCCCGAGGTTGGGGCCGTTCAGGACCATGGCGACGCTCACGAGACCGCCTCGTACGCCGAGCGGAGCAGCTCCTCGGACGGGTCGCTGAGCACCACGGGCCGGGCCAGTCCCTCGAGCACGACGAACCGCAGGGTCGCGCCGCGGGCCTTCTTGTCCACGCGCATCACGGCCAGCAGGTCGTCGAACGAGGCACCGGACCAGCTGGTCGGCAGCCCCAGCGAGCCGAGGACCGCCGCGTGCCGGCCCGCGGTCTCGTCGTCCAGCATCCCGGCGAGCCGGGCGAGCTCGGCGACGTAGGCCATCCCCACCGACACCGCCTCGCCGTGGCGCAGCGAGTAGCCACTGACCTTCTCCACCGCGTGGCCCAGCGTGTGGCCGTAGTTGAGCACCTCCCGGCCGGGGTGCCGGTCGGTGCCGCCGGTCTCGCGGAGGTCGACGCCGACCACCTCGGCCTTGACGCGCACCGACCGCTCGACCAGCTCGGCGAGCACCTCCGACGCCGGGTCGAGCGCCGCTGACGGGTCCTTCTCGACCAGGGCGAGGATCTCGGGGTCGGCGACGAAGCCGCACTTGACCACCTCGGCCAGGCCGCTGACCAGCTCCCGCGACGGCAGCGTGCGGAGGTAGCTCAGGTCGCAGAGGACGCCGGCCGGCTCGTGGAAGGAGCCCACGAGGTTCTTGCCGGCCCCGGTGTCGATGCCGGTCTTGCCGCCGACCGCCGCGTCGACCATGCCGAGCAGCGAGGTCGGCACGTGCACCACCCGGACCCCGCGCAGCCAGGTCGCGGCCACGAAGCCACCCAGGTCGGTGGTCGCGCCGCCGCCCACGGTCACCACCGCGTCGGAGCGGGTGAACCCGGCGGCGCCGAGCCGCTCCCAGCAGTCGGCGACCACGGCCGCGGTCTTGGCCGCCTCGCCGTCCGGAACCTCGAGGTCCAGGACGTCGTAGCCGGGCAGCGGCACGGTCGTGCCCGGCGCGTGCACCAGGGCGACGCGGCGTACGTCGCCCACCAGGTCCGCAAGCCGCTCGACGACGCCGTGGCCGACCTCGACGTCGTACGGCGCGGCGCCGGCCACGTGGATGGTGGTCACGACAGCGCCTCGACGATCTCGTCGGCCACCTCGTCGGGGGTGCGGCCGTCGGTGTCGACGACCAGCGTGGCCAGGGACTCGTAGATGGGCGTGCGCTCGTCGAGCAGCGCCTTGATCCGGCCCCGCACGTTGCCGAGCAGCAGTGGCCGCGCGCTTCCGAGGCCGACCCGCTTCACCGCGTCGGACAGGCCCACGCGCAGGAAGACCACGGTGTGGCCCGCCAGCAGCTCGCGGGTGCCGGGGTCGAGCACCGCCCCGCCGCCGAGTGCGAGCACACCGGGGTGGGCGGCCAGCGCCTCGGCCACGGCCTTGTGCTCAAGAGCGCGGAAGTGTGCCTCCCCCGACTCCACGAAGATGTCGGAGATCGTCCGCCCCTCCAGCCGCTCGACGTCGGCGTCGGTGTCGCGCGCATCGACGCCCCACCGCTCCGCCAGGAGCGCACCGACGGTGGTCTTGCCGGCGCCCATCGGCCCGACGAGGACGACGCGAGGGCTCACCGGAACCTCACCGGAACCTCAAGGTGTGGAGGTAGGACTCGGCGTTGCGCCGGGTCTCCTGCACGGAGTCGCCGCCGAACTTCTCCAGGACCGCGTCGGCCAGCACCAGCGCCACCATGGCCTCGGCGACGATGCCCGCGGCCGGGACGGCGCAGACGTCGGAGCGCTGGTGGTGGGCGGTGGCCGCCTCACCGGTGGCCACGTCGACGGTGCGAAGCGCGCGCGGCACGGTCGAGATCGGCTTCATCGCGGCGCGGACCCGCAGCACCTCACCGGTGGTCATGCCGCCCTCGGTGCCGCCGGAGCGACCGCTGACCCGGCGGATCCCGTCGTCGGTCGGGACCATCTCGTCCTGGGCAAGCGACCCCGGGGTGGCCGCCAGCGCGAAGCCGTCGCCGACCTCGACCCCTTTGATCGCCTGGATGCCCATCAGGGCGCCGGCCAGCCGGGAGTCGAGCCGGCGGTCCCAGTGGACGTGCGAGCCGAGCCCCGGCGGCAGGCCGTGCACGACGACCTCGACCACGCCGCCGAGGGTGTCGCCCTCCTCGTGCGCCCGGTCGATCCGCTCGACCATCTGCTTGCTGGTGTCGGGGTCGAGACAGCGCACCGGGTCGTCGTCGAGCCGCGCCACGACGTCCGCGTCGTCGGGCCCGGGCCAGAGCCCCTCGGGGGCGCGGACGCCGCCGATCTCGATCACGTGGGAGACGACGCAGGCGCCGACCGCCTGCTCGAGGAAGTTGCTCGCCACCCGGCCCAGCGCGACCCGGGCCGCCGTCTCACGAGCGGAGGCACGCTCGAGGACCGGGCGGGCCTCGTCGAAGCCGTACTTCTGCATGCCGACGAGGTCGGCGTGCCCGGGTCGCGGCCGGGTGAGCGGCGCGTTGCGCGCCGAACCCTCGAGCTCCGCGGGGTCGACCGGATCGGCGGCCATCACCTTCTCCCACTTGGGCCACTCCGTGTTGCCGACCTGGATCGCGACCGGTGCGCCTTGGGTCTCACCGTGCCGCACACCGCCGAGCAGCGTGACCTCGTCCTGCTCGAACTTCATCCGCGCTCCCCGGCCGTAGCCGAGCCGGCGCCGCGCCAGCGCGTCGCGGATGTCGTCGGAGGTCACCCGCACATGGGCGGGCAGCCCCTCGAGGATGGCGACGAGGGCAGGGCCGTGGGACTCCCCCGCGGTGAGCCAGCGCAACATAGGGGGAATTGTCTCAGCCGTAGAGGGCGGTGATGAGAGGCTGTCCGGCCACGACGCCGATGAGGGCGCCGAGCAGCATGAACGGGCCGAACGGGTAGTCCCGTCGCCGGGTCACCAGCGAGAGCAGCCCGCCTCCCACCCCGCCGAGGATCAGGCCGGCCCCGATGCCGACCCAGAGCTCCGGCCAGCCCAGCCAGCCCAGGGCCAGGCCGAGCACCCCGGACAGGCGGACGTCGCCGTACCCCAAGCCGCTGGGGTAGATGAACCACAACAGGAAGAACATGCCGCCGTAGATCAGCCAGCCCAGCGCGGCGCGCTCCAGGTCGTGCAGCTCGCGGTCGCCGAGCAGCCACGCGAGCAGGACGGTCACGATGGTCAGGGCGTACGACGGCGCGACCAGCTTGGTGGGCAGCAGCCGGGTCCGCCAGTCGATCACCGCGAGCGCGACGGCGACGGGCACCAGCGGCAGCGCCACGAGCAGCGACAGGTCCCAGCCCAGCACCAGCCCGATCGCCGCCGCGCTCACGCCGGCGGCAAGCGCGGTCCTCCAGAGCAGACCGGGGCGGGCCGCGATGTCGGCGTACAGCTCCTTGGGCTCCTCGGCGCGCTCCGGCGTCCCGTCCTTCTCCTCGGGGTCCGGCTCCGGGGGGTCGGGCTCCGGCACCCACGCGATGAGCCGCGGCACCAGCGCACCGGCGGCGAGCCCCAGGACGCCGGTGGCGACCGCGGTGACGGGGTAGAGGTCCGTCACCGCGACGACCTCGAGGCGAGCTCCTCCTCGGCCGCGCGCCGCATCGCACCCCCGGGCACGTCGTGCCGCCCGGTCATCGCCACCACCTGGTTGATCGCCTGCGCCACCAGCAGGTCGAGGCCGCTCAGCACCGTCCACCCCGCACGCTCGGCCGCCGCGGCAAGCGGTGACGGCCAGGGGTCGTAGACGACGTCGAAGACGAGCGGGATGTCCGCCACGGCGGCCAGGAGCTCCGGCACCTGGGCGGAGGTGGGGACCGTGGAGACCAGGACGTCGCCGGTGAGCGTCTCGGCCTCCCCCTCGACCTCGGCCAGCGTGCGCACCTCCACCTGCGGAGCCGACCGGTGCGCGGCCACCGCGTGCACGGTGTCCCCTGCGCGCGCGGGGTCGCGGACGACGATGGTGGCGTGGCGCATCCCGCGGTCCGCGAGCGCGAGCAGGAGCGAGGTCGCGGTGGCGCCACCGCCCAGCACGACGGCCCGCTCGAGCGGGTGGTCGTGCTCGCCCAGCACCATGAGCGCTCCGGTGACGTCGGTGTTGAGCCCGTGCCGGCTGCCGTCCGGCTCGAGCAGGACGGTGTTGCACGCGCCGGTGGCCGAGACCCAGTCGTCGTGGGACGACAGCAGCGGGAGCGCCTCGCGCTTGAGCGGCATCGTCAGCGACAGCCCGCGCCACTCGGCCGGGTCCAGCCCGTCGACGAAGCCGGCGAGGCCGCCCGCGGCGACCCGCACGGCGTCGTACTCCCAGTCGTCGAGCCCGAGCTCGCGGTAGGCCGCGCAGTGGATCACCGGCGACAGCGAGTGGTCGACGGGATCACCGAGGACCGCGCACCTCACGGGGACGACCTCAGCACCGGTCCGACTGGGTGTCGCAGTACTCCTGGAGCTCCTGCTTGAACTCGAGGAACTCGTCGTAGCTGTCGGTGAACTTGGTCTCCCCCGTCTTGAGGTTGGTCGTGACGTAGAAGAACCACGGGCCGTCCGCGGGGTGCAGCGCGGCCTGGATGGAGTCGTCGCCGGGCGCCTCGATCGGGCCGGGCGGCAGCCCCTTCTGCCTGTAGGTGTTGTACGGCGAGTCCGCCACCGAGTCGATGTCGGCCTGGGTCAGCACCGCCGGACCGGGACGGCCGAGCGCGTAGTTGACGGTCGCGTCGATCTGCAGGAAGCCGGCCGCCGGGTTGGGGTCGATCTCCAGGCGGTTGTAGATGACCCGGGCGATCTTGGCGCGGTACTCCCCGCGGCCCTCGGCCTCGATCATGCTCGCGATCGTCATGATCTGGTGCGGGGTGTAGCCGAGCGTCTCGGCCCCGGCCTCGAGGTCGTTGTCCTGGGCGGCCTGCTGCCAGCGCGCGACCATGTCGTGCAGCATGTCGGCCGGCTTCTCGTCGGGCCTGAAGTCGTAGGTCGCCGGGAAGAGGTAGCCCTCGGGGTTGCCCTCGGGGTTGCCCTCGGCGTAGTCGGGGAGGCCGAGCGCCTTCGGGTCCTTCAACGCCGCCTCGAACTCAGCCTTCTTGAAGCCGGTCTTCTCCACCAGGAGGTCGACGACCTGCGAGACCTGGAGCCCCTCCGGCACCGTGACGTGCGTGGTCACGATGTTGTCGGGGTTGACCAGGACGGCCACCACGTCCGAGGCCTTCATCTGCTTCTTCAGGCCGTAGGCGCCGGCCTGGATCTTGTTCGACTGTGGGTTGGCATTCGCCGCGCTGATGAACGCGTCCACCGACGCGACGACGTCGTCCGCCTTCAGCCCGCGGCCCATGTCGGAGATGGTGTCCCCCTGCTTGACCTCGAAGATGACGGGGTCGCCACCGGGGCCCGGGTAGTCGTCGGCGGAGGCGAAGGCGTCCTGCACCCGGTCGATGCCCTTGGTCACGCCCCAGTAGCCGGCGCCGGCCACCACCGCGAGGATCAGCAGCGCGATCAGGCAGCCCGGCCCACGGCGACGCTGCTTCGGCGCGCGGCGCCCGCCGGGCGGCGTGGCGGGCTGCTGGTGCCCGCCGAGCAGGTCGTCCATGTCGGTCATGCTCAGGTGCTCTCCTCGATGATCTCTCCGGGCGCGGTGCCGCTGGCTCTCTCGGTGTCCAGCGCGTGCTGCAGGATCACCACGGCGGCGGCCTGGTCGACCACGGCGCGACGCTTCGCCCCCAACCGGCCCCGATCGCGCAGCATAGCCTCCGCACTCACAGTGGTGAGCCGCTCGTCGGCCAGCCGCACCGGCACCGGCGCGATCACCCGGGCCAGCCGCCCGGCCCACTCGCGCACCTTCGCGGCAGCCGGTCCCTCCCCGCCGGACAGCGACCTCGGCAGCCCGACCACGACCTCCAGCACCCGCTCCGGGTCGCCGTCCTGCTCCTCCGCGACGAGCTCGGCGATCCGCGCCAGGTCCCCCCGGCCGCGCTTGACGGTCTCCACCGGCGTGGCCAGCAACCCCGACGGATCACTCCTCGCCACCCCGATCCGCGCGTCTCCCGGATCGAGTCCCAACCGCACCCCCTGCCTCAATTGCCGCTCCCGCCCCACTCCCGACGCCGAGTCGGCGTCACTGCCGGGCAGGTGCGGCGACTCGGCGTGGAGGGAGGAGCAGCGGGGGTCAGGAGGCGGCCTTCCCGACCTCGGAGCGGACCAGGGCCAGCGCCTCGTCGATGCGGGAGGCGTCGCTGCCGCCGCCCTGGGCGACATCGTCCTTGCCGCCGCCCTTGCCGCCCAGGAGCGGACCGACCGCGCGGACCAGCTCGTTGGCACTGAACCCGCGCGCCCGCGCCTCGTCGTTGACCGCCGCGACGACCGAGACCTTGGCGTCGGCGTCCCCGACGACCACCACGACGCCAGGCTGACCCGATGGGAGCCGGCCGCGGACGTCGAGCGCCAGGGTGCGTACGTCGCCACCGGCCGCTCCGGGGGCCCTGGTGGCGACCAGGGCGACGCCGCCGACCTGCTCGGCACCGGCCGCCAGCTCCCCGGCCCGCGCCAGCAGCTGCCCGACGCGGACCTTCTCGAGCTCCTTCTCGGCCGCGCGCAGCTTCTCGACGATGTCGTTGACCCGCTCCGGCAGCTCCTCGGGGCGCGCCTTCAGCGCCTCGGAGAGCTGGTTGACCAGCACGTGCTCCCTGGCCAGGAACCGGTAGGCGTCGGCGCCGACCAGCGCCTCGACCCGGCGTACGCCGGAACCGATCGAGGACTCGTGGAGCAGCTTGATCACGCCGAGCTTGCCGGAGCTGCCGGCGTGGGTGCCGCCGCACAGCTCGCGCGCCCAGTCGCCGACGGAGACCACGCGGACCCGGTCGCCGTACTTCTCGCCGAACAGCGCCATCGCGCCGGAGCGAACGGCCTCCGCCTGGCTCATGATCTCGGCGTGCACGGCAAGGTCGTCGAGGATCACGTCGTTGACCCGGGCCTCGACGTCGCCCATCACCGACTCGGGCACGGCACCGGCAGCGGAGAAGTCGAACCGGAACCGTCCGGGCGCGTTCTCCGAGCCCGCCTGGGTCGCGGTCTCACCCAGCGCCTCGCGGAACGCCTTGTGCACCATGTGGGTCGCGGTGTGGGCCCGCGAGATCGACTGCCGGCGGGCGAGGTCCACCACGGAGTGCGCCTCGAGGCCGGGGGTGACCTCGCCGTTCACGACCGTCGCCTTGTGCACGATCAGCCCGGTGACCGGCGACTGCACGTCCTCGACGCGCAGCCGCGCGCCGTTGGAGAGCTCGATGATCCCCTGGTCGGCGAGCTGGCCACCACCCTCGGCATAGAACGGCGTCCGGTCCAGCACCAGCTCGACCTCGTCACCCTCGCGCACCGCGTCGACGACGCCGTCCGCGGTCACCAGGCCGCTGACCGTGCCGTCGCTGACCGTCTCGGAGTAGCCGGTGAACTCCACCGGCGCGCCCATCGAGTCGGCAACGGTGCGGTACGCCGTCGCATCGCGGTGCGCGCCCTTCTTGGCCCGTGCATCGGCCTTGGCCCGCTGCCGCTGCTCGTCCATGAGCCGGCGGAACCCGACCTCGTCGACGCTCAGCCCCTGCTCGGCGGCCATCTCGAGGGTCAGGTCGATCGGGAACCCGTAGGTGTCGTGCAGCGCGAACGCCCGCTCGCCGGAGAGCACGGTGCCGCCCGACTGCTTCACCTCGGCCGTGGCGGTGTCGAAGATCGTCGTGCCCGCCCGCAGCGTCTGGCGGAACGCGTCCTCCTCCGCGAACGCCACCGTCGAGATCCGCTCCCAGTCTCGGTGGAGGCCCTCGTAGGTCTCGCCCATCTTGTCGCGGCTGACGGGCAGCAGCTCGGGGAGCACCCGGTCCTCGCAGCCCAGCAGCCGCATCGAGCGGATCGCACGGCGCATCAGCCGGCGAAGCACGTAGCCGCGGCCCTCGTTGCCCGGCGTCACGCCGTCGCCGATCAGCATCAGCGAGCTGCGCACGTGGTCGGCGACGACCCGGAACCGCACGTCGTCCTCGTGGTCGGCGCCGTACGTGCGGCCGGTGAGCTCCTGGGCCTTCTCGATCACCGGCATCATCACGTCGATCTCGTACATGTTGTCGACGCCCTGCAGCAGGAATGCGACCCGCTCGAGGCCCATGCCGGTGTCGATGTTCTGCTTCGGCAGCGGGCCGACGACATCGAAGTCGTCCTTGGCCCGAACCGCGCTCAGCTCCTCCTGCATGAAGACGAGGTTCCACAGCTCCAGCAGCCGGTCCTCGAGCTTGACCGGCATGTCCGGGCCCAGCTCCTCGGGAGTGAAGTCCGGGCCGTAGGCGACTCCGCGGTCATAGAGGATCTCCGAGGACGGACCCCCCGGGCCGGGCACCCCCATCGACCAGTAGTTCTCCTTCTTCCCGAACTTGAGGATCCGCTCGTCGGGGAAGCCGGTGACCTTCCGCCAGATGTCGATGGCTTCCTGGTCCTCGACGTAGACGCTCGGGTAGAGCCTGCTCTCCTCGAGCCCCCAGCCACCCTCGTCACGCGGCTTGGTGACCAGGTCCCACGCCAGCTCGATGGCGCCCTGCTTGAAGTAGTCGCCGAAGGAGAAGTTGCCGCACATCTCGAAGAAGGTGCCGTGCCGGGTCGTCCTGCCGACGTCCTCGATGTCCGGCGTACGGATGCACTTCTGCACACTCGTGGCGCGTGGGTACGGCGGCCGCTCCTGGCCGAGGAAGTAGGGCTTGAACGGCACCATGCCGGCGTTCACGAACAGCAGGTTGGGGTCGTCGAGCAGCAGCGACGCCGACGGGACCGCGGTGTGCGGAAGCGTCGGGTTGTCGGCGAAGTGGCTGGTGAAGCGCCGGCGGATCTCCGCCGTGCTCAGCCAGGTGTCGGGCCGGCCAGTCTCTGGCACTGTGCTCACTGAGGACCTTCCTCGAAGTCGTTGCGTGTGTCGTTGTGCTCGGTGGTCGGGAGTCCCTCGCGAGGGACGAGCGAGGGTGTGTCGAGACCCGGGGCGGTGCCCGCGCCGGAGTCCAGCTGGCGCTGCGGGTCGACCGCGTCGTTCTCGGCGAGCCCGAACCGCTCCCGCAGCCGCGTCTCGGCCTCCGCCTTGCCGGTG
>NZ_DASUFR010000025.1:0-35421 GCF_036274455.1 Nocardioides sp. | reverse complement strand
ACTTGCGCTGGAGCGCGCTCCAGCTCCTAGCGTCGGTCCCATGGAGACGCGCACACTCGGGCAGGGGCTGACGGTGTCGGCCCAGGGGCTCGGCTGCATGGGCATGAGCCAGTCCTACGGCGAGGCCGACGAGGCCTCCTCGATCGCGACGCTGCACCGGGCCCTCGAGCTCGGTGTGACCTTCTGGGACACGGCCAACGTCTACGGCGACGCCGGCCCCGGCGGCTTCGGCGCCAACGAGCGGTTGCTCGCGCAGGTGCTCGCCGGGCGCCGCGACGAGGTCACCCTTGCCACCAAGATGGGCATCGCCGGCATCGACACCAGCGCCGACCCGTCGACGGGCCGGCGGTTCGCGCTGAGCGCCACGCCCGAGGAGGTCCGGCGCCGCTGCGAGGAGTCACTGGCCCGGCTCGGCACCGACCACATCGACCTCTACTACCTGCACCGCGTGGACCCGGAGACGCCGATCGAGGAGTCCATCGGCGCGATGGGCGAGCTGGTGCAGGCCGGCAAGGTCCGCCACGTCGGGGTCTCGGAGGTCACGGCCGCCGAGCTCGAGCGCGCGCACTCGACGTACCCGGTCACCGCGCTCCAGAGCGAGTGGTCGCTCTGGACGCGGGAGCTCGAGGAGGACGTGGTCCCGACCGCGCGCCGGCTCGGGATCGGGCTGGTGCCGTTCGGTCCGCTCGGCCGCGGCTACCTCACCGGCGCCCTGGCCGGGCGGTCGTTCGGAGCCGGCGACTCCAGGGCCCGAATGCCGCGCTTCGTGGAGGAGAACCGCACCGCCAACGACGCGGTCGTGGCCGAGGTCGCGGACGTCGCCCGGGCGCACGACGCTCTTCCCGGACAGGTGGCGCTGGCCTGGCTCCAGCAGCAGGGTGACGACGTGGTGCCCATCCCCGGGACGAAACGCGTGGAGTACCTCGAGCAGAACGTGGGAGCGCTCGAGGTGCACCTCGACGACCACGAGCTGGCGCGGCTCGACGCGCTGGCGGGGAAGGTGGCCGGCGCCCGCTCCTGAGCGACGGCCGTCATGACGAGGTGGTCGCCAGGGCGGGCTCCGCGTCCCGGCGCCGGTCGATCTCCCGCCAGCGCGGGTCCACCGCCGGAAGCATGGTGACCGCGAAGTAGGCCAGGCCGCAGACCAGCATCGCTGCGCTCAGCCCGAAGCCGCCGACCAGGAAGCCACCGACCAGCCCGCCGAGGGGCATCAGCGCCCAGCAGGCCGCGCTCGACAGGGAGCTGACTCGGCCCAGCAGGTGCTCGGGCACCCGCTCGTAGATCACCGCGCCGAGGATCGGGTTGAGGAAGCCCGAGGCCATGCCGCCCACGACGGAGTAGGCGAGGACCGCCCACAGCGGGGTGTCGAGACCCATCAGCACGAAGCGGGGGAGCCCGGTCAGCAGGAAGCAGACGAGGTAGGTCGCGTAGCGCGGCAGCCGTTCGCCGTACGCCGCCGCCACCAGCGACCCGACGGCGGAGGCGCCGGCGAACGTGGCGAACAGGGCGCCGACCGCGGCGGCACCGCCGCCGTTGTGGACGGCCCACACCGGGACCAGGACCGCCGACCAGGCGAGGTCGAGCAGGTTGGTCAGCGCCACCATCACCGTGATGCCGACCAGCACCCGGTCGCGGCGCAGGAACCGCCAGCCCTCCCGCAGCTGCACGGCGTACGGCGTCGGGTCGGCGTGGGAGTCGGTCATGGGCCTCGTGCGCGCGGGGATCGCCCAGGAGAGCACCAGCGCCGAGGCGCCGAAGGAGACCGCGTCGACGACCAGCGCGTTGGCCGGCCCGATGACCGCGACGAGGGTGCCGGCGACGGCGGCGCCCAGCATCGAGGCGGTCCGCTCCACGGTCGAGCTCAGGCCGGTGACCCGCTCAAGCGGCACCTCGGCCGTGGCCGCGAGGGTCGGGACCATCGCGCTCTTGGCGGAGTCGCCCGGTCCGCGCAGCGCGCCCGCGACGGCGACGAGCGCGAGGAAGGCCAGGAACGAGAGGTGCCCCGCACGGTGCAGCAGCGGGATCACTCCGACCACCGCCAGCGAGGCGACGTCGCAGCTGATCGCCACCCGGCGCGCACCGACGCGGTCGATGATCGGGCCGCCCAGGACCTTGAGGATGACGAGGGGCAGTAGCTCGGCGAGCGCGACGAGGCCGGTCTTCTCGGGGCTCCCGGTGGTGGTGAGGACGAAGAACGGCAGCGCCACCATCGAGACGCGGGTGCCGACCAGGGAGATGCCCTCGGCGGTCAGCCACCCGTAGAGCGGCCGCCTCACGACGCACCGCCGACGCGGCCGGGGTAGGGGAAGCTGGACAGCTGGACGACGAAGTCCTCGGCGCCCTCCTCGCCCTCCTCCTCGACCTCCGACAGCGTCGTGGCGAGCGCCTCGACGAGCGCCTTGGCGCGGGCCGGCGTCAGCTTGATGACCCAGTCACTGAACGTCGAGGCGTCGCTCCACTCCTTGGGGACCAACGGCAGCTCCTCGACGGCCCGCTGCATCAGCTCGGTCATCACGACCACGACCGACTGGATGTAAGCCTCCGCGGTCTCCCGGGCGTCCTGGTCCTTGGCGCTGTCCCGGTCGGTGACCGTCGCCCGGTGCGCGGCCTTCCACCACCGGTCCCGGGCGTTGCCCTGGGACTCGTCGTCGACGACCCAGCCGTGCTGGGCCAGCTGGCGCAGGTGGTAGGACGCGGCACCGGTGTTGATGCCGAGCCGGGCGGCCAGCGTCGTGGCGGTGGCCGGCCCGTCGATGCGCAGCATGCCGAGCATCCGCAGCCGCGTGGGATGGGTCAGCGCCTTGAGCTGGTGGGGAGTCGGGGTGATCGAGCTGGTGTCCACGATCGCCAACATATCTTTGCAAATAGATGTTTGCAAAGAGTTGTTTGCGGTTGTCCTGGCGATCCGCCGCGGTAGTCCGTGACGAAATGGCTGCCCGAACGGTGTTCTCCACAACCATTTCGTCACGGACTATCCCGGCTCCACCGGCTCAGCCTCTGGCTGCCCCTTCGGGGAGCGGGTCGTGAGGAGGGTTCACCTTCGGGTCCACGTCGGGCCCGGTGTGCTCCGGGATCGGCTCGGTGGGGATCGGCTCGGGGTCCCCGCTCGGCACGACGTCGGGGTCGGGCGGGGGTTCTCGTGGTGTGGTGGTCATGCCCGGGGGTACCCGCTGCGCGCCGGACCGCCCGGGGTGTCGCGCCGGGTACCGACCGGTGGTGAACGAGGACGACAGCAAGGAGACCGGCGGGGAGTTCGAGCGCGACACGGCCTACATCCCCGACCGCATCACCCGCGACGGCCGGCGTCCGTGTCGCGGGCCCGCGGACGTCCCGCTGTGGCCGGTCGAGCCCGGCCGCTACCGGCTGGTCGCCGCGCGAGCCTGCCCGTGGGCGAGCCGCGCGATCATCGTGCGCGAGCTGCTCGGCCTCGAGGAGGTCATCTCGCTGGGCCTGTGCGCCCCGACCCACGACCTGCGCAGCTGGAACTTCGGCCTCGACCCGGGAGGCCGCGACCCCGTGCTCGGCATCGCGCGGCTGCAGCAGGCCTACTTCGCACGCTTCCCTGCGTACGGGAAGGGGGTCACGGTGCCGGCGATCGTCGACGTCGACACCGGTCGGGTGGTCACCAACGACTTCCCATGGATCACCCACGACCTCTTCCACGAGTGGCGCGAGCACCACCGGCCCGATGCCCCGGACCTCTGGCCGGCCGGGCTCCGCGAGGAGATGGACGAGGTGATGGAGCGGGTGTACACCGAGGTCAACAACGGGGTCTACCGCTGTGGCTTCGCCAGCTCGCAGGAGGCCTACGACGCGGCGTACGAGCGGCTCTGGCAGGGCCTGGACTGGCTCGAGGGCCGCCTCACCGACCGGCGCTACCTGATGGGGGACGCGATCACCGAGGCGGACGTCCGGCTGTTCACGACCCTGGTCCGCTTCGACGTCGTCTACCACGGCCACTTCAAGTGCAACCGGCAGAGGCTCACCGAGCTCCCGGCGCTGTGGGGCTACGCGCGCGACCTGTTCCATACTCCGGGGTTCGGCGACACCGTCGACTTCGACCAGATCAAGCAGCACTACTACCTGGTGCACACCGGCATCAACCCCACCGGGATCGTGCCCGACGGCCCGGACCTGGCCGCATGGGGGTCGCCGCACGGTCGCGGCTGAGATCGGGGAGATCGGCCGGCCGCCCGGGAGACGCCCCTAGCCTTGACCCATGGGACACGACCACGGCCACGCCGCTGGTCGGGCCGAGGACCGCGGCCGGCTGCGCATCGTCCTCGCCGTCACGGCCTCGGTCATGGTCCTCGAGGTGGTCGGCTGGCTCGTCACCGGGTCGCTGGCACTGCTCGCCGACGCCGGTCACATGGCGACCGACGCGGCCGCGGTGGTGCTCGCGCTCGGGGCGTCGTACGTCGCCACGTTGTCGGGGGGACCGCGCTCGACGTTCGGCCTGCACCGGGCCGAGGTGCTGGCCGCGCTCATCAACTCGGTGGTGCTGCTGGTGGTGTGCGGATACCTGGTCTATGCCGGCATCGCGAGGCTCTCCTCACCCGAGCACGTCGACGCCGGCCCGATGGTCGCCTTCGCCACGGTCGGGCTGGTGGCGAACGCCATCTCGCTGAGCGTGCTCAGGCGCGGCACCGGCGGACTCAACATGCGCGGCGCCCTCAACGAGGTCGTCGCCGACCTGCTCGGCTCGCTGCTCGCGGTCGTGGCCGGCATCGTGATCTGGACGACGGGCTTCACCCGTGCTGACCCCATCGCCACCCTCCTGATCGCGGTGCTGATCCTGCCCAGGGCGTTTGCGCTGGCCCGCGACGCGACGGTCGTGCTGCTCGAGATCGCGCCGCGCGGGCTCGACCTGGACGAGGTCCGCACGCATCTGCTCCGCGTGCCGGGCGTCACCGACGTCCACGACCTGCATGCCTGGACGATCACCAGCGGCATCCCGTCGCTCTCGGCGCACGTCACCGTC
Organism: Nocardioides sp.; assembly: GCF_036274455.1. GTDB lineage: Bacteria > Actinomycetota > Actinomycetes > Propionibacteriales > Nocardioidaceae > Nocardioides. The sequence goes on along the minus strand of NZ_DASUFR010000025.1, from coordinate 30,440 downwards.
ACCGACGCGTGCCTGGCCGAGCGCGGGGTGGGCGCGACCCTCGACGAGCTGAGCCGGTGCGTGGCCGAGCACTTCGAGGTCCACCACGCGACGTTCCAGGTCGAGCCGGTGTCCCACCGGGCGCACGAGGACCTCGGCGAGGTCCATTAGCTGGCTGTGGGAGGAATCCCAGGTGAACCTGGGATCCCTGCCACCGGTCACGCGACCGCAGCAGCCAGCCGCGAGTTCCGGACGCCGAGGCCGCCGGCGGCCAGGCAGGCTGCCGCGGTGGCCAGCGAGAACCACGGGAAGATCGCCGCCAGCCCCCACTCGGTTGCCGCCCAGCCGGCCACGATGGTCGGCACCGCCATCGCGGTGTAGGCCAGCACGTAGAACGCCGACATCACCTCGCCACGGTGCGCGGCCGGGACGACCTGCCCGAGGTGGCGCAGCGAGCCGCCGAACGCGAGGCCGAAGCTGAGCCCCATGGAGATGGCGGCCGCGAGCACGAGCGAGGCGTGCCCGGCGTCAAGGGCGACCACGCTGAACAGCAGCGCTCCCGCGGTCCCGAAGTCGCCCACCACCGCGGCGCGCCGGGCGGGCACCCCGCCGCCGAACCACTGGCTCACCGCGGCGGCCCCGGCCATCGTGGCCACGACGACCCCGCCGAAGGCCAGGCTGTGGATCCCGGTGCGCTGCCCGGCGAAGCTCGGGAACAGCGAGAGGTAGATGCCCAGCACGGACCACGCGGCCATGGTGCCCAGCACCGCGAACCGGAACTCGGTGCGCACCGGCCCGGGCACCGAGGGACGGGTCACCCGGAACTTCTGCCGGCTGCGCGCGAGGTGGGGCTCGGCCATCGCGAGCACCCCGAGCAGCAGCGTGAGGACCACCGCGGCGACCAGCGCGTACGGCGTGACGAACGGGTGCGGCCCGAACTGTGCCAGCAGCGCCGCGCTGAGGATGGTGACCGCCATCCCGACGTTGAACATGATCCCCGTCAGGTGACCGGTCCGGGCTCCGCGCTCGGGTCGCAGGTCGAGCAGCGCGGCGCTGCCCACCACGACCGCCGTGCCCACCGACGCGCCGTGGATGAACCGGCCGACGAACAGCGCGGTCAGCCCGGACGCGGTCATGAAGACCACGAGGCCGACCAGCATCCCGACGGCGGCACCCACGAGCAGCGGCTTGCGGCCGAACCGGTCCGAGGCCTGGCCGGCGAGCAGGACGGCGCCCAGCGCACCGATGGCGTAGACCGCGAAGACGAGCGTGGTGGTGATCGGGGCGAGGCCCCAGCGCTCGGCGTACAGCCCGTAGAGAGGCGCCGGTGCGCCCGAGACCCCGAGCGCGGTCGCGAGCAGCGCGATGAGCAGCGGGTAGGCCCAGGTCTGGTCGGTGCCGGTGGCGCCGGTGTCACGGACCGGGCTCGCGGTGGCGGTCAACGGTTCCTCCTGCGTGATAGGTTCGACGTGTATCGAACCCGCTTCACGGTACGCCCAGTTCGACGGACATCGAACTTATTTACCGGTGATCCGTGCCACAGCAGTGAGGAGCCAGCCATGGAGTCGGTGCCTGCGATCAGCCCGATGGGCACCCTGCAGGACGTGCTCGAGGCGCTCTCCGACCCGGTCCGGCTGGAGATGGTCCGCCGGCTGGCCGGCGCCGGGGAGGCCATCGCCTGCGCCGATCTCTACGAGGGGGTCAGCAAGTCCACGGCCAGCCACCACTTCAAGGTGCTGCGCGAGGCGGGGCTCACCGAGCGGCTGCACATCGGTGGGCAGACCTACCAGCGGCTGCGCCTCGACGACCTTGAGGGGTCCTTCCCGGGAGTGGTCAGCTCGATCGTGGCGGCGCCGCGGGAGGCCGGGCGTTAGTCGAACGAGGGGGGTTGGACCCTGCGAGTGGGTCGCGGGAGCACGCCAGGTCCAGACCGCAGCGCAGAAATCCGGCTTTCTCGTTGCCCGCCGGCGAAATGACTGAAGGTGGATCACCACAACGGCCACCGACACCCGGGCCGGTGGCGCATCTGTCTTCGGGAGCAGTCAAGAGCCATGAGAACTCGTCCTTCGTCGCACTACGCCAGCCGCGGACTCGCTGCGGCCGCCACACTCACGTTCGTCGCCTGGGCCGCCACGGCGCTCCCGGCGCAGGCCGATCCACCGGGCAACAACGGCACGGTGAAGGTCACGCCGCACGCCGGGTCCGACGACTCGCAGAACAACGCGCACGTGTCGTGCTCGTTCGACCTCGACTGGTACGGGTTCGACCAGGGGGAGGACATCGTCTCGACCGTCGACTTCACGATGCAGGCCCCGACCAGCGACGCCACCGTCTCGGCCACTGACCCGGCCCAGGTCTTCGTGGGCGAGGACCCGGCCGGCGGCGGGACGGACTTCGACGGCGAGGCGACCTACACCCTCGACTTCGCCGGGGCGCCCGACCCGCAGCAGGGCTACCACGTGAAGGTCACCGTCCACACTCCCGGCTCCCGGGGCGCGGACACCAAGTCCAAGGTCTTCTGGGTCCAGCCGTGCGACGACGACGGGGGCCCGCCCACCTCGTGAACCGGGCAGCGTGATGGGGCCGTCGGCCGCCGGCTGACGGCCTTCCGTTGCGTGGAGTGTCACTGGTTGCGGAGTACGCAACCATCGAGGCTGGACGAGTCGCGTTCCGGGCCTAGGATGAAGGCCCACGCACACGTCCGGAGCCGCTCGATGACGACCGCGCCGCCCACCCATGGCAGAGCCGCGCTGGTTCGCGCCATCGCCTCGGGTCACCTGGCCGACCGAGGGCCGCTGATGCCGGTCCTCCACGAGGTGATGGAGGAGCTCGGGCACATCGGCCAGGCGGACATCGAGGCGATCGCGGACGTGCTGAACCTGTCCCTCGCCGAGGTGCACGGCGTGGTCAGCTTCTACCACGACTTCCGCACCGAGCCGCCGGCCGCGCACACCGTGGCCCTGTGCCGGGGGGAGGCCTGTCAGTCGGTCGGTGCCGAGGAGCTGTACGCCGCCACGCGAGCGCGCCCGGACCGTCTCGGTGCCGACGTCGACGTCGCGGAGGTGTTCTGCCTGGGCAACTGCGCGCTGGGGCCGTCCGGCACCGTCGACGGCCGTCTCCACGGCCGGTTGTCAGCGCAGCGGCTCGAGGAGCTCACGGAGGGGTGGCGGTGACGGCTCCTTCAAGGCGGGTGTTCGTGCCCGGCGACGCTGCCGCGGTCTCGGTCGGTGCCGACGAGGTGGCGGCCGCCTTCGAGGCTGCCGGCGCGCACGTGGTCCGCAACGGGTCGCGCGGGATGCTCTGGCTCGAGCCTCTGGTCGAGCTCGAGAGCGAGGCGGGCCGGGTCGGGTACGCCAACGTCACTCCCGAGGGAGTGGCGGCGGTGCTCGCGGGCGACGCGGCCGACATCGGCCTCGTCGACGAGCACCCGTGGCTGACCTCGCAGCAGCGCGTGAGCTTCGCCAGGGTCGGCATCGTCGACCCCGCGTCGGTCGCCGACTACGAGGCGCACGGAGGCTGGGACGGGCTGCGCCGGGCACTGTCGCTGACCCCCGCCGAGGTGGTCCAGGAGGTCATCGACTCCGGCCTGCGCGGGCGCGGCGGAGCCGGCTTCCCCGCCGGCATCAAGTGGAAGACCGTCCTCGAGTCGACGTCCGACCTCAAGTTCGTCGCCTGCAACTTCGACGAGGGCGACTCGGGCACCTTCGCCGACCGGATGGTGGTCGAGGGGGACCCGTTCACCCTCATCGAAGGCATGACGATCGCGGCCCACGCGGTGGGCGCGACCGAGGGCTACGTCTACATCCGGTCGGAGTACCCCCACGCGATCGGCGCCCTCCGGCGCGCGATCGAGGCGGCGTACACCCAGGGCTACCTCGGTCGGGACGTCCTCGGGTCGGGACTCGCCTTCGACCTGCACGTGCGGGTCGGGGCAGGCGCCTACATCTGCGGCGAGGAGTCCTCCATGCTGGAGAGCCTGGAGGGTCGCCGCGGGGAGGTGCGGGCCAGGCCCCCGATCCCGGCGGTCAAGGGGCTCTGGGAGCGGCCGACCGCGGTCAACAACGTGCTCACGCTGTGCGCGGTGCCGATGATCCTGGCCGACGGCGGCGCGGCGTACGCCGAGCTCGGCACCGGCCGGTCCCGCGGCACCCAGGTCTTCCAGCTCGCCGGCAACGTCCGGCAGGGCGGCATCGTCGAGCTGCCCTTCGGCGTGAGCCTGCGCACGCTGGTCGAGGACTTCGGCGGCGGCACGCTGTCCGGTCGTCCGGTGCGCGCCGCCCAGGTCGGCGGCCCGCTCGGTGCCTACGTGCCGTCGTCCGGCTTCGACGTGCCGATGGACTACGAGGCCCTCGCGGAGTCCGGCGCGATGCTCGGGCACGGGGGCATCGTCGTCTTCGACGAGACCGTCGACATGGCCCGGATGGCACGGTTCGCGATGGAGTTCTGCTCGATCGAGTCGTGCGGCAAGTGCACGCCGTGCCGGGTGGGGTCGACCCGCGGCGTGGAGACGATCGACCGGATCATCGCCGCGCGGACGACGCAGCAGGACGTCGGGGCCGACCTGGTGCTGCTCGACGACCTGTGCGAGACCATGACCAAGGGGTCGCTGTGCGCGATGGGCGGGCTGACCCCGATGCCGGTCCAGAGCGCGATCAAGCACTTCCCGGAGGACTTCTCGCCGTTCGAGGGAGCAACCGCATGACCATGCAGAGCATCTGGGACCCCGAGGTGGACTTCGGCACTCCTGCGGTCCGCGACGCCGCCACCGAGGTGACGGTGACGATCGACGGACGCGAGGTGCGGGTCCCCGAGGGCACGTCGGTGCTGCGGGCCGCGACCGAGGCCGGCGTGACGATCCCGAAGCTGTGCGCCACCGACTCCCTCAAGGCGTTCGGCTCCTGCCGGATGTGCCTGGTCGAGGTCGACGGCGCCAAGGGGGTCCCGGCGTCCTGCACGACTCCGTGCTCCGACGGCATGGTGGTGAGCACCCAGACCGAGACCGTGCGAGACCTGCGCCGCAACGTCATGGAGCTCTACCTGTCCGACCACCCCGAGGACTGCGACGGGTGCGCACGCGGCAACTGCGAGCTCCAGGCCTTGGCCGTCCAGGTCGGCGCGGCCGAGGTGCGTTATGGCCGCCCCGGGTCGCGCGACCAGGTCGCCCACCCGCACCCGGTCGACGAGACCAACCCCTACTTCGCGTTCGACGCATCCTCGTGCATCGTCTGCTCCCGCTGCGTGCGCGCCTGCAGTGACATCCAGGGCACGTTCGCCCTCACCGTCGAGGGTCGGGGCTTCGACTCCAGGATCAGCGCCGGCGGCACCGACTTCCTCTCCTCGGAGTGCGTCTCGTGCGGCGCCTGCGTGCAGGCCTGCCCGACGTCGGCGCTGCAGGAGAAGTCCGTCGTCGAGCTCGGCATGCCGACCCGCTCGGTCGAGACCACCTGCGCCTACTGCGGAGTCGGCTGCTCGTTCCGGGCCGAGGTCCAGGGGGACGGCGACGACGCGAGGGTCGTGCGGATGGTCCCGTCCAAGAACGGTGGGGCCAACGAGGGCCACAGCTGCGTGAAGGGTCGCTTCGCCTACGGCTACGCGGCCCACAAGGACCGCCAGCTGTCGCCGATGGTGCGCGACACGATCGACGGCGAGTGGCGCAAGGTGTCCTGGGACGAGGCGATCGCCCGAGTCGCCGAGGGGTTCAAGGCCATCCAGGCCGAGTACGGCGTCGGCGCCATCGGTGGCATCTCCTCGAGCCGCTGCACCAACGAGGAGGTCTACGTCGTCCAGAAGATGGTCCGGGCGGCGTTCGGCAACAACAACGTCGACACGTGCGCGCGGGTCTGCCACTCCCCGACCGGATACGGCCTCAAGCAGACCTTCGGCACCTCCGCCGGCACCCAGGACTTCAGGTCGGTCGAGAAGGCCGACGTGATCCTGCTGATCGGTGCCAACCCGACCGACGCCCACCCGGTCTTCGCCTCACGGATGAAGAGGCGGCTTCGCGAGGGCGCCCAGCTCATCGTGGCCGACCCGCGCCGGATCGACCTGGTCCGGAGCCCGCACGTCGAGGCGGCCTTCCACCTCCCGCTGCTGCCCGGCTCCAACGTCGCCTTCGTCAACGCGGTGGCACACGTCATCGTGACCGAGGGGCTGCACGACGAGGAGTTCATCCGCGAGCGCTGCGAGGGCGCCGACGACTACCTCGCGTTCATCGCAGACCCGAGCAACTCGCCCGAGGCGACCGCCTCCGCGACCGGCGTCGACCCGGCGGTGCTTCGTGCGGCCGCCCGGCTCTACGCCAACGCCCCCAACGGCGCGATCTACTACGGGCTCGGCGTCACCGAGCACTCCCAGGGCTCGACGATGGTGATGGGCATGGCCAACCTGGCCATGGTCACCGGCAACATCGGCCGCGAAGGCGTCGGCGTCAACCCGCTGCGCGGGCAGAACAACGTGCAGGGCTCGTGCGACATGGGCTCGTTCCCGCACGAGTTCCCGGGCTACCGCCACGTGGCCCAGGACGACGTCCGCGGGATCTACGAGCGGCTGTGGGGGCTGACCCTCGACCCCGAGCCCGGGCTGCGGATCCCGAACATGTTCGACGCCGCGCTGGCCGGCACCTTCCGCGGCGTCTACATCCAGGGCGAGGACATCGCCCAGTCCGACCCCAACACCCAGCACGTCGAGGCGGCGCTGCGGGCGATGGACCTCGTCGTCGTCCAGGACCTGTTCCTCAACGAGACGGCGCGGTTCGCGCACGTCTTCCTGCCCGGCACGTCGTTCCTCGAGAAGGACGGCACCTTCACCAACGCCGAGCGGCGGATCAACCGGGTCCGTCCGGTCTTCGCGTCGAAGGTGGGCATGGACGAGTGGCAGGTCACCTGCGCGATCGGGCGGGCCATGGGCTACGACATGTCCTACGACCACCCCTCGCAGATCATGGACGAGATCGCGGCCACCACGCCGACGTTCGCGGGGGTCTCGTTCGCGCGCCTCGACGAGCTCGGCTCGATGCAGTGGCCGGTCTACGACACCACCTCCACCGGCACGCCGACGATGCACGTCGGCGAGTTCGTGCGTGGCAAGGGCAGGCTCGTCGAGACCGTGTTCGTGCCGACGACCGAGCGGTCGACCCGCCGGTTCCCGCTCATCCTCACCACCGGCCGGATCCTCACCCAGTACAACGTCGGCGCCCAGACGCGGCGTACCGCCAACAACACCTGGCACCCCGAGGACGTCCTGGAGATCCACCCCGCAGACGCCGAGGTGCGCGGTATCTCGACCGGCGACCTGGTCGACCTCTCCAGCCGGGTCGGCTCGACGACCCTGCGCGCCCTGATCTCGGAGCGGATGCCTGTCGGCGTCGTTTACACGACGTTCCACCACCCGGTCACCGGTGCCAACGTCGTGACGACCGAGAACTCCGACTGGGCCACCAACTGCCCCGAGTACAAGGTCACTGCCGTCCAGGTGGGGGTTGCCAACGCCCGTGGCGACGAGGCCGTCGCCGAGGCCCGCGAGCCCGCCGAGACCCACGCGTGAGGGCGGTGAGCGCCGGGTCATGAACGTGGCAGCCGAGGCGCGGATGGGCAACGACATCGCCCGTCAGTTCGCGCACCTCCCCGGCCCGGAGGCCGCCGAGGCGGTCGCCCGGCACATCCGGTCGTTCTGGGACCCGCGCATGCGCCGCAACCTCGAGGCCCTCGTCGCCGCCCACGACGACTCCCTCGACCCACTCCTCGTCGAGGCCGCGGGCCTCCTCGCCGGCGATGCCGCGTCGGCCGGCCCCAGCGCTCAGTCCTGAGGGTCGGTTGGGCGCTCGCCGCGCCCCCGGATACCCTGACGTTGCACGATCGTGACCCGGCTCACAGCCCGCACCACCCCCGCGACGCGACGACCGGGACACCCTCCACCGTGGCGGAGACCCCGACCCGGCCGTGACCTCCCCGAGGAGACAATGTGAGTTCACCTCCCGCATTCGGACCCGACCTCGCCGAGGTGTTCGGACCCAGCCAGCAGGACGGCGGCCCCGAGCTCGTCCAGCTCCTGACGCCCGAGGGCGAACGGGTCCAGCACAGCGAGTTCTCGTTCAGCCCACCCGAGGGCCAGGCCGAGGACGAGGTGATCCGCGGCCTCTACCGCGACATGGTCCTCGTGCGGCGCATCGACACCGAGTCGACCGCGCTGCAGCGCCACGGCGAGCTCGGCATCTGGGCCCAGCTGCTCGGCCAGGAGGCGGCCCAGGTCGGCGCGGGCCGCGCGCTGCGGCCCCAGGACTTCGTCTTCCCGACCTACCGCGAGCACGGCGTCGCCTGGTGCCGCGGCCTCGACCCGCTCAAGCTCCTCGGACTCTTCCGCGGCGTCGACCACGGCGACTGGAACCCCGCGGACTACAACTTCGGCCTCTACACGATCGTCATCGGCGCCCAGACCCTGCACGCCACGGGCTACGCGATGGGCATGCAGCGCGACGGCGCCGTCGGCACCGGTGACCCCGAGCGCGACGCCGCCGTACTCGCCCACTTCGGTGACGGCGCCTCCAGCCAGGGCGACGTCAACGAGTCGTTCATCTTCGCCGCGTCCTACAACGCCCCCGTCGTGTTCTTCTGCCAGAACAACCAGTGGGCCATCTCCGAGCCGATCGAACGCCAGAGCCGGATCCCGCTCTACCAGCGCGCGCTCGGCTTCGGCTTCCCCGGCGTGCGGGTCGACGGCAACGACGTGCTGGCGACGTACGCCGTGACGCAGGCCGCGCTCCAGCGCGCCCGCGACGGCCAGGGCCCGACCTTCGTCGAGGCCTACACCTACCGCATGGGTGCGCACACGACGACCGACGACCCGACCCGCTACCGGCTCTCCGACGACGTCGAGTCGTGGAAGCTGAAGGACCCGATCGCCCGGGTCGAGGCCTACCTCAAGCGCAACGGCCTCGCCGACGCAGCGTTCTTCGAGGACGTCGCCGCCGAGGCCAACGAGCTCGGCGCCCGGCTGCGTGACGGCGTCAAGGCGCTGCCCGACCCGAAGCCGCTCGACATCTTCGGCAACGTCTATGCCGAGCTGACCGAGGAGCTGCGCCAGCAGCACGACGAGTTCGCCGACTACCTGGCGTCGTTCGAGGGAGCCCACTGATGAGCGAGAAGATCACGCTGGCCAAGGGGCTCAACATGGGGCTCCGCAAGGCCATGGAGGACGACCCCAAGGTCCTGCTCATGGGCGAGGACGTCGGCAAGCTCGGCGGCGTCTTCCGCATCACCGACGGCCTGCAGAAGGACTTCGGCGAGGACCGCGTCATCGACAGCCCGCTCGCCGAGTCCGGCATCGTCGGCACCGCGGTCGGCATGGCCATGCGCGGCTACCGGCCGGTGGTCGAGATCCAGTTCGACGGCTTCGTCTACCCGGCCTACGACCAGATCGTCTGCCAGGTGGCCAAGATCCACTTCCGCTCCAAGGGCCGGATCAAGATGCCGATGGTCATCCGGATCCCGTTCGGCGGCGGCATCGGTGCGGTCGAGCACCACAGCGAGTCGCCGGAGGCGCAGTTCGCGCACACCCCGGGGCTCAAGGTCGTCGCCTGCTCCAACCCGGTCGACGGCTACTGGATGATCCAGCAGGCGATCGCCTGCGACGACCCGGTGATCTTCCTCGAGCCGAAGCGGCAGTACCACGCCGACAAGGCCGACCTCGACGAGGACGCCACGCCCGACCCGCTGTTCGCGTCCCGGGTCGTGCGCCCGGGCCAGGACGCCACGGTGCTCGCCTACGGCCCGACCGTGAAGACCGCGATGAAGGCAGCCGAGGCCGCCTCCGGCGAGGGCCGCTCGCTCGAGGTGATCGACCTGCGCACACTCTCGCCCCTCGACATGGGGCCGGTCCTCGACTCCGTACGCCGCACCGGCCGGGCGGTCGTCGTGCACGAGGCGCACGTCAACCTCGGCCTCGGCGCCGAGCTCGCGGCGCGGATCACCGAGCAGTGCTTCTACAGCCTCGAGGCCCCGGTCCTGCGGGTCGGCGGCTTCGACACGCCGTACCCCGCCTCGCGGATCGAGGAGGAGTGGCTGCCTGACCTCGACCGGGTGCTCGACGCCGTCGACCGGACTCTGTCGTTCTAAGGGGATCTGACCAGTGCCTGAGTACCTCCTCCCCGACGTCGGCGAGGGCCTGACCGAGGCCGAGATCGTCAGCTGGAAGGTCAAGGTCGGCGACACCGTCGCGATCAACGACATCGTCTGCGAGATCGAGACCGCCAAGTCGATCGTCGAGCTGCCCTCGCCGTTCGCGGGCGTCGTCTCGGCGATCCTGGCCCCCGAGGGCGAGACCATCGCGGTCGGGACGCCGATCATCGCGATCGGCGACGACGCGGCCCCGCCGGCCGAGGCGGCCGACGCACCCGCGGCCGCGGCGCCGGCCCAGCCGGCGCCGGAGCTGGAGATCGACCTGTCCAACCCCGCCGCGTCCGGTTCGGGCGAGGGCGAGTCGCTCGTGGGCCGGATGAAGGCCGACCGCGGCCCGACCCGGCGCCCGCGCAAGGTCCCTTCCGGCGCCGTGGCCACCCACATGCAGACCCAGGCCGCCTTCGAGTCCGTCGCCTCACCGATGGTCGAGGCGGGCGAGCCCGACGACGCCGTCCCGGCGCGCTCGCCGGTCATCGAGCCGCGCGAGGCCGCGACGATCCGGGTGCTCGCCAAGCCGCCGGTGCGCAAGCTGGCCAAGGACCTCGGCGTCGACCTGGCCACCCTCGAGGCGACCGGGCCCAACGGCACCATCTCGCGCGAGGACGTCCAACGCGCGGCCGGCTCCACCTCCGAAGCCGCCCCCGCTGCGGTGGTCCCGACAGGCTCGACCAGCGGGGAGCGGGAGACCCGCGAGGAGATCAAGGGCGTCCGCAGGATGATGGCCGGCGCCATGGTGCAGTCGGCGTTCACGGCGCCGCACGTGACCGAGTGGGTGACCGTCGACGCAACCCGCACCGTCGAGTTCGTCGAGCGGCTGAGGACCCGTCGCGAGTTCCGCGACGTCAAGGTCTCGCCGCTGCTGGTGCTGGCCCGCGCGTGCATGCTCGCGATGCGGCGCACTCCCGTCGTCAACTCGTTCTGGGACGAGCAGGCCCAGCAGGTGGTGCTCAAGCACTACGTCAACCTCGGCATCGCCGCGGCCACGCCGCGTGGCCTGGTCGTCCCGAACATCAAGGACGCCCAGGACCTCTCGCTGCTCGAGCTGGCGCAGGCGCTCGGCGAGCTGGTCGCGGTCGCCCGCGAGGGGAAGACCCAGCCGGCCGAGATGAGCGGCGGGACGTTCACGATCACCAACGTGGGCGTCTTCGGTGTCGACTCCGGCACCCCGATCATCAACCCGGGCGAGTCCGCGATCCTCGCGTTCGGCGCGATCAGGAAGCAGCCGTGGGTCGTGGACACCAACGGCGAGGACAGCATCGTCGTCCGCCACGTCACCACGCTCGCCCTGAGCTTCGACCACCGGCACATCGACGGCGAGTCCGGCTCCCGGTTCCTCGCCGACGTGGCCGGCATCGTCGAGGACCCGGCGTCGTCGCTGCTGTTCTAGGGTCAGGCGGCCCGCGGCGGGCCGAGTGCCGCGTCGAGGTCGGCCATCACCCCGTCCAGGTCGAGGACCCAGGTGTCGTGCGGACGTGGCGCGACGAGCTCCTGCATCCGCTGCCGGACCCGCCGGGAGGCGTCGCGGAGGGCCCGGGTGCGCTCGCGGGTGCGGTCGTCGTACGCCGTGGACGCCAGCGCCGTGAGCCGGTCCTCCGCTGCGACGACGCGGGGTGACCCCACCGCCCAGGCGCCGGCGACCTCCTCGCGGGAGCGGGCCCGACGCAGCCCGGGCAGGAGGTCGTGGGCCAGCCAGGCGAGGTCACCCTCCGCCTCCGCGAGCTGCCGGCGCCAGGCGGCGCGGCGCCGGCCGCGCAGCACCAGCGGGACGGCGACGACCGCGCCGAGGACGACCACCGCGAGCACCACGTCGACAGGCCACGTCAGCATCGCGCGCATGGCACCCACCTCCGTGTCGGGCCGCCTGTCGCTCTCGACCCTGCCGGGGTGCCGCACGGTGCTGGATCACCCGCTGGGGGTGACCGCGTGATGCGCGGTCGTGGTTCCGCTGAGACGTGCCCGGGTATAGCGGTCACATGACGTACGGCTACCCCCGGCCGGGGGAGACCATCGGCCACTTCCGGGTCGGGCGGCGGCTCGGTGGCGGCGGCATGGGCGTGGTCTTCGAGGCCCTCGACGAGCGGCTCGACCGGCCGGTGGCCCTCAAGGTCATCGTCTCCGAGCTCGCGGAGGACGCCGGGTTCAGGGAGCGCTTCACCCGGGAGGCGCAGGCGCAGGCCTCGCTGGACTCGCGGCACGTCGTGCAGGTCTACGCCCACGGCGAGGACGACGGGCGGCTGTGGATCGCGACCCAGCGGGTGCCCGACGGCGACCTGCGCTCGATGCTCTCGGCCCACGGCGCGCCGCCGGTGCCGGTGGCGATCGACCTGGTCGCACAGGTGGCGGAGGGGCTGGCCGACGCGCACGCGGCCGGGCTCGTGCACCGCGACATCAAGCCCGCCAACGTGCTGCTGCGCCGCCGCGACGACGGCGGCTGGACCGCCTTCCTCGCCGACTTCGGGATCGCGCGCCAGGTCGACGGCGAGCACACCCGCACGTCGCACGCGACGGTCGGCACGCCGAGCTACATGGCGCCCGAGCTGCACACGGGAGGCCGGCCCGGGGTGGCCTCCGACGTCTACTCGCTCGGCTGCCTGCTGTGGGCGACGCTGACCGGACGGGCGCCGTACGCCGGCACCTCGGAGTTCGAGATCGTGACCGCGCACCGCTCCCAGCCGGTCCCGCAGCTTGCCGACGAGCTGACGCCGCTGGCCGGTCAGCTCAACGACGTGCTGCGCCGGACCATGGCCAAGGACCCCGACGATCGCCCGGCGTCGGCGGCCGCGGTCCGCGACCGGCTGCACGCCCTGCGTGGGCCGGTGCCCGCACCGGCGACGCCACCGGCCGCACCACCGGCAGCACCACCGGCAGCACCACCGGCAGCGCCGCCTCCGCGAGCCGGTCGCGCGCGGCGGCTCGCGCTGGTCCTGCTGGCCATGGTCGCGGTGGCGGCGGTCGTGGTCGCCGGCTTCGCGTTCCTCGGCAACGACGGCGGGGACGACGCGGACACCGCGACGAGGTCGCCCACCGCCACCTCGACGGCACCGGCCACCAGCCCGCCCGCGGCTCCTGCCACCACCCCGCCGTCGGGTGACGAGGACAAGGCGGTGACGAGCATGGCCGCGGCGTTCGCCTCCCAGCTCGGCATCAGCCAGCAGCAGGCGGAGTGCGTGGCCCGGGGCACGATCGAGAAGGTCGGGCTCCAGGACCTCGTCGACATCGGGATGTTCGACGCGGCGCTGACCTTCCACGACCTCGACCTGGCCACGCACCCCGAGGTGAAGGACGCCCTCACCGAGGCGACGTTCAGCTGCGCCACGTCCTGATCGTCACCGGGCCGGCTGCACGAACCTCAGCTTGTTGCCGAACGGGTCGCGGATGCCGGCGTCGACGCCGTAGGGCTGCTCGTTGGGGCCGTCGGTGAACTCCACGCCCCGGGCGGCCAGCTCGTCGTAGGTCTTGCGGCAGTCGTCGGTGACGAAGCCGACCCAGCCGCCCATGACCCCCTTGCTGACCAGCTCGCGGACCTGGGCCGCGGTGGCCTCGTCCATCGACGGCGGGCCAGGCCGCTCGAGGAGGATCTCCCGGTCGGGGTGGCCGGGCACGTTGACCGTCAGCCAGCGCATGAAGCCGAGGTCGACGTCGGTGTGCACCTCGAGGCCGAGCTTGCCGACGTAGAAGTCGAGCGCCTCGTCCTGGTCGAGCACGAAGATCTGGGACACGTTGATGTTGGTGAACACTGGTTTCTCCTAGCGGTTGTCGATGCCGTCGAGCCGCAGCTCGGCGGACGGGTCGGAGTGGGTGCCGCCGCTCTGCACGTGCTTGTCGGCGATGGTCGCGCCGTTCTTCAGCACGCCGTAGAGCGCCATCGCGTGGCCGCGGCCGAGGTCGTAGTCGTCCTTCAGCCACGTGACCACCTCGGCGGCCCGGGTGGTCGGTGTGAAGCCGCGCTCGGCGGCTTCGGCCAGCAGCGCTGCAGGCGTCTTCCCGGTCTTGTGCTCGACGGCGTCGAGATAGGCCTGGTAGCTCATGTCGTTCTCCTTGGTGCGGTGCCGGTCGTGGGAACGACGCTATTGAGGTCCGGGCCGCTCTCCTTCTCCGAAACTGCTCGACATGTCGCTGGGCCGGGTCCAGGCCATCGAGAAGTGCGTTGGCACCCTTGCGACCACGGGGTGCGCGGCGCGGTAGTCCTTCGGGGACTCGCCCACGATGTCGCGGAACGTGCGGCTGAACGTGCCCAGGCTCGAGAAGCCCACTGACATGCAGATGTCGGTGACCGAGCGGTCGGTCGAGACGAGCAGGGCCATCGCGCGCTCGACCCGGCGCCGCTGCAGGTAGCGGTGCGGGGTCTCGCCGAAGGTCGCCCGGAAGGTGCGGATGAAGTGCGCCTCGGACACGTGCGCGATGCGCGCCAGCGCCGGGATGTCGAGCGGGTCGGCGTACTGCCGGTCCATCGCGTCGCGGGCCCGCAGCATCCGGCGGTTCTGCTGCTCGACCTCGCGGCTCACGGCCTCGATCCTGCCCGAGGGTCAGGGTCAGGGTCAGGTGCAGGTCCGCAGGATCGTCAGGACCAATGCCTCGGTCACCGTCACCAGCTCGTCGACCGCGACCGACTCGTCCGGGCCGTGCGCGAGGCGTACGTCGCCCGGGCCGTAGTGGAGCGTGGGGATCCCGGCACCGGCGTAGAGCCGCAGGTCGCTGCCGTACGGCGCACCGTGCACACGCGGACGCGGTCCGCTCGTCACATCGGCGTCGGCCGCGGCCACGGTCTGGAGCAGCGCGTCGCCGTCGCCGTCGTACCTGCCGCTGGCGAACTGGCCCCCGGTCCACGAGACCGCCGGTGCGTGGTCGCGCAGCCACGGGTCCGCGGCGACGGCCTCCGCGACCGCCTCCTCGAAGGCGGCGCGTGCGTCGGCCGGGTCCTCATCGAGGGCGACGCCGAGCCGGCCCTCGGCCACCAGCCGGTCGGGAACGCTGCTCGCCCAGTCGCCACAGGTGACCCGGCCGATCGAGAGCGGGTAGGCGACGGGGTACTCGGCCATCAGCGGGTCGACGTGCGCGTTGCGGCGCAGCTGCAGCTGGGCCAGCGCGCGGTGGACCGGCAGGAAGGCGTCGAAGGCGTTCACGCCGGCGTACGCCGTGCTCCCGTGCGTGGCCAGGCCGGGGACGACCACCTCGAAGGTGAGGGCGCCGGCGTTCGCGGTCACGATCGCCCCGCCGGTCGGCTCGGTGATGACGCAGGCCGCGCCCCGGTGGCCGCGTCGCAGCGTGGCGAACGCCCCGAGGCCGCCGTCCTCCTCGCCGACCACGAGGTGCAGTGCGACCGGCCTCGACAGCGGGATCCCGGCCTCCCGGACGGCGCGGACGGCGGCGATGTTGGCGATCACGCCGGCCTTCATGTCGACCGTGCCGCGGCCGTGCACGCGACGGCGGCCGACGCGCGGCACGAACGGGTCACCGGACCACCGGGTCGGGTCGCCGGGCGGGACGACGTCCACGTGGCCCTGCAGGACCAGGCCCGCCTCGTCATTGACGTCGGAGGTGGCGGCGACCAGTCCCCACGAGTCCGTGCGCTCGACCTCGCAGCCCGGGAAGCCGGGGTCGGCGGTCAGCTCGGCCAGGTCGAGCGGCCAGAGGTCGAGGGCCAGGTCCAGGAAGCCGAGCTGCTTGGCCAGCAGGTGCTGGATCTCGCTCTCGGCCTGCGAGCCGCTGACCGACGGCACGCTGACCAGCCCGACCAGGTCGCGAACGAGCTCGCGCTCGTCGACGAAGGCGAGTGCCTTCAGCTCGAGGTCGGAGAGGTCGCGGAACGGCACGCAGGCACGATAGGGACTCCTGGCCACCCTCGCCCATGGCCCGCTCGGGTCAACGCGGGGGTGGTTGGCTGCCACCCGGTCCGGCCCCCCGACCGCTGGGGTATCTCTTCGGGACGGCGGCCGGTGCTGGACTCACCCCGTGTGTCCGGGGGCTGGGGAGGTCTCGACAGGCTCGACCAGCGGTGCGGTAACGGTGGCTGAGGTGCGAGGCGCCCCAGCGCCGAGCCTCGAAGCCAGGTGAGCCGGGGCTGGGACCCACCCCGAGCGCGATCGCTGCGGAGGTCTCGACAGGCTCGACCAGCGGTGCGGGTCATGGTGGCTGAGGTGCAAGGCGCCCCAGCGCCGAGCCTTCACGGTGGCTGAGGTGCGAGGCGCCCCAGCGCCGAGCCTCGAAGCCAGGTGACCCGGGGCTGGGACCCACCCGCGTGCCCAGGCTGCGGAGGTCTCGACAGGCTCGACCAGCGGTCCGCCAGCAGGTGCCTACCTTGCCGCGGCTTCGAGGTTCGGCCGTGAACGGCCTCACACCTCAGCCACCGTGCCGACCCGCCAGCAGGTGGCTGCCCTGTGGAGGCTTCGAGGCTCAGGCGCAGAACGCCTTCGCACCTCAGCCACCGTCGCCCCGCCCGCCGCGAGGCTCAGACCTCGAGGGGGCCGACCTCCCAGCCCTCCGGGGCGAGCGGGTGCAGGATCGCGTCGGTGCCGCCGTCGACGTACAGCACGGATCCCACGACCAGGGACGCCGCGTCGGAGAGGAGGAACGCGATCGGAGCAGCCACCTCCTCGGGCCGGCCGTCGCGGCCGAGTGCCGTCGGGTAGGCCCCGGACAGCGGGCCGAAGACCGGATCGGCGGCGAGCTGTTCGGTCATCGCGGTGGCGATCTTGCCGGGCGCGACGGAGTTGAGCCGGATGCCCGCCCCGGCCCACTGGTCGGTGACCCCGACCCGCCGCGCCCACCAGGCGAGCGCCGCCTTGGTGGCGGGGTAGACCATCACCGCCTCGTGCCCCGCCGCGGCCGCGCGGGCGGCCTCCTCGTCGCCGCGCAGGCAGGCCACGGCGACTTCCCCTGCCCAGCCGGGCTGGCCGGTGATGGAGTTCGACGCGAGCAGGACGACCGCCGCGCCACTGGCGTCGACCATGGGCTCGCGAAGCCCCTCGACCAGCGCCACGGCACCGAAGAAGTTCACCGAGACGACCAGCGCCGGGTCGGTGCCGGTGAAGCCGCCGATCCCGGCGGCCGGGACGATGCCGTGGACCGTGTCGGTCAGCGCCCGTACGCCGGACACCGCGGCCTCCCGCCCGTCCGGCGTCGACAGGTCGGCGATCACGTCCGCGTCGTGGAGGTCGACGGTGACCACCCGGTCACCCTGGTCGCGCAACAACGCGGCGGTCGCGGCCCCGATGCCGGAGGCGGCCCCGCTCACGACGTAGGTCCTGCTCATCTGGCTCCCGCCTCGGCGTCTCCCCTGGGATAGTCCCAGACGTTTCCAACGAAAGTCTCGCCTCGGGCGGTTGGGAAGGTCTGGGACTATCCCGGTGGCGAGGCGGGTTGACCGCACATGGCCGAGCTCCTGCCGCTGCTGCGTGACCGGCGCAGCATCCGCGCCTACGACGAGACCCACGTGCTGGCCGACGACGAGCTGGCCGTGCTGCTCGAGGCGGCGCGGTGGTCTCCGTCCGCCGGCAACTCCCAGCCGTGGGCGTTCCTCGTCGGCCGGCGAGGCGACGAGGCGCACCGGGCCTTCGTGGAGCTGCTCGCGCCGTCGGTGCGCCGCTGGGCGCCGGCCGCCTCGGCCCTGGTCTTCACGCTCAACCAGGTCGCGAGCGGTCCCGAGGACGACGCGCTGGGCTACTCCGACTACGCGCAGTACGACCTGGGCCAGGCCGTCGCCCACCTGACCGTGCAGGCCGGCGCGCTCGGGCTCGGGGTCCACCAGTTCGCGGCCTTCGACCACGACGGCCTGGCCGAGCTGGCCGCCGTACCGCGGCACTGGCGGGTCACCACCGGCCTCGCCGTCGGCCTGGCCGTCGAGTCCGAGCTGGCCGAGCGGACCCGCCGGCCGCTCTCCGAGCTCGCGTTCGCAGCCAGGTTCGGCACGCCCGTAGCGCTCTAGGATCGGGCCGTGCTCGGCGCGAGCTCGGTGCCCGACGCCCCATCCGCCGCGGTGGTGCCGACCGGGCCGCCGCGAGCCTCGCCTCGGTGCTCACCGGGGGGTAGTCCGTGACGAAATGGTTGTGGAGAACGGTGTTCGGCCGACCACTTCGTCACGGACTATCCCGGCGTGCGGGCGTGCCAGGCCCCCAGCAGCTCCTTCTCGCGGTCGAGGTCGATGCCGGTGACCTTCGCGTCGGGTGTCGCCTCCAGCCAGGCCAGGGTGTCGCGGGTGGTCTCGGCCAGGGGCCTGATCGTCAGCCCGGCGTCGAGGGAGGGGCGTACGTCGTGGGCCGGCAGGCCGTCGTACTCCGGGCGCGGCAGCCAGAGCGGGATCGCGCCCGGACCCATCCAGGGCTCGACCTCCTGCGCCTTGAGGAACTCCTGGTCCACCCAGGTCCAGGTGACCTCCGACTCGACGCCCTGGGAGCACTGCTCGAGCAGCTGCGAGAGCGGCATCGGCTCGCCGACGCCGTCGTAGACGCCGGTGGTGCGCTGCTCGCACGCGGTGACCGCCCAGGCCGCGAGGTCACGGACGTCGGCGACCTGCATCGCGTCCGCCGGATCGCCGGGGGCGAGCACCTCGCCACCGGCGGCCAGCCGCCTGGGCCAGTAGGTGAACCGGCCGGTCGGATCGCCGGGTCCCACGATGAGCCCGGGCCGGATCACCATCGCGGAGGCCGCGCCGTCGAGCACGATCCGCTCGCAGGCCACCTTCATCCGGCCGTAGGCCTCCGGGTCGGTCTCGAGGTCGCCGTCCTCCTCCATCGGCTCGACGAGGGGGAGGGTCGCCGGCGTACCGCCGGGAGTCGCGTCGTCGGCGTAGACGTTGACCGTCGAGACGAACACCCAGTGCGCCGACGGATACGCCGCCACCGCCCTGCGCACCCACGAGGGCAGCCGCGCGACGTCGACCACTGCGTCGTAGTCACCGAGGTCCGGTGGCAGCGGCTCGCTGCGGTCCACGCTCACCAGCCGCGCGCCGTCGGGCGCCGACCCTGACCTCCCCCGCGCGGCGCACGTCACCTCGTGGCCGCGCGCCACCGCCTCGGCCGCCACCGCCCTCGACAAGAAGACCGTCCCGCCCAGCACCAGCAGTCGCATGCGCCCACCCCACACGCCGCCTGCCCCCCGCACAACCTTTCGGCGCCCCGATCAGCGCACAGCAGAACGTCGAGTCGGCGCTACTCGGTGTCAGGATCGGGGTGGCGTGGTGGGGTCGAGGAGCCAGGAGTCGAAGAACGAGCGGTGGACGTGGGTCCGGTTCACCAGCCAGTCGAGGTACTCGTCGTAGGTCGCGTTGGTCTCGGGGGCGCGGGCCGGCCAGGCGCGCACCAGCTTCCAGAATGCGTCGTCGCCGATCTTCTTGCGCAGCTCGTGCCACATCAGCGCCGGGCCGTAGTAGATGTTGCCCTGGCCGAACTGCTGCGGGTCGTACGCCGCCGGCGGGCCGGCCGCGGCGCGCGCCTTCCGCTCGAGCTCTGCGTAGTGGTCCATCACCGCGTCCACGGTGCGCCCGTCCGCCGCGGCCTCCCAGCAGCCCTGGAGGTACATCGCCATGCCCTCGTTCATCCACACGTCGCGCCAGTCCTGGGGCGTCACCTCGTCGCCGTACCACTGGTGCGCCATCTCGTGCACCAGCACGGCGGTCGACGTCGTGTAGTCGGTCGCGCCCAGCGAGATCATCGTCTGGGTCTCCATGCCGCTGCGCGAGTCGTTGAGCAGGAAGCCGAGGCTGTCGAACGGATAGGGCCCGAGCAGATTCTTGAGCCAGTCCAGCCCGGCGGCCGCGGCCTGGAGGCCGCTGGCGAGCTCGGGCCGGTCGCTCGGCACCCAGTAGGAGATCTCGAGACCGCTCTGCGTCGTGTTGGTGGTGCGGGTGTAGTCGCCCATCGCGACGGTGACGACGTACGACGACGCGGGCTTGGACAGGTGCCACGCGGTGGTGGTCAGCCCGCCGTACTCCTTCTGGGCCGTCATCACGCCGTTGGCGATGCCGATCCAGGGCGAGGGCACGGTCAGGGTGAAGTCGTAGTAGGCCTTGTCGGACGGCTGGTCGTTGACCGGGTACCACGTGAACGCGCCGTACGGCTCCTGCATCGTCCACGTCTCACCGTCGGGGGTGATGGTCCAGCCGGTGGTGCTGAAGTCGGTGCGGTTGGTCGGTGCCGGCGTCGGCTGGGGGGTGCCGGAGTAGGCGACGTCGAGCACGTAGCGCTCGTCCTTGGTCACCGGCGCCTCGACCACGAGGTCCTTGCCGACGTGCTGGAACTCCACCTCGGCGCCGTCCAGCGTCACCGAGCTGACCTCCAGCGGCTCGCCGAGGTCGAGCTGCAGGTGGTCACCTGACTCGGTGGAGCGCAGCTCGATGATCGCGTCGCCGTCGAGCGTGCGGCTGTCCGGTGACCAGGCGAGGTCGAGGTCGTAGCGGAGCGCGTCGACGCTCGGGTCGCCCACGTCCGGGTAGAGCGAGTCCTCCACCGGCCTGCTCAGCGCCGGGTCGAGGGCCGGGTCGTCGGGGTCCGGGGGAGCCTTGGTCTCGTCGGGCAGCGACACGTCCCTGGCGGGCGTCGGGCTGCCGGCCGGCTGGGCGGCGTCGCCCGATGAGTCGTCGTTGCACGCGGTGAGCAGGCCGCAGCCGAGCGCAGTGGTGAGGAGGAGGGCGCCGAGTCTCCTCGGGAGCCTCACTGGCTCTCCGCGAGCATCGGCCGCACCAGCCTGCGACCGTGGTGGATCTGCGCCTTGATCGTCCCGAGCGGGGCGTCGACGATCTGCGCGATCTCCTCGTAGGGCAGCCCGTAGACATCACGCAGCAGCAGCGGCTCCACGAACTGCGGGTGGTCCCGCTCCAGCGCCTCCATCGCCTCGAGCAGGTCGAGCCGGGTGCCGGCGATGACGCTGGTCGTGCGGGGGTCGGGCCGCTGCATCGCCTGCGACTCGGTGGGGTCGGCGGCGACGGCCTGGTTCTTCATCCGGCGGTACGTCGACCGGGCCGTGTTCACCGCCACGACGTGCAGCCAGGTGGTGAACCGGCCGCGCCGGTTCCAGGTGCCGATCTTCTCGGCCACCTTGATCAACGCGTCCTGGCAGGCGTCCTCGGCGTCGGGGGTGAAGGGCAGCACGCCGCGGCAGACGTTGAGCGTGCGGGGCCGGATCGCGGCGAGGAGCAGCTCCAGCGCATCGCGGTCGCCGTCCTGGGCGCGGCGCGCCAGGTCGTCGATCTCGTCCGGTGTGGCTGCTGCCTCGGTCATTTCCTCCACCCTCCCCAGCGATGGCGAATGTAATGCCTCCCTGGTGACCACCGGCCGGATCGCAACCGAACCGATATCCACCGCTTCCCCGCCGTCCGCCGTCGAGTGACGCGAAACGGCCGTCCACGGGACGTTCTCGCGGCACTTTCGCCTCACTTGAACCACCGCTCATCGAGCTTGTCGAGATGCCCGCAGGCCGGGCTGGGGGCTCGCTCGGGTGCCTTGGTGGCGGTGATCTCGACAGGCTCGATCGGCGGGTGACGATCCCCCGACCGGGCCATGGACGAGCAGCGGGCCGCAGCGGAAGCGTGTGGTCGGTGCGTGTGGCGATCATCGGGGCGGGGCCGACCGGCCTGTTCCTCGGCGCCGCGCTGCAGCGTCGCGGCCACGCCGTGACGATCGTCGACCGCGACGGCGGCCCGGAGCCGGACGGCAGCTGGCCGCGCAAGGGCGTGATGCAGTTCCACCACGCGCACGCGTTCCGGGCGCCGGTGGCCGGCGCGCTGAAGCGCGAGCTGCCCGAGGCATGGGCGCGCTGGCTCGCGCTCGGCGCCGAGCCCGTGTCCGCGCCCGGCTCGACCGAGCTCGCCGGCGTCCGCTCGCAGCGGCCGACCTTCGAGCAGGCGTTGCGCGACGTCGTCGCCGCGGAGCCGGGCCTGGTGCTGCGGCGCGGGCACGTGCGGGGCGTGCGCCAGGTCGACGGCGTAGCCATCGGGCTGGACGTCGACGGCGAGCCCGTCCCGGCCGAGCTCGTGATCGACGCGTCCGGCCGCTCGAGCCCGGTCACCAAGGAGCTCGGCGAGCGCGAGGGGTTCGGCGGCGACTGCGGGATCGCCTACGTCGACCGCGTCTACCGGCTCCGCCCCGGCGCCGAGCCCGGGCCGCTCAGCGGCCCGATCGCCTGGCAGGGCGACTTCGACGGCTACCAGGTCCTCGTCTTCCCGCACGAGGCCGGCGTGTTCTCCACCGTGATCATGAGGCAGAGCCACGACGCCGAGCTCAAGGGGCTGCGCCACGACGCGGCGTACGACGCCGCATGTGTTGCGATCGCCGGGCTCGCGGCCTGGACCGACCCCGAGCGGTCCGAGCCGGTCGCGCCGGTGTTCCCGGGCGGCAGCCTGCTCAACCACTACCGGGGCCAGCGCCGACGTGACGGACGGCCGCTGCTGAGCGGCCTGGTCGCCGTCGGCGACTCGGTGGCCACCACGACCCCGAACTTCGGCCGCGGCGTGACCATGGCGCTGATGCAGGCCGAGCGGCTGCTGGCGGGAATCGACGGGAACGACGACCTCGACACGCTGCGCGACTCCTTCGACGAGTGGTGCGCGGAGACGATCGCCCCGTGGGTGCGCGACCACATCGCCATGGACGCGACCCGGCTGGCCAGGTGGGGTGGTGCCGAGCTGGATCTCGACCAGCCACTGCCCTCCGACCTCGTGCTGGCAGCGGCGTCGCAGGACTCCGGGATCGCCCGCGCGATGCAGTCCTACCTCTCCATGGACGCCGGACCGGACTCGCTCGACGTCCTGCAGGGCGCCGCGCGGCGGGTGTACGAGACCGGCTGGCGGCCGGCGTACGACGAGGGCCCGACCCGCGACGAGCTGGCCCGGATCGTTTCCGCGGCCACCTGATCGGACAGGATGTGGGGCGTGCCCATGCCCGCCCGCCTCGGCCGCTACGCCGTGCGTCGGCGGATCGGCTCCGGTGGGTTCGCCACGGTGTGGCTGGCCTACGACGAGCAGCTCGACTCGCCGGTGGCCGTGAAGGTGCTGGCCGACAACTGGAGCGAGGACCACCAGATCCGGCAGCGGTTCGTCGAGGAGGGGCGCTACCTGCGCAAGGTGGAGTCACCGAACGTGGTCAGCGTCTACGACGCGGGCGAGCTCGACGACGGCCGTCCCTACCTGGTCATGTCCTACGCCGACCAGGGCACGCTGGCCGACCGGCTCGAGGTCGACGGGCTCACCGTCGCCCAGGCGATGGAGGTGGTCCGCCAGGTCGGAGCCGGGCTCCAGGCCCTGCACGACCGCGACATCCTGCACCGCGACATCAAGCCGGCCAACGTGCTCTTCCGGAGCGTCGACGGCCCCACCGGGCAGACCGTCCGGGCGATGGTCGGCGACCTCGGACTCGGCAAGGCGCTCGACATGTCGTCGCGGCTGACGATGATCGCCGGCACACCCACCTACATCGCCCCGGAGCAGGCCTCCGCGCAGGCCCCGGACGCACGCGCCGACCAGTACTCCCTGGCCGCGCTGGCCTACCTGCTGCTCACCGGCCGGCCGCCGTTCGCGCACGCCTCGCTCTCCGACGCCATGCACCCCGCCGAGCTCCCACCGGCCTCGACACCCGAGCGTCCCTTCCCGCCCGAGGTCGACCAGGTCCTGCGGCGCGGGCTCGCCCGGAGCCGCGAGGACCGCTACTCGAGCGTCACCGAGTTCGTGCGTGCGCTGGACCGTGCGCTCGGTCCGTCGACGTCCGGCGCGCCCACGCAGCCGTGGCTCGAGCGCGACCCGGAGCTGACCCAGCCCGGCCCCCGCCCGACGCTCCCGCCCGACCACGGCGCACTCCCCGAGCCGACCCTGCCCCGCCGCCGCGGCCGCCGCCTCGCGATCCTGTCCGTGGTCGGCCTGCTCGCGCTGGTCGTGGGTGCGACAGCGGGGTACGCCGTGCAGCACGAACGGCGCCCGTCCGAGCGCACCGTCTTCGACAGCACCGGCACCTTGTCGGTCACCGTTCCGTCGAGCTGGGACCGGGCCGACGCTCTCGACGGCTGGACCCCGCCCGGGACCGACACGCAGATGCCGGCGCTCTCGGTCGGAACCAGCCCGGACTGGGCGGCGAAGGGGTCGGACGAAGGCGTCTTCCTCGGGCTGTTGAGCGCGACCGACCTGCCGGACGCGGTGCCACAGCACCCGGAGTGCGACTCGGCGGGGCGGACGGTCGACGACACCCGGGACGGTGACGCCTCGATGACCGTCGTCTATTCCGACTGCCCCGGCGGCACCGTGCTGGTCGAACGGATCGTCCAGGTCAGCACCAACACGCTGATGTGGGTGCAGATCCGCAGCGACGACCGGGCGACCGCCAACGGCGTCCTCGACGACGTCGAGACCCACGGCCTGTAGCGCTGCCGGCTAGCCCTGGTCGTTGCCACCCGGCGGCTTCGGCGGGAGCTCCCGCAACGAGGTGACGGTCCGGCTGAGCAGGTCGCCGAGCCCGGGCCGGTCGACCTCGCGACCGGTCACCGCGACCGACGCGTACGCCGTCGAGCCGTCGAAGCTGACCCACCGCTCGGTGGTGAACCGCAGGTGGCCGCCGTCGACGTAGGTCGCCTCCATCGTGTCGTCGGACTGGGCGGTCACGTGGAAGTCGCTGAGCCCCCCATGCGTCTCGGCGTCCTCGAGGGCCGCGATCCGCTGGGCCATGGCGGCCGCGATCGAGACGTTCGCCGGGCGCCAGAGGGTCACCCGCAGCACGTAGGTGCCCTGCGAGGCGTCCGGGTCGACGAAGTTCCAGAAGTTCGTGTCCTCCGGCCGGTTCTCCCGCCACCCGACAGGGATGTCGGCCTTGACCCCGGCACCGTCGGGGTTGAGCCGCAGCTTCACCGGCTCGGCGACCAGCCCCGACGTCGTCAGCGGGGGGTCGTCGGGGTCGGGCGCGTAGCTCGGCACCACGGGCGTCGGTACGGCGGGTGAGACCCCGGGGATCGGCTCCAGCGTGGTGCTGGACGCCGCCTCCTCCTGGTTGCGGTCTGCGACGGCGTACCCGCCGGCCACGCCCACGCAGAGCAGCACGACGGCCACCCCGAGCGCGCGCCACCACATGCGCCCGACCCTAACCAGTGATCTCCCACCGATGAATCGGGAAAGTTCGCGTGGTCTGTCGAATGTGCCCACCCCCGTTCGTGGAGATGACATGAACACCTCCACCACCGCCGACACCGCGATGACCGGCCAGAAGCGCTGGCTCGCCCTCTACGTGCTCTGCCTGGGCGACCTGATGATCGTGCTCGACCAGAGCATCGTGAACGTCGCGCTGCCCTCGATCCGCACCGACCTCGGCTTCTCCCAGGCCTCGCTGGCCTGGGTGGTGAACGCCTACCTGCTCACCTTCGGCGGGTTCCTGCTCCTGTCCGGCCGGCTCGGTGACCTGCTCGGCACCAAACGGGTCTTCCTCGGTGGTGTCGTCTCGTTCACGATCGCCTCCGCCGTGTGCGGCCTCGCTCCCAGCGCGTCGTTCCTCGTGGTCGGCCGCGCGGTCCAGGGGCTCGCCGGCGCGAGCGTCTCCGCCGTCGCGCTGGCCCTGATCATGGGGCTGTTCAGCGAGCCCGGTGAGCGCGCGAAGGCGATGGGCGTCTTCGGCTTCGTGATGTCCGGTGGCGGAGCGGTCGGCGTCCTGCTCGGTGGTGTGCTGACCGGCGCACTGTCGTGGCACTGGATCTTCCTGGTGAACGTGCCCGTCGGGCTGGCCGTCGTGATCGCCGCCCGCGGCGTGCTCCCGGCCGACGACGTCGTGCCCGGCTCGACGAGGCTCGACGTGCCCGGCGCCGTGCTGGTGACCGCCGCGCTGATGATCGCCGTCTACGCCGTGGTCGGCGGCAACGAGGCCGGGTGGACCTCGGCCCGTACGGTCGGCCTGCTGGCGAGCGCCGCCGCCCTGTTCGTCGCGTTCGTGGTGTGGGAGACCAAGGCGGCCGCGCCGCTGGTCCCGCTGCGGCTGTTCAGGCTCCGCAACGTGTCGGTCTCTCAGGCCGTCGGCGTGCTGTGGGCCGCGGCGATGTTCGCCTGGTTCTTCCTGGCCGCGCTCTACCTCCAGCAGGTCCTCGGCTACTCCGCGCTCGAGGTCGGCCTGGCCTTCGTCCCGACGAGCCTGGTGATGATGGTCTGCTCGCTGAAGGTCTCCGACCGGCTGGTCATGACCTTCGGGATCCGCCCGCCGCTGACCGTCGGCCTGGCCCTGGCCGCCGCGTCGCTGGGGCTGTTCGCCCTGGCCCCGGTCGACGGCAGCTTCGTCACCGACGTGCTCCCCTCGATGGTCCTGCTCGGCATCGGCGCCGGCATCGCCTTCAACCCGGTCCTGCTGGCCGCGATGGGCGACGTCGAGCCGCACGAGGCCGGCCTGGCCTCCGGCGTGGTGAACACCTCGTTCATGATGGGCGGCGCGCTCGGCCTGGCCGTGCTGGTGGCCGTCTCCGACTCGCGCACCGCGTCGCTCGCGGCATCCGGCTCCTCGGCGGTCGAGGCGCTGCACGGTGGACTCCAGGTCGCATTCGCGGTCGGCGCGGTCGCCGCCGCCCTGGCCGCGGTCGTCGGCGGCGTCTTCCTCCGCCCGCAGCCGATGGGGATGCCTGCCGAGGCCGCCGGGGCCGCCGAGGCCGCTGTTCACGGTGACGACGACGAGTGCGACTGCCTGGAGCCCTGCGCCGCCTGAGCTGCAGCGCGGTTCCCGGACGTCGGCCGGCCAGCCGGACCGACGGCGACGGGTGCGGTTCGGCTGAGGGTCGCTACCGTGTCGCGGTGGCCAGTCTGATGATCCGGCGTACGCGTCTGGTCCCCATCGGACCGGCGGCCTCTCCGCCGCAGCACCCGGTCGACGTGCTCGTCGAGAGCGGCATCGTCACCACGGTTGCGTCGTACCTCGATCCCCGCCCGGGCGTGGAGGAGTACGACGCCGATGGCCGCTGGTGCGCGCCGGGGCTCTGGGACCAGCACGTGCACTTCACCCAGTGGACGCTCGCCTCGCAGCGGCTCGACCTGGCGCCGGCGCGCTCGCCGGAGCAGGTCCTGGCCGTGGTGGCCGAGCGGCTGGCAGCGCGGCCCGGCGTACCCGTCATCGGCTGGGGCCACCGCCCCGGCGGCTGGGACCGCGACGTCACGGTGTCCGAGCTCGACGCGGTGACGGGCGAGACCCCCGTGGTACTGATCGCCGGGGACGCCCACAACGCCTGGCTCAACACCACCGCACTGCTGCACCTGGGCATGCCGGTGCGCGACTCGGTGGTGCGCGAGAACGAGTGGTTCGCGGCCTACCCGCGCCTGGTCACCCTGGCCGGCAGCGACGGGACGTCGCCCGCGGCGTTCCGGCGCACGCTCGACGCCGCGGCGGCCCGCGGCATCGTCGGGATGGTCGACTTCGAGTTCGGCGCACGCGGGCAGGAGTGGGCCGAGCGCTGGTCGCAGGGCTGCGACGTCCTCCGGATCCGGTGGGCGGCCTACGCCGACACCCTCGACGAGGTGCTCGAGGCCGGGCTCCACACCGGCGACCCGCTGCCCGGCTGCGACGAGCGGATCACGATAGGCCCGCTCAAGATCATCAGCGACGGCTCGCTCAACACCCGCACCGCCTGGTGCTGCGAGCCCTACGCCGACGCGCACCGGCTCGAGCACCCCGCCGGCCAGCCCAACCTCTCCGGCCAGGAGCTGCGCGACCTGCTGGCGCGCGCGCACGCGGGCGGCCTCGAGGTCGCCACCCACGCCATCGGTGACGCCGCCGTGGCCGAGGCGCTGGCGGCGTACGCCACCACCGGTGCGCACGGCTCGATCGAGCACGCGCAGGTGGTCGGCCGCGACGACGTGCACCGGATGGCCGAGCTCGGCATCCGGGCAAGTGTGCAGCCGGCCCACCTCCTCGACGACCGGGACATCACCGAGCTGGTCTGGCCGGACCGGGCCGAGCGCTGCTTCGCCTTCCGGTGGATGTGCGAGGACGGCGTCGAGCTGGCCCTGGGATCCGACGCCCCGGTCTCGCCGCTCGACCCCTGGCTGGCGATCGCGGCTGCCGTGCATCGCAGCGACGACGAGCGGGAGCCGTGGCACGGCGAGCAGGCGCTCACTCCGGCCGAGGCGCTGGCCGCGTCGGTCGACGGCCAGCCCACGGTCGGCGTCGGCTCGCCCGGCGACCTCGTCCTCCTCGATGCCGACCCGCTGGCGCCGCACGCCGACTCGGCCGCGGCCGGAGCCGCCCTGCGCTCGATGAGGGTGGCGCTGACCGCCGTGGGCGGCAGGGTCGTTCACGACGCTCTCTGATCAGTCCTGGTCGAACTCCGCCAGGATCAGGTCGGCGACGGCCCGGTGCTCGACCGCGAACGGGTGGTACGCCGCCGCCCGAGTGCTGGCCGGGTAGCCGTCGACCCACGCGCCCGCCCCGGCGCAGATGTCGTGACCGCTGCTGGCGTCGTACACGTCGACGAACGTGCTCCCGGTGTCGGACGCGGCGGCGCGCATGGCGTCGTCGAGGTGCGCGAACCGCTCGCGGACGTAGGGGTAGTCACCGGCGGCCAGCGGCAGCTCCGGGCAGGTGCCCTCGGGGGGGACCAGCTGCGGGTAACCCACGAGCAGCACTCGGGCATCTGGCGCCCGCTGGTGCACCTGGTCCAGCAGGTCGCGCAGATGGTCGCCGACCTGGTCGGCCATGGAGCCCGGGTCGACGCCCTGCGCCCGGTTGCGCTCGGCGCACGGCGTGCCCGTCGGGTCAGAGCCGGCGGCGGCCGCGCACCCGACGGTGAGCTGGCTGAAGAAGCCGAGGTCGTTGTAGCCGAGCCCGACGGTCACGAGGTCCGTGCCCTTCGAGACCCGGTCGAGCTGGGGCGGCCAGTGCGCGCCGGAGCCGGTCGTCTGCTCCCCGGTGGCATCCGACGTCCGCGCGCCGGCGCAGCTGGCGTCGGTCAGCTCCGCGCCGAGGGCCTCGGCGACCAGTCGCGGATAGCTGGTGCCGACCTGGCCGCAGGCCGTTCCGCCGGCGTCGTCCACCAGTGGGCCCGCACCCGTGCCCGTGGTGTAGGAGTCGCCGATCGCGACGTACGAGCCGATCGGGGGCGCGTCGCCGTCGTCGCCGTCGCCGCACCCGGCGCCCGCGAGGACGAGCGCGACCAGAACGGGGGCCAGCCACCTCGCCCGCCTCGCCCGCCACCGCACCCGCCGACGCTAGCCGTCCGCCGCGGCTGTCCGGTCTGTGCGGGTACCTGACAGCGTGGCCCGACACTCCGCCGGACAGGCGATGGACTCTTCGCTCGTGACGGTCCTCGTCGCGCTCGTCGCGAACGGGCTCCTGGCGATTGCGAAGTCGGTGGCCGCCGCCGTCACCGGGTCGGCGGCGATGGTCGCCGAGGCCGCGCACTCCTGGTCGGACACCGGCAACGAGGTGTTCCTGCTGTTGGCCGAGCGAAGGGGCAAGCGGCCCCGAGACGCGGCGCATCCGCGCGGCTACGGCCGGTCCACCTACATCTGGTCGCTGGTGGCGGCGTTCGGGCTGTTCTCGGCGGGCGCGGTGGTCTCGGTCTGGCACGGGATCACCGAGCTCATGGCCGAACCGGGCCGCGCGGCGTACACCGCCAACTACATCGTGCTCGGCCTGGCGGCGCTGTTCGAGGGCGTGTCGTTCGTCCAGGCGTCGCGGCAGGTGCGGGGCAAGGCGACGCGGTTCGGGCTGCACCCGCTGCGGTTCGTCGCGCGCACGTCGGACTCGACCCTGCGCGCGGTCTTCTTCGAGGACTCGGCGGCGCTGATCGGCCTCGTGCTCGCCGGCGCCGGCATCGGCCTGCACCAGCTCACCGGCCGGCACGAGTACGACGCCCTCGGGTCGATCGCGGTGGGGGTGCTGCTGGCTGCCGTCGCGATCTTCCTGATGCGCCGCAACATGCAGTACCTGCTCGGTGAGGGCGACAGCGCAGAGCTCCGCGCCGCCGTTCTCCAGCGGATCCTCGAGCACCCCTACGTGGCCCGGGTCACCTATGTCCACCTGGAGTACGTCGGGCCGCAGCGGCTCTTCGTCGTGGCCGCCGTCGACCTCACCGGCGACGATCGCGAGCCCGACCTCGCCGTCCGGCTGCGCCGGGTCGAGGCCGACGTGGAACGGGACGACCTCATCGAGGACGCCGTGCTGACGCTGTCGTTGCCGGCGGACGCCTCGCTCACGGTCTGAGCCCGAAGGTAAAGGAAAGCTACTTGTCCTTCCCGGGCCGTCGGCCCGGAAGGTAAAGCAAAGTTACGTTCCTTCTCAGGGGCGCACCCCTTGACACCGAATAAGTAAGTGAGGTTTCCTAACAAATGTGACGAGCACCTCGACCCCGGTCCGC
>NZ_DASUFR010000024.1:0-72462 GCF_036274455.1 Nocardioides sp. | reverse complement strand
CCCCGCCGCGAGGGCCCCACGACGCCTCGCACCCAGCATCCTTCTCCCCCCAGAGGAACGGTCGCGAGCCCGGGCAGCCTATGCCGACGACGGCAACAGGACGGTGACAGGGCCGGCGACTGGTCCAGAACTCCCCGCGGGCGCGCTCTCAGCGGGGACTCAGGCGTGGCTGGCACAGTAAGACCGTGAGCAGCCCCGTTGCAGGCAGCGCTGCCGGCGGTGTCGGCGGCGCTGGAGGAAGGCAGCGCGTCCTGGTCGTCGACGACGACCGGGCCGTCCGCGAGTCCCTGCGCCGCTCGCTGGAGTTCAACGGGTACGACGTGTCGACCGCCTCCGACGGCGCCGAGGCGCTCGCCGGGCTGAGCGCGGGCGCGGCCACCGCGCCCGACGTGGTCGTGATGGACGTGATGATGCCGAGGCTGGACGGGATCGAGACCACCCGCGCCCTGCGGGCCGCCGGCAACGACGTCCCGATCCTGGTGCTCACCGCTCGCGACGCGGTCGGCGACCGGGTCGAGGGGCTCGACGCCGGCGCCGACGACTACCTGACCAAGCCGTTCGCGCTGCAGGAGCTGCTGGCCCGGCTGCGGGCGCTGCTGCGACGGGCCACGGTGCCGGTCGGCGAGGCGGACGAGCTGCTGAGCTTCTCCGACCTGTCGATGGACATCGCGACCCGCGAGGTCCGCAGGGGTGACCGGGCGATCGAGCTGACCCGGACCGAGTTCACCCTGCTCGAGATGTTCCTGCGCCGGCCGCGGCGGGTGCTGGAGCGCAGCTTCATCCTCGAGGAGGTGTGGGGCTACGACTTCCCGACCACGGCGAACTCGCTGGAGGTCTACGTCGGCTACCTGCGTCGCAAGACCGAGGCCGAGGGCGAGCCGCGGCTGATCCACACCGTGCGCGGTGTCGGCTACGTGCTGAAGGAATCGTGACGTTCCCGTCCCCGCCGTTCGGCTCGGAAGGTCGCTGGCACTACCGGCGGTCCCTGGCCAGCCGGGTCACCCTGCTCACCACGATGGCGGTCGGGCTGTCGGTGGCGATCGTCGCGCTCGGCGCCTACGTCACGGTGCGGAT
The DNA here is from genome assembly GCF_036274455.1 of Nocardioides sp. Taxonomy (GTDB): domain Bacteria; phylum Actinomycetota; class Actinomycetes; order Propionibacteriales; family Nocardioidaceae; genus Nocardioides. Next base: position 71,388 of record NZ_DASUFR010000024.1, on the reverse strand, counting down.
GCAGCTCGAGTCCTCGCTCGACGACTCGCTCGTGGAACGGGCCAAGAACACCTCTGCCGCCGTCGAGCAGGCGGACGCGCTCGCCCAGGCCGGGGCGACAGTGCTCTACCCGGCGTCCGATGTACGGATCGGCTCGATCCAGTACGACGGCACGGTCAACTTCGTCGACACCGGTGACGTCATCCACCTCGGCGAGCCGGAGCTCGCGGTCGCGACGGGGGACTCGAAGCTGAGCCTGCGCACGATCCGAGCCGGCCACACCGACTACCGCGTGGTGGCCGTGCCCATCTCGGCGCGACCGGGCATGGCACTGGTGCTGGCCCAGTCCCTGACCCCGACGCAGCACGTGTTGACCAAGCTGGGACTGGTCACGCTGTTCTTCGGCCTGGCCGGCATGGTGGCCGCCGGGCTGGCCGGCTGGGGTGTGGCCCGCAACGGCCTGCGGCCGGTCCGCCGCCTGACCGAGGCCGCCGAGGAGATCGCGCGCACCGAGCAGCTGGCGCCGATCAAGGTCGAGGGCGACGACGAGATCGCCCGGCTGGCCTCGGCGTTCAACCAGATGCTCGCCTCGCTGGCCGCCTCCCGGGACCGGCAGCGCCGCCTGGTCGCGGACGCCGGCCACGAGCTGCGCACCCCGCTGACCTCGCTGCGCACCAACATCGACCTGCTGACCCAGGCCGGGACTTCGCTCCCGGACGAGGCGCGGGCCGAGCTGCTGGACGACGTACGCGCGCAGATCGAGGAGCTCACCAACCTCGTCGGCGACCTCGTCGAGCTCGCCCGCGACGACCCGACGCCCGCGGTGATCGGCACCCTCGAGCTGCACGAGGTCCTCGACCAGGCGGTGGCCCGGGTCCGGCGCCGGGCCCCCGGGCTGACCTTCGAGGTCGACGCCGACCCGTGGTACGTCGAGGGCGACGCCGCCGCCGTGGAGCGCGCCCTGACCAACCTGCTCGACAACGCCGCGAAGTGGAGCCCGCCCGGCGGCACGGTGCGGGTCACCGTGCACGGCGGCGAGGTGGTCGTCGACGACGAGGGCGCCGGCATCTCCGACGCCGACCTGCCGCACGTCTTCGAGCGTTTCTACCGCTCGGCCGACTCCCGCTCGATGCCCGGCTCCGGCCTCGGCCTCTCGATCGTCGCCCAGGTGGCCGAGCGCCATGCGGGCTCGGTCGAGGCCGGCCGCTCGCCGTCCGGCGGCGCCCGGTTGACCTTCCGCCTCCCCGGCACCCCTTCGCCCAAGCCCACCGAGCCGCCGCCCAGTGCGGTGCGCTCGGGCTCCGCATCGGCCAGCGAGGTCCTCAGCGGCTGAAGAGCGGCCCCGGGTGGCGGTGGGTCAGCAACGGTCATCCCCAGGGAGAGTGGTTGCTCTGCCACCGCCACCCTGGTGCTAGCCACCCTTGGCGTTCGGGCCCCGCCAGGAGCGCTCGAACGGCAGCCGCCAGGCGTGCGGGGCGATCAGCTGGTGGATGGCGTTGGGGCCCCACGAGCCGGGGGCGTAGCCGCGGACCGGCGGCGGGTTCTGGAGCAGCGGAATCGACTTCTCCCACAGCGTCTCGATGCCCTCGGCGGTCGTGAACAGCGTGTGGTCGCCGCGCATGGCGTCGAGGATGAGCCGCTCGTAGGCCTCGAGCACGCCGACCGATGAGGCGGTCTCGTGGGTGGCGAACTGCATCGACAGCTTCTCCAGCTGCATGCCCGGGCCGGGTCGCTTGCCGTAGAACGACAGCGACATCCGCGACTGGTCGGCCAGGTCGAAGGTCAGGTGGTCCGGACCCTGCATGCCGGCGTTCGAGCCCGCGGGGAACATCGAGAGCGGCGGCTCCTTGAACGCGATCGAGATGATCCGCGCGCCCTCGGCGAGCTTCTTGCCGGTGCGCAGGAAGAACGGGACGCCGGCCCAGCGCCAGTTGTCGATCTCGATGCGCAGCGCGATGAAGGTCTCGGTGTCGGAGTACTCCGCGACCTCCTCCTTGCCGCGGTAGCCGTTGTACTGGCCGCGGACGACGTCGTGCGGCTCGATCGGCTTCATCGACCGGAACACCTTGAGCTTCTCGTCGCTGATCGGCCCCGGCGCCAGCGACGTGGGCGGCTCCATCGCCATGAAGGCCAGCACCTGCATCAGGTGGGTGACCACCATGTCGCGGTAGGCGCCGGTGGTCTCGTAGAACGCCGTGCGGCCCTCGAGGCCGAGGGTCTCGGGCACGTCGATCTGCACGTGGTCGATGAAGTTGCGGTTCCAGATCGGCTCGAAGAGCCCGTTGGCGAAGCGGAACGCCAGGATGTTCTGGGCCGCCTCCTTGCCGAGGAAGTGGTCGATCCGGAAGATCTGAGACTCGTCGAAGACCTGGTGCACCTCGCGGTTGAGGGCCCGGGCGGACTCGAGGTCGGTGCCGAACGGCTTCTCCATGACCACCCGCGCGCGCTCGACCAGGCGGGCCTCGCCGAGCTGGTGGATGACGTCCAGGGCGGCCTTGGGCGGCACGGAGAGGTAGTGCAGCAGCCGCACGTCGCCGTCGGCGCCGAGGTCGGCCTGCGCCTTGTGCACCGCCTCGGCCAGCTCGTGCGGCCCCTTGCTGTGGCAGACGTAGGTCAGCATCGAGGCGAACCGGGCCCACTTGTCCGGGTCGAGGTTGCCGTGGCCGAACTCCGCGCACGACTCGTGGGCGAAGCGCACGAACTCCTCGGTGTCGATGTCCTCCAGCGAGGTGCCGACGATCCGCGCCTCCGGGAGCAGCCCGGCCTGGGTCAGGTGCAGCAGCCCGGGCAGCAGCTTGCGCCGGGCGAGGTCACCGGTCGCGCCGAAGAGGACGATGACGTACGGCGCACCCACTCCGTCGACGTTGGCAGCCACGCCAATCACGGTATTACGGCTCGCCCAGCCGGGGACAGGGCGGTCAGGAGTCGCTCCGCCTTCCAGCGCGACTCGGCGTACTCCTCCGCCACCGTCGAGTGCACCGTGATCCCACCGCCGGTGCCCAGCCGGTAGGAGCCCGCGCCGGTCGTGCTCAGCGTGCGGATGACCACCCCGAGGTCCGCGCGGCCGTCGCCGGCCAGCCAGCCGAAGGCACCGGCGTACGCCCCGCGGGGGGTCTCCTCGACCTCGGCGATGATCTCCATGGTCCGCAGCTTGGGAGCGCCCGTCATCGAGCCGGCCGGGAACAGTGCGCGCAGCGCCTCGACGGTGCCGACCTCCGGGCGCAGCCGGCCACGCACCGTCGAGACGAGCTGGTGCACGGTCGGGTAGGACTCGACGGCGAGCAGTGCCGGCACCTCGACGCTGCCGACCTCGCAGACCATCGCGAGGTCGTTGCGCAGCAGGTCGGTGATCATCAGGTTCTCGGCGCGGAACCGAGGCTCGGTCGCGAGCTGCCGCCGGAGCTCCTCGTCCTCCTCCGGCGTCGCGCCGCGCGGCGTGGTGCCCTTGATCGGCTTGGTCTCGATCGTGCGGCCGTCGTCGTCGACGGTGACGAGTGCGTACCGCTCCGGCGAGGAGCTGAGCAGCCAGCCGCGCGCACCGTCGACGTCGTGCTGGAGGAAGCCGGCGTACGGCGCGGGGTTGAGCGCCCGCAGCCGGAGGTAGGCCGCCACCGGGTCGAGGTCGCTGTCGGCGTCGAGCCGGTAGGTGAGGTTGACCTCGTAGCTGTTGCCGGCGTGCAGGTGCTCCTGGACCTGGCCGAAGGCTCGGGCGTAGACGACGGGGGGAGCTTCGTCGGCTGGCCGACGAAACTCTCGCCGGGACGACGAAGGTTGGTCGTCCGAGCGAGGGGTTCGCGGCGTCGAGTGATCGAAGAGCCGCACCCGGCTGGGCCGCATCCAGACCGCGTCCGGTACGCCGTCGGGGCCGGCCAGCGCCGGGAGGTGCGGGCGGGAGGCGTAGCCGAAGTAGCCGAACCACTGGTCACGGTGCGACCCGGCCGCGAGCTCGTCCTGGAGCACTGCGAACACGTCCGACCCGACGACCTCCGACTCACCGTCGGCGTGCCGGGTCACCTCGCCCGTGGCCGCGGAGTAGGTGATCGAGACGTCGTCGGGCTCGAGGATGCCGATCAGCGACCGGTGGCCCGACCACTCCCGTGCGCCGCCGCCGTCGAGCCAGATGCAGCGCTGGTGCTGCGCGGCCGCCTCGCCGAACGCCTCGAGCACGCTCACGGGCGCCCCAGGAAGCTCGCGACGATCTCGGCGCCGTGCTCGGACAGGATCGACTCGGGGTGGAACTGCACGCCCTCCTGCGGCAGCTCGACGTGGCGCACGCCCATCACCACGTCCCCGCCGGCGTCCGAGGCGGTGACCACGAGCTCGTCGGGCACGGTGAGGGCGGCGAGCGAGTGGTAGCGCACCGCCGCGAACAGCTGCGGCAGCCCCTGGAACACACCCAGCCCGTCGTGCCGGATCCGCTCGACGACGCCGTGCGCAGGCTCGATCCGGTCGACGCTGCCGCCGTACGCCGTCACCAGGCCCTGCATCCCGAGGCAGACCCCCAGCACCGGCCGGCGGCCGTCGAGGATGACCGCCCGCCCGACCGAGAAGTCGGCCTCGGACGCCGGCGTGCCCGGACCGGGCGAGAGCACGACGTGCGAGTGGCGCAGCACCTCCTCCGGTGCGACCTCGTCGTGCTGCACCACTGTCGGCAGCACCCCGGTCACCGACGCCACCAGGTGGACGAGGTTCCACGTGTAGGAGTCGTGGTGGTCGACCACCACGACATCCACGGTCACGCGCTCAAGATAGAGGGACCCACGCCCCGCGGCGCATCACGCGGTCGACCTCGAGCTCGTCGGAGAGCTCGACCAGGTCCGCCCAGCCGCCGGGCTCGATCCGGCCGACGCCCGGCAGGCCCAGCATCGCCGCCGGTGTGGAGGTGACCGCCGCCAGCGCCTCGGGCAGCGGCACACCGGCCTCGGACACCGAGTAGCGCAGCGACGACTCGAGGGTCGCGGTCGACGCCGCGATCACGCCGGTGCCGGGGAGCCGGGCGACGCCGTCCTTGACCACGACCGTCAGCGAGCCGAGGCGGTAGTCCCCGTCGGCCGCGCCTGCCGCTGCCATCGCGTCGGTGACCAGCGCGGTCCGCCCGTTCCGCCAGGCCAGCGCGAGCACCGACGGGTGGATGTGCACGCCGTCGGCGACCAGCTCGACGTACGCCGACGACTCCAGCAGGGCGGCGACGGGCCCCGGCTCGCGGTGGTGCAGCGGCGGCATTGCGTTGAAGAGGTGGGTGGCCGCGGTGGCGCCTGCCGTGAGGGCGGCGCGGGTCTCGTCGTAGGTCGCCTCGGTGTGGCCGACCGCGACCACCGCCCCAGCGCCGGTGAGCATCGGGATCACCTGCAGCGCGCCAGGCAGCTCGGGGGCCACGGTGACCATCCGCAGGTGGCCGCGCGAGGCTTCGACGAGGCGGTCGACCGCCTCGCCGGTGGGCGCCACGAGCTGCGAGGGCTCGTGCGCACCGGCCCGGCGCGACGAGAGCCACGGCCCCTCGAGGTGGATGCCCGCGATGTGGCCGGAGTCGGCCGAGTCGGCCAGGGCCGAGCAGGAGGCTGCCAGCCGGTCGATCGAGTCGGTGACCAGGCTGGCGACCATCGTGGTGGTGCCGTGCGCGAGGTGGGTCTGCACCACCCTCGAGACCTCCGCGGCGGCCCCGTCCTGGAACGAGGCCCCGCCGCCGCCATGCACGTGCACGTCGACGAACCCCGGCACCACCAGGCCGTCGACCGACCAGGCGGGCCGCTCCGGCGGCGGGCCGCTGCCGACGGCGTACACCCGCTCGCCGTCGATCACCACCCAGCCGTCCACCACGATCCCCGTGGGCAGCGCCAACGCTCCAGCCGAGAGGACGCGGGCGCCCAGCGGCAACGGCTCAGCCACGGGCCGAACGGTAGCCGAGCCGACCGGGTCCGGCTCGCGTCCTCGCCGTCAGGGGCCGGCCCACGAATGCATGACGGACCCGATGGCGCTGGGGGGCAGTCGCCATCGGGCCCTGTCCTCATCAGACCAAACATCACCGTCGCGCGCAGCAGAAACCACCGGTCGAGACGAAATCGTGCAGACCACTCACCCGCGTGGGTGGGGGTCAGGGCAGCAGCAGCTCCGAGACCAGCCGGTGCACCAGGTCGTAACCGTGCTCGGTGAGGATCGACTCGGCGTGGAACTGGATGCCCCGGTAGTGCGGGCCGTAGAGCGCATGGATGTCACCGGTCTCGGGGTCGGACTCCACCCGGACCCCGACCGGCAGCACCGTGCCGGGCGTCATCCGGCCGACGAAGGTGTTGTAGAAGCCCACCCGCTCGGCGCGGCCCTCGATCTCGACCGCTGACTGGGTGCCCTGGAAGACGATGTCCTTGTAGGCCAGCGGGATCCCGAGCTCGTGGCAGAGCGCCTGGTGGCCCAGGCACACCGCGAGGAACGGCCGCCGCTGCGCCAGCAGCTTCGCGGTCGCCGCGCGCAGCGTGACCATCTTGGGATCTGCGTCGTCGCGGGGGTCGCCCGGGCCGGGCCCGACGATGACGAGGTCGTGGCCGTCGAGGCTGTCCTCGGCGTAGTCGTCGTAGCGCACGACCGTGCTGCTCAGCCCGAGCACGCCGAACACGTGGCGCAGCATGTTGACGAAGTCGTCCTCGCCGTCGAGCACCATGACGCTCTGCCCGCGCAGCCGGGGGTCCGGCGGGGCGCCGGCCTGGTCGGTGAGCCAGAACGACGACAGCCGCCGGTTGCGCTGGTTGAGGGTGAGCAGCACGTCCTCGTCGTTGACCAGCTCGGTCACGTTGGCGCCCGTGGCCGGCGCCGGCGGGACCAGCCCGAAGGCGCTGAGGATGCCGCTCGCCTTGGCGTGGGTCTCGGCCACTTCGTGCGCCGGGTCGGAGTCACGCACCAGCGTCGCCCCGGCCGTCACCGTGAGCCGGCCGTCGAGGCCGACGTCCGCGGTCCGGATCACGATCGGGCTGTCGACGACCGGCCCGCCGTGGGCGTCGCGGCCGAGCACGGCGAGCGCGGCGCCGTAGTAGCCGCGGCCCTCTGACTCGTACTGCTTGATCAGCCGGCACGCGTTCTCGACCGGCGAGCCGGTGACCGTGGCGGCGTACATCGTGTCGCGCAGCACCTCGCGCGGGTCGCGGTCGGTGCGGCCGGCGAGGAGGTACTCGGTGTGGATCAGCCGGCTCATCGGCTTGAGGAACGGTCCGAGCACCTGCCCGCCCTGGTGGCAGATGTCGCACATCATCTTCAGCTCCTCGTCGACGACCATGAAGAGCTCGTAGATCTCCTTCTCGTCGTGCAGGAACTCCAGCAGCTGCTCGTGCAGGTGGTCGGTCGGCTCGCCGGCCTTCGGGAGCCGGAAGGTGCCGCTGATCGGGTTCATCCGGACGTCGCCGCCATGGATCGACACGTGCCGCTCCGGGCTGGCGCCGATGAGGTAGCGGTCGCCGGTGAAGAAGACGAAGGTCCAGTAGGCACCCCGCTCGCGCTCGAGCAGCCTGCGGAACACCGCGAGCGCCTTGTCGGCGCCCCAGTCCGCGACGGTCGCGCGGTAGTGCCGGCCGATCACGAGGTTCGCGCCCTCGCCCTGGCCGATCTCGTCGGCGATGATCGCGCCGACCAGCTTGGCGTACTCGTCGTCGTCGATGTCGAAGCCGCCGCGGTCGGAGAACTCCACGGGAGCCTCGTCGATCGCGTCCACGACCTCCGCGACGGTGAACTCAAGCTCGGTCTCGACGTCCACGACCACCAGCGGGGTGCCGTCGTCGTGCGCCTCGAAGCCACGCTCGCGCACCTGGCGGAACGGCACGGCGAGCAGCCGGTCCGCGATGTGCCCCGCCTCGGGCAGCCCCTCCTCGAGCGGTACGTCGAGCAGTGAGGCGACCTCGCGGCGCCGGCCGCCCACGACTCCGACGGTGTCCCGGTCACCGGCCCGGGTGGAACGCCGGATGATCGCCCAGGCCTCGTGCCCCTGGACGGCCGCAATGGCATCCCGGGCAGCAGGCTTGGCGTTCATGGACGAAGCCTAGATGGGGCGCGTCCCCCGACCCGTCGCGGTAGTCCGTGACGAAATGGCTGTCCGAACAGCGTTCTCCACAACCAGAACGTCACGGACTATCGCGACGGGGTCAGCCGATCCGCAGCTCGAACTCGTCCGCGACGCAGCCGTGCAGGACGACGTTCCCGCGCTCGCGCGAGCGCGTCAGGTTGTCGATCCCCGTGACCCGCACCTGCTTCTGCGCGAACCGCTTCGGCACGAAGACCTCGAGCCCGCACCTCCCGGCGCCGCCGGGGTTCCGGCCTGCGAGGACGAGTCGGCCCTTGCGCCCGTCGGACGTGAGCCGGGTGATCGTGCCCGGCACCGCGCGCGGCACCGGCCGGCTGAGCACGTCGGCGAAGGCGGGGTCCGGCGGCGACATCACCTGGTCGGGGCAGGTGAACCGGTTCAGGCTGCCAGAGACGGCGGACGGCTGACCGCCCGGCCGGTCCACGACATGCGGGTCGCCGCAGGCCTGTTTCCAGTCCCACCACGCGCCGCCGTAGCGTGCGGCGTCCTCGGCGGCGGCGTAGCGCCGGATCTCGCGCGAGGCCTCGACCGGGTGCTCGGGCCAGAAGCCCCACTCACCGCCCCAGACGGTGACGCCGTGCTGCCGGGCCACCTTCGCGGCGCTGTCGAAGCCGCCAGGGATGGAGTTCGACGACAGCGACTCCGCGTAGATGTGCGGCGCGAAGACAAGGTTCTTGTCCTTGGTGAAGCCGCGGGCCGGGACCGGGGTGCTGCCGAACGCCGACCACAGCACGTTCGGCTCCCAGAACACGATGTGGTGGAAGCCACCTCCCGCGGTCTCCCCGGCGCGGATCGCTGCGATGGCCCGGCCGTAGAACGCGCCGAGGTCGGTGGTGCCGTTGGCGGCCACGTCCAGCCCGAAGCCCGGCTCGTTGAGCAGGTCGAAGCCGGCCACGTTGCGCGTCTTCGCGAAGTCCCGCGCCAGCCGGCCCCAGGTGTCCACGAGGTGGGTCTGGATGCCGGCGGTGTCCTCCCAGAAGTGTTGCCAGGCGTGCATCACCGCCGGCGCGAGCTCACGCTCGCCGGGCCGGCAGGTCGACGCACCGTCGGTGATCGTCGCCCACCCCGGCGCGCCGTCCCAGCCGTTGTTGGGCGTCGTGCCCTCCGGGCAGGTCACGCCGCGCGGGGTGTCGACCGCGATCCCGTAGGCGTCCTGGTGCATGTCCAGCACGACGTAGAGGTCGTAGGCCGCCGCCCAGCGCACCGCCTGCCGGATCGCGCCGACGTACGCCGTGTCGTAGGCGCCCGGGGTCGGCTCGAGCCGCGACCAGCTGACGATCAGGCGGACGCTGTTGAAGCCGAGCGTCGCGATGTCGTGGAAGTCGTCCTTGGTCAGCGGGACGGTCGGCGGCAGCGCCGGCGAGGCCTGGAAGTACTCCCCCAGCTGGTTGACGTTGACCCCGCGCAACAACACCTGCGCGCCGCGTTGGTCGCGGATCGCGGCCTTCTTGCCATGGGTCGCGTGCAGCCGCGGCATCGGCCCGTGCGCAGCCCGGGGTGCGGCGTGGGTCGCGACGTGGGTCGCGACGTGGGTCGCGACGTGGGTCGCGGCGTCGGGCGCGGCGTGGGCGCTGGGGGGCGGCAGGAGCGTCGCGGACAGGGCGGCGACGACAGTGAGGGCGCGGAACACCCGCGGAGCCTAGAACCGGTTCTAGTGCCCGGCCAACTCGGCTCAGGAGCGTCTCAGGGAGCCCGATCCGCCAGCCATCGCGGTAGTCCGTGACGAAATGGCTGCCCGAACGCCGTTCTCCACAACCAGAACGTCACGGACTACCGCGACGGGCGGTGTGGTCACAGGCCGAGCTGGTTGGAGCAGGTGCGCCAGGCCTTCACGACGTACTTCGCGTACCAGCCCTCGTGCTGGGCGTCGGGGTGTTCGCCGTCGACGAGGTTGGAGAGGTGGTTCTTGGCGATGGTGGGCCAGTCGGAGAGGCAGGTGAGCGGCCGGCTCTCGGCGAGCTTGCGCATCCAGGACGCGTACTTCTTCGTGGCCGCGACCGGGCCGGCGTTGTCACCCTGGAACTGCCGGTAGGGGAGCAGGAACAGCACCGGCGTGGTCGCCGGGATCGACGCCATCGTGTCGCGGAAGTCGCCCTCGTTGAACCCCTGGCGGCGGTTGGTGCCGAGCTGGACGACCAGCTGGTCGGGGTTGCCGTGGTTGGCGCGGAACCAGTCCAGCCGGCCGGGCAGCTCGTCGAGCCGGCGACCGGGTCGCAGGTCGAGGACCCAGCCCGGCTGGCGGGCATAGAGCTCGTTGTCGGCCCGCCAGCTGACCGAGTCGCCGACCATGTAGAACCCGCCCCGCTGCGACGCCGGCACCGGGCCGGTCCGCTTCACGCAGCGGCCCTTGTTCATCACCCGGCCGGCGCGATAGGAGCAGTTGAACCGGTTGCGGTCGACCGAGGCCTCGTTGAGCGACTGGTTCTTGCGCCGGGCGATCTGCTGGAGCTTCGCGAGGCGGCCCGGGGTGACGCACTCGTCGTACCACCCCTCCTCCTCGCGGTGGTTGACGTAGGTCTTGCCGCGGCCGGTGCACTGGGGTGCGTCGGGTACGACGAGCCGGGCCCGGTTGGGGTTGGAGGCGCAGGAGTTGATCGCACCGATCCAGACCCGGCCGAGGTCGGCGCAGCGACGGGAGTTGATCGGACGGGCGAACTCCGCGCCCTTGCGGCCGCGCAGCTGGCACAGCTCAGCGTCGTGGCCCTCCTTGAACATCGTCGCGCCGGCGACGCAGTGATGCCGCTCGCAGCCGCGACCGGCGTCCCACACCCGGCCGGTCAGCGCGCACTCGCGCTGGCTGAGCCGCCGGTCGACCGCGGGCGCGGCGTCGGCCGACGAGCCGGCCACCAGCGACAGCAGGGTGGTCGCGATCAGCCCGGCGAGGGCGGCGGCGAGGGAGCGGCGCACGGAGCAGAACTGTGCCACGAGCCCCGTGGGACGACGAAAATCGCCGGACGTCTCGAGATCAGGAGACGGTCGCGAGCAGCTGGGTGGCCCGGGTGAGCACGACGTAGAGCGTGGACCGGCCGGTGACCGACTCCGCCTCGATCTCCTCGGGCTCGACCACGACGATGCCGTCGAACTCCAGCCCCTTGGTGTCGAGACCGGTCAGCACGACCACGCGGTCCTCACCGGACGGTGCGACCGAGGAGTCGATCGCGGCGCGGGCCCCGGCCGCGTCCTCGGCCAGCTCCGGCCATGACGCGAGCCAGGCGTTGACCTCCGAGCGGCGTGCGACCGGGACCACGACGCCCACCGTCCCGGAGACCCGGCTCGCGACGTCGAGCACCGCCCGGCGGGTGGCGGCCTCGAGGTCGCCCGCGCCGGTGATCTCCTCGGGCTGCACCCCGGTCGAGCGGACCGCCGTGGGCAGGTCGGCGTCGAGGCCGACGCGCTGGGCGTACGCCGCGGCGTACTGGTAGATCTCGGCGGAGTTGCGGTAGTTGGTCGACAGGTGGAACTCGTGGAGCTCCTTGCCCTCCAGCGCGACGGCGCGGGCCTCGGCGGCCTCCTCGGGCTCGGGCCACGACGACTGCGCGGGATCGCCGACGATGGTCCACGAGGCGGTCTTGCCCCGGCGGCCCACCATCCGCCACTGCATCGGTGTGAGGTCCTGGCCCTCGTCGACCAGCACGTGCGCGAACGGGTCGTCCTCGAGCCGGTGGGTGGGCGGCGCCCACCCACGGCCCGACGGTGCGAACTCGCGGTCGGCGGCGGTGAACAGCTCCTGCACGTCGACGCCGCCCTCGAGCAGCGAGGTCTCGTCGAGGTCGCGCTCGTCCTCGGTGCGAAGGGGCACGTCACCGAGCGCGTAGCGCAGCTCGTCGATCAGCGGCACGTCCTCGACCGACGGGTCGGCCGCACCCCAGGACTTGAGCAGGAGCCGCTGCTCCTCGGCGCTGAACAGCCCGTCGGCGACCTGGGCCAGCAGCTCCGGGTCGCGCAGCCACTGCAGCACCGTGCGGGCGTCGAGCGGCGGCCACCACGCGACGACGAAGTCGAGGAAGTCGTCGTTGCCGAGCATGTCGTCGTCGAACGCCTCGCGGCCCCGGTCGAGCCCGCGCTCGCCGGCCACCTGGCTCCAGAGCGCGTCCAGCAGGATGCCGGTCACCCGGGGGAGCTGCCGGTTGCGCCGGCCCTGCGACATCAGCTGCCGGCGGATCCGGCCCAGGATGCCGCGGTCGAGGACCAGCACGTCGTCGCGCCAGAAGACGCGGAACTGCTCGGGGCTCCCCGGTGCCTGCAGCCGTGCGGCCCGCCGCAGCATGGTGGCCATCCGGGCCGAGCCCTTGATGTCGGCCACGGCGGGCTCGTCGTGGCGGGTGGCGCGGATCCCGTCGACCACCTCGCCGAGCGACCGCAGCGCGACCGCGGTCTCGCCCAGGCTCGGGAGGACGCGCTCGATGTAGCGCATGAACACCCCGCTCGGCCCCACCACCAGGACGCCGCCGCTCTCGTAGCGGCGGCGGTCGGTGTAGAGGAGGTAGGCCGCGCGGTGCAGCGCGACGACGGTCTTGCCGGTGCCGGGACCGCCGGTGATCGAGACCACGCCACGGCCGGGCGCGCGGATCGCGAGGTCCTGCTCGGCCTGGATGGTCGCGACGATCGAGTGCATCTGGCGGTCGCGGGCCCGGGACAGCTGCGCCATCAGCGCGCCCTCGCCCACGATCGGCAGCTCGACGCCGTCCGCCTCGAGCTCGGCGAGCGCCTCGGCGTCGAGCAGCTCGTCCTCGACGCCGGTCACCCGGGGCCCGCTCGAGCGCAGCACCCGGCGGCGTACGACCCTGCGCGGGTCGGCCGCGGTGGCCTGATAGAAGACCGCCGCGGCGGGCGCGCGCCAGTCGATGAGCAGCGAGTCACGGCGGGAGTCGCGCAGGCCGATCCGGCCGATGTAGCGGGGCTTGCGGTCGACCGACCGCTGCAGGTCGAGGCGGCCGAAGACCAGCCCCTCGTGGGCGGCGTCGAGCTGCGCGATCCGCTTGGCGGCCTGGTAGACCATCGCGTCGCGCTCGACCAGGCCGCCCTCGTGCTCGAGCTTGCCGCGGTTCTCGCCCTCGCGGGCCAGCTGCCGCGCGTTGCGGGCGGACTCCTCCAGCTGGAGGTAGACCCGGTCGACGAAGGCCTGCTCGGCCTCGATCTCCCTCTCAACCAGCTCAGTTTCGGCCAGCTTGTCGTTCAACGAGACGTCCCCTCGGCCCATTGGACAGTTCACACGGTGCGTAGATGGTGCTGCCGCGCAAAGCGGCAAGCTCCCAAGCCTAACGCGTGTAACCCCGTCGGGGAGCGTCAATGCGGATCGGTGGACAGCTCACTTCCGCCGCTCGAGGAACGCCGTCATCGCCGCCTTGGCCTCGTCGGAGGCGAACAGCCGGGCGCTCAGGGCGGCCATCTCGTCGCCGCGGGTGTCGATCCGTCGGAGCAGGTCGTGGTTGAGGATCCGCTTCGACTCGCGCAGCCCCTGCGCGGCGCCCGTCGCCAGGCTGGCGCACAGCGCCGCGACCTCCTCGGCGAGCCGGTCGCCGGGGACCGCCCTGGTGACCAGGCCGTACGCCGCGGCCTCGGTGCCGCTGAACACCTCACCACCCAGCGTGGTGAGCGCCGCCGCTCGCGGACTCATCCGGTGGTGGACGGTCAGCGAGATGATCGCGGCCGCCAGGCCCAGCTTGACCTCGGTGAGCGCGAAGGTGGCGTCCTCGGCCGCGACCGCGACGTCCGCGGCAGCCACGATGCCGATCCCGCCGGCCCGCACCGGGCCGCCGACCTCGACCACGACCGGCTTGCCCATGGTGACGATGAGCCGCTGCAGCCGAACGATCTCCCTGGCGCCCTGCTCCATGCCCTGGCTGGTGGCCTCGGACAGGTCCGCCCCGGAGCAGAAGACCCGCCCGCTCGACCGGATCACCACCACCGTGACGGCCTCGTCCCGCTCGGCGGCCTCGAGCCGGTCGAACAGCTCGGCCACCAGCTGCCGCGACAGCGCGTTGCGGTTGTGCGGGCTGTCCAGGGTGACGGTGGCGACCCGGTCGGCCACCTCCAGGTGCACGAGCTCGGGGGTCTGCGCAGGAGTGTCGCTCACACGGTGAAGACTGCCGTACATGGATGGGGTGCGGTTCCTGCAGGTCGGCGACGACCGCTCGGTGACGGACTGGCAGCGCATCCACAACGAGATCGTCCCGCCCGACCCGCTGACGCTCGACGAGGTCCGCGAGCGGGCCGGACGCAACCGGCTGGAGCTGGCCTACCAGGGAGACACCGCCGTCGGTAACTCCACGGTCCGCCCGCCCACCGCCGACGAGGGCGCGATGGTGATCGCGCGGGTGCTGCCGGCGTACCGCCACCGGGGCATCGGCACCCGCCTCTACCAGCGCGGCCTGGAGGCGGCGCGCGCGTGGGCCGACGACCGCCCGGTGGAGACCGTCGTGCTCGCCTCGAACGAGGACGGGCTCGCCTTCGCGCTGGCCCGCGGGTTCGTGGAGGTGGAGCGCTACACGCTGCCCGGCGCCACGATCCCCTACGTCGCGCTGCAGCTGCGCGGCTGACGACCGGAGGAGGGACACACATGCAGCACATCGGTGTGCTCGGGCACTCGATCCCGGGCTCGGCGCACTGCTATGCGGAGATCGCGCGGTACGGCGAGGAGCGGCTCGGCGCCTACCAGCACCCCGACATCACGATGGACTGCATCGCGATGGGCCGCAGCATGCCGCTGTGGGACTCCGGCGACCGTGCGGCGATCCGGGCGATCCTCGCCGAGAGCGTCGAGCGGCTCGCCCGGGCGGGGTGCGACTTCGTCGTCTGCCCCGACAACACCGCACACCTGGCCCTGGACCTCCCCGGCCCGGAGCTCGCCCTGCCGATGCTGCACATCGCCGAGGTCGTCTCGGCCGAGGCGGCTGCCCGCGGCTACCGCAAGGTCGGGATCATGGGCACCGCGTGGACCATGACGGCCGACCTCTACCCGCGCGCCCTCGCCGCACACGGCATCGACAGCGCCGCACCGGCCGAGGCCGACCAGCGCGACGTCCAGCGCATCACCTTCGACGAGCTCGTGCACGGCGTGTTCCGCCCGGAGGCACGGGACCGGTTCGTCGAGGTCGCCCGCGCGCTGGGCGACGCGGGCTGCGACGCGGTGGCGCTGGTGTGCACCGAGCACCCGTTGCTGCTGACCGCCGACGTGTCGCCGCTGCCGACCCTCGACTCGACCAGCCTGCTGGCCCGGGCCGCCGTCGACACCGCGCTCGGCTGACCGCTGTCCGCGGCCGGTGCCATGATCGCGCCATGGCCTACGACGAGGAGCTGGCCGAGCGGATCCGCGGGTTCCTGCCCGACCTGCCGGTGACCGAGAAGAAGATGTTCGGCGGCCTGGCCTTCCTGGTCGGCGGCCACATGTCCGTCTCCGCGAGCGGCAAGGGCGGGCTCATGGTCCACTGCGACCCGGCCGAGACCGACCGCCTGGTGCGCGAGCCCGGCGCCAGCCGGATGGAGATGCGCGGCAGGGAGATGGACGGCTGGCTGCGGGTCACCTCCGCCGCCGTCGCCGACGACGCGGTGCTGGAGCGCTGGGTCGGCATCGGCACGTCCTACGCCGCGAGCCTGCCCCCGAAGTAGCGCTCGCGACACAGACCTCCGGCAGCGACCAATCCGGCTCGCCACCCGCTCCGAACCAGGGACGTGAGCCCCTCTTTCTCGTCTCGTCAGCGGCCCCACGACGCGGGAGACTGACGCAGGTGGAGCCGGTCCGCCCACCGCGCACCGACGCCCCGTCCGAGGCAGCGGCGGCGTCGGGCTCTCCCGACCTCGTGGAGCTGCTCAGGTCGTGCGGCCGCGGCGACGAGGCGGCGTTCGCGCGCCTCTACGACGCCACGTCGTCACGGGTCTTCGGCCTCGCGGTCCGGGTCGTGCGCGACCCGGCCCAGGCCGAGGAGGTCGCCCAGGAGGCGTTCCTGGAGATCTGGCGGACGTCGGGACGGTTCGACCCGGCCAAGGGCAGCCCGCTCGGCTGGCTGCTCACCATCGCGCACCGCAAGGCGGTGGACCGGGTCAGGTCCGCCGAGGCAGCCACCCGGAGGGACACGACGTACCACCACCAGAACCAGCCCGTCGAGCACGACTCGACGGCCGAGGCGGCGACGGCCTCGCTCGAGGCCCGCCGGGTCCGCGACGCCCTGGCGCGCCTCACCCAGGCGCAGCGCGAGGCGCTCGAGCTGGCCTACTTCGGCGGCTACACGCACACCGAGGTGGCGGCGATGCTCGAGCTCCCAGTCGGCACCGCCAAGACCCGCATCAGGGACGGTCTCATCCGTCTGCGCGACACCATGGGGGTGGGCGCATGACCACGTCACGACACCGCACGAGAGGGGGGCTGGGCGCCATGCCCGCACAGTTCCACGGGGACCCCGGAGGTGGAGCATGACCGAGATCCACGCACTCTCCGGGGCCTACGCCGTCGACGCGCTCGACGGTGACGAGCGCGCCCGGTTCGAGGAGCACCTGGCCGGGTGCGCCGACTGCCGCAGCGAGGTCGACTCGCTCCGGGAGGCCGCGGCGCTGCTCGCCGAGACGAGTGCCGCCACCCCACCGGCCGGGCTCCGCGACACGGTGCTGACCGGCATCACGACCGTGCGCCCACTGCCGCCGGAGCCGGCCGCGGCGCCGGTCGCGGCGCCGGTCGTGAGCCTGCGGCCACGCCGGCGTCGGCGTACTGTCGCCTGGCTCGCGGCGGCCGCCGCCGTGGTCGCGATCGGCGGCGGGGCGGTCGTCTGGCAGCAGGTGGACGAGGAACAGCCGAGCCGGATCGAGCAGCTGCAGGCGGCCGGCGACGTCCAGCGGTACACCCTGCCCGTTGGCGACGGGAGTGCCACGGTCTACCGCTCGGAGGACCTCAACGAGGCGGCGATCGTCACGAAGGGGGTGCCGCCCGCGCCGGAGGGCAAGGAGTACGTGCTCTGGCTCCAGCACGGCACGATGATGACCCCGGCGGGCGTGCTGCCCACCGGTTCGGACAACAAGGTCTTCTTCAGCGGGGACGCCGCCACCGCGGACGCGGCCGCGGTCAGCATCGAGGACGCGGGCACCGACCCGACCACCCCGAGCGCCGACGTCGTCGCCGTCTTCGCGTTCTCCTGAACGGCCACGACACGGGCTCGTCCGACACCGGTCGCCGCGGCGCAGGTGCGTGACCGCCGGATGGTCCGATGCTAGGAAGGGCACATGAGGCCCGCACCCAGGCCTGCGCCGTCGTACGCCGCGCGGCTCGTCGTCCTCGCCACAGCGCTCGTCTCGGCGCTGGTGCCCCTCGCGCTGCCCGGCCCGGCAGCGGCCGCGCCGCTGGGCAGGCAGAGCCTGTTGACCCTGGCCGAGGCGGAGACGGTCTACCCGCAGCTCCGCGGGCGCCATGACGACGGCCACCGCAGCGTCTACGCGTTCGGGATCGACGCTCCCGACTTCACGACCTCGCCGCTGCACTGCGACCGCTACCGGAGCTACCGCGGCACCAGCCGTGCCCAGGGCTACTACTACTCGCTGAGCGGCCCGGCGTTCGCCTTCACCGAGACCCTGGTCCGGATGCGCACGACGGCCGAGGCCCGCGCGGTGCTCAGCCACTACCGCGCGTTCGTCAGGGCCTGCAGTGGGACCCACGCCACCACCGACGGCGAGGGCGGCAAGGCGACCATGAAGGTCCGCGGCTGGGAACCCCCACGGGTCGGCGACGAGCGGGTCGGACTGCTCGACGCCTTCATCCAGTACGGCGACACGACCTGGCGGCGCACCCTGCTGACGAGGGTGGGCCGGACCGTGCTGGAGCTGGTGGTCGAGCCGCGCCGGGGCACCGGCAGTGCGACGCGGGCCGTCGAGGCCGCCGAGCTCGCTCTGGACAAACTCGGCTGACCGCGGTCGCCCTCACCCATCCAGGGAGGCCCGCCAGACCGGGATCGCGAGCAGGCCGGCGACCAGCAGCTGCGCGGCCTGCAGCACGTTCATCACACCGCCGGGGAGCCCGACGAACAGCGAGACGGTGAGGGCGAGGAAGACGGCGACGGCCGGCCACGGGACGGCGCGGGCCCGGATCAGGGCGGCGGAGAGCACCAGCGAGGCGAGCGTGACCAGCACGAAGCCGGCCATCTCGACGCCGAGCGCGTGACCGATCTCGTCGTTGACGGCGTCGACGAGGCCGCGGCCCTGCTCCTCGGGCAGCGTGGCGGCGAACCAGAGCAAGGTGGCGAACGCGAGCCCGCCCATGGCGCTGACCACGCCTCCGACCACCGCGAGCACTCCGCCGACGGTGGCCGCGAGCCGAGCGCGCGCGCGGACCAGGCGCCAGCAGCCGATGGTCACGCAGATCGACAGCAGGCCGAAGGCGAGCGAGTCGACCAGCATCGCGGTCCAGGCGGCGTCGATGTCGGCCGGCAGCCCGGCGTACGACACCACGTCGTCGGCGCTGCTGTCGAGCCGGTCCCCCCACGGATGGGTCAGCACGAGCACGGCGGCGGTCGCAGCCGTGACCGCGATGCCCGCGGCGACGATCCGGGTCCGGCCCGACAGTGCGGTGACCGTGGTGGTCACGGTCGGGTGCGGCGAGGTGGTGGTCATGGCTGCCTCCCAGGGCGGTCGATGGACGATGCCCGGACGCTAGGAGCGGGAGCCACGTCGCCGGATCGTGGCGGCCGCGGGGGTGGGTCCCGTGCTGGCACGGACCCCGCAAGGGCCCGTCGGTCCCTACAGTTCTGACATGTTGGCCCGTCGCGCCGCCCTCGGGTGCGCGGTGCTGGCCGCCGTCCTCCTGGTCGCCGCGGTCGGCTTCACGGCCACCGCCCCGACCCGCACGTCGTGGCTCACGCTCGGGCTCGGGCTGGTCGTCGTCCCCGCCACCACCGGCCTCTCGGTCCTGGTCTCCCGCCGGCGAGACGGGGCCGTGGTGGGCGCGCTCCTCGGCCTGCTGTCGCTCGCGGTCGCGGCGGTCGTGGCCAAGGAGGTCTGGCTGCAGTGGCTGGCCACCACCGACGACCCCGGCGGGTGGGCATGGCTGGTCGCGGTCACCGCCGAGAACGCGTGGTGGGTCCTGGCCACGTTCGGACTGGTGCTGCTCCACTTCCCGGACGGCCGGGTGCCGTCGCGCCGCTGGCGCTGGGTGCCGCTGACCCTGGTGACCGCGGCGGCGGTGACCCAGGTCGACGGGGCGGTCGCCGCCGAGCCGTTCCGGGCCCCGCTGGCCGACCTGGACCGTCCGTTCGGCCCGCCGCCCGCCTGGTGGGAGCTGTTCGCCCTGGTCTGGTTCGTCGTGCTGTTGGTGCTGGTCGCGGCCTGCGCGGTCTCGCTCCTGCTCCGGTTCCGCCGCGCCGAGCTCGTCCAGCGCCAGCAGATCAAGTGGCTGGCGCTCGCCGGGATCGGGCTCCCGCTCTATCCGCTGCTCTGCCTCGTCGAGATCCTCTTCTGGGGCCAGTCCCAGTGGGTCAGCGCCGCCGTCGGCCTGGCCTCCCTGGTCGCCACGCCGGTCGCGGCGGGCATCGCCGTCCTCAGGCACGACCTCTACGACGTCGACAAGGCGCTCGCGCTCGCGGTCACCTGGGGCGTGGTGACCGCGCTCCTCCTGTCGGTCTACGCCGCCACGTCGTCGCTGGCCGGGCTCCTCGTCGGTCGTGGCTCCGAGGTGGGTGTCGCCGTCGGCACGGCGGCGGCCGCCCTCCTGCTGCTGCCGGCCCTGCGCGTCGTACGCCGGGCGGTCGACCGGCGCATGTACCCGCTGCGCCGCGCGGCCCTGGCGGCCGTCGACGGCCTGCACCGCGAGGTGAGCGCGGGCCGGGCCCGCCCCGAACGGCTGCCGGACGTGCTCCGCGAGGCGCTGCGCGACCCCGGGCTGCGGGTCGGCTTCCGCGCGCCCGGCTCGGACACGTTCCTCGACACCTCGGGAGAGCCGGTGCCCGCCGACGGCGTCCTGGTCCAGCAGGACGGCGAGCCGACCGGCGTGCTCGTGCCCGGCGGCGGCCCGGCCTCCCCCGAGCTGCTCCGCGAGGTCGCCGACCGCAGCAGCACCCTGGTCGAGGTGGTGCGGCTCCGTGCGGAGGTGGCACAGGCCCTGCGGGAGGCGCAGTCCAGCCGCACCCGGCTGGTCGAGATCGGCTACGAGGAACGCCGCAAGATGGAGCGCGACCTCCACGACGGCGCCCAGCAGCGGCTGGTGTCGCTCGGGATGCAGCTGCGGCTGGCCCAGCGCCACCTCGGTGACGGCACCGTCGACCTCGACGAGCTTCTCGACGAGAGCGTGGCCGAGCTGGGGACGGCGGTGGCCGAGCTGCGGCAGATCGCCCACGGCCTGCGGCCGGGCAGCCTCGACGACGGACTGCCGGCTGCGCTCTCCAACCTGGTGCGCAGCCTGCCGATGACGGTCGACATGGATGTGGACGACGGGCCGCTGCCCGACGCCGTGGCCACGACGGCGTACTTCGTGGCGAGCGAGGCGATCGCCAACGCCGTCAAGCACTCCGAGGCGACCCGGATCGAGCTGCACGTCGAGCGACGCAACGGCCGTCTGTTCGTCCGGGTGGGCGACAACGGGTGCGGCGGCGCCCGGCTGGGGCTGGGGTCGGGGCTGGCCGACCGAGTGGCCGCCCTGGGCGGCTCGCTGCGCGTAGCCAGCCCGGTCGGGCACGGCACCGAGGTCGAGGCGGCGCTCCCCCTCGAGCCGTCGCTACCTCGCCCGGACGAGACGCCCTCCCTCGGCCTGGTCGGCCAGGTCGACCGCGTCCAGGGACCGCCGTGCGCATCGTGATCGGCGAGGACTCGGCCCTGTTCCGCGAGGGGCTGGCCCGGCTGCTCGAGGACGCCGGCCACGAGGTGGTCGGCAAAGCCGGCGACGCCACCGCCCTGGTCGAGGAGGTCGAGCGGCAGAGGCCGGACCTCGCGATCGTCGACGTGCGGATGCCACCGGACGGGACCGACGACGGCGCGCGTGCCGCCAAGGAGCTGCGTAGCCGCGACCCGGACCTCGCGATCGTGCTGCTATCGCAGCACGTCGAGACCAGGCACTCCGTCGAGCTCGTCTCCGGGGGCCGGGTCGGCTACCTGCTCAAGGACCGGGTCTTCGAGGTCGACGACTTCATGGACTCCCTGCGCCGGGTGGCGGCCGGAGGGTCGGCGCTCGACCCCGAGGTGGTGGCGACGCTGCTCGGCCCGCGCCGCGACGACGACCCGTTGGCGACCCTGACTCCGCGCGAGCGTGAGGTCCTCTCCCTGATGGCCGAGGGCCGCAACAACGTCGGCATCGCGCGCCGGCTCTTCCTCACCGACCGCACGGTCGAGACCCACATCGCCAGCATCATGCAGAAGCTCGGGCTGCACGAGACCGGTGAGGAGCACCGGCGGGTGCTGGCGGTCCTGACCTGGCTGGGTGTGCGGCAGCGCGGCTGACGGTCGTAAAGCCGGCTTCCTTTACGACCCGGGCGCGCCGGGAGCAAGAGGTAAAGGAAGGCTACTTTTCTTCCTGCTCGCGCTTCTGCTGCTCCTCATAGCGCTTCCGCTGCTGCTCGGCCCGGGCCCGCACCTGCTCGAGGAACGCCTCGTCCTTCTCCGGGTCGACGGCCGCCGCGCGGCCGGGGCGGTCGTACTCCGGGAACGACGGCTGGCCGCGCTCGTAGGCCGGCACGGCACGCGGCCGGTGATCCGGCCGGCCGAAGACGAACCACCCGACGATGCCCGCGAGCGAGAAGAACAGGACGATGACGATCCACGCGCCCTTGTTGAGGTTGCGGACCTCGGCCTCCGGTGTCTGGGCCACGTCGACCAGCGTGTAGACCCACGCGCAGAACAACGCCACCGCGAGGAGTCCCTCCAGCTTGATCACGGCGGCAGTGTTCACGACGTCAAGGTCGGCTGTCTCTGGTCCACATGGGTGGTGTCGGTCCCCTGGGGTTGCCAGACTCAGCGGATGGAGGACTCGGTCTCCGCCGCGTTCACGGCGACCCCGCGGTCCTGGTTCCTGCCCCGGCTGGCGCGCGGGCGGGCGGCGTACGACGGTCCGATCCAGATCGGCCGCGGCCAGACCAACTCCCAGCCGCGGACCGTGGAGGCGATGTTGCGGCTGCTCGACGTACGGCCCGGCGACCGGGTCCTCGACGTGGGCGCCGGCTCGGGCTGGACGACGGCGCTCCTGGCACACCTGACCGGTCCCACGGGCGAGGTGGTCGGAGTCGAGCTGGAGCCGACGCTGGTGGAGTTCGGCCGCGCCAACCTGGCTCGCGTCGCGCGGCCCTGGGCCCGGATCGAGCAGGCGCTCACCAGCGTCCTCGGCTGGCCCGACGGTGCGCCGTACGACCGGGTGCTGGTCTCCGCGGAGCCACGCTCGCTCCCCCAGGAGCTGGTCGACCAGGTCGTCGTCGGCGGCCGGATGGTCATCCCCGTGAACGGCGTCATGCTGCGGGTCGACCGCACCGACGTCGGGACCGAGATCAGCGAGCACGGCGGCTACCGGTTCGTGCCGCTGCGGTGACCCAGCTCCTCACGCCGCTGGTCGAGCCAGTCGAGACCTCCGCAGGAAAGCACCTACTGGCCCCGTCGGTGGCCCCGCCGGTCGAGCCTGTCGAGACCACCGCAGCGAAGGCACCCGGGCGAGTCCCAGCCCCGCGTCACCAGGCTTCGAGGCTCGGCGCCGGGGGCGCCTCGCACCTCAGCCACCGTGCTGGCCCGCCGCCGGTCGAGCCTGTCGAGACCTCCGCAGGGTAGGCACCCGCTGGCCCGCCGCTGGTCGAGCCTGTCGAGACCTCCGCAGCGAAGGCACCCGGGCGAGCCCCAGCCCGGCTCACCAGGCTTCGAGGCTCGGCGCTGGGGCGCCTCGCAGCTCAGCCACCGTGGGGTCGAGTTCCCACATCTTCGGCTCGAGGGGCCGGAAGGCCCCAGGGCTAGAGGGAGTCGTCCTCGAGCGGGCGCCGCTGCTCGGCGTACCGCCTCCGCTGCTCCTCGGCCCGGACGCGGAGCCGGGCGCGGAAGGATTCGAGCGACTCGGTGTCGAGGCCGTCGGCGAGGTCGTCGTGGTCGTACTGCCGTGGGGCACCGCTCGACGGCCGGCCCACGACCAGCCAGGCGATGGCTCCGGGTGCGAAGCCGAAGAACACCACGGGTGTCCAGGCGCCCGCGGTGAGGGTCCGGGCCTCGGCGTCGCGGGGCTCGAGCACGTCGATGAGGGCGTAGATCCACACGCCGAAGGCAGCGACGATCACCACCAGCATGTCCAACGTCATCGCGGAAGTGTGACCGAGCTCGCGGTCCTGTGTCTGTGGCCCGTCCGGGTGGTGGTGCCTGGCCCGTCGGCTGGTCGTTCACTCCCTCTCCCTAGGGTGTGCGTCGTGTCCGATGCGTCGCTGGGTGAGGAGCTGGTCCGCCTCGCATCGGCCGACAACTTCCGCGACCTGAGCGGCCCGGACACGGCGTACGTCGCCGCGGACGGGCGGCCACTGCGGCGTGGTGTGGCCTACCGCTCCAACGAGCTGCAGCTCTCGCACGCCGATGTCGAGTCGTTGACCCGGCTGGGGGTCGGCGCGATCTACGACCTGCGCACCGACCACGAGGTCGAGGCGCACCCGGACGTCGAGGTGCCCGGCGCGGCGTGGCGGCACCTCGAGGTCAAGGGCATCCCGATGACGGCGGTGAGCGACCTCGCCGACCGGGCGACCGCCCACGAGGTCATGCTGCGGGTCTACCGCGGGTTCGTGGAGATCGAGGGCGCGCGGGCGGCGTTCGCGACGCTGTTCGCCGAGCTCACCGCGGCCGAGGGGCCGGTGCTGTTCCACTGCACAGCCGGCAAGGACCGCACCGGCTGGGCCGCGGCGCTCCTGCTGCACCTCGCCGGGGTCGACGACGCGACGATCCTCGAGGACTACCTGCTCACCAACTCCTTCTCCTCGGCGACCCGCGAGAAGTACCTCGGCCTGGTCCGCGAGCACCTCGGTGCGGACAAGATCGACGTCTACGAGCGGGTGATGGTCGCCGACGCCGACTACCTGCAGGCCGGGTACGACGCCGTCTCCGCGGCGTACGGCGACCGGCTCGGCTACCTGCGTGACGGCCTCGGCCTCGGTCCGGCGACCCTGGACCGGCTCCGCGACAGGATGCTCGGCTGACCTGAGCCGAGGGTCAGGCGTGCGGAAGCAGCCCGCTCAGCGCCTCGGCGAAACGGTCCGCGCCGGCGCCGCGTCGCCCCGACCAGCCGACGATGCCGAACTTCAGGTCCGAGGACAGCGTGACCTCGACGGTCCCGGGCGGTCCCTGCCTGATCCGGGCGGTGACCTTCTCGCCCGAGCCCAGCACGAACCGCCCCGAGGTGAACACCGCGGTCCCGCTGTCGACGTCGCCGGAGAGGAACTGGAACCCGGTGCGCCGAGCCGCCTCCCGGAGCGCTGCGAAGACCTCCGGCGGCTTCGCCCGGAACGTGATCGACCGCGTGCTGCTACCGCTCATCTCGCCACCCTGGATCGCCTCGGAGCCACCGCCGTCCCCATGGCCCGTCCGCACGGCCCGGCCACGCGAGCCTAGTGGGCACCGCCGGCGAGACCGACGGGTCGGGACCGCCACGACGAGGAAAACGGTTGTGCGGCGGTCGTCGTCGCACGGCACCATGCCCGGGTGTCCCTGCCCACCCCCACCCTGGAGACCGACCGTCTCAGGCTGCGCCCCGTCACCGACGCGGACGCCGACCCCCTCTTCGCGATGCACAGCAGCGCACCCGTGCTGCGCTACTGGGACGCGCCTGCGTGGACCGAACGAGCGCGAGCCGAGAGGTTCATCGCGACGAGCCGGCAGCTGGCCGCGGACGGCAGCGGCGCGCGGACGGTGGTGGAGCAGGCCTCCGACGGAGCGTTCCTCGGCTGGTGCAGCCTGACCCGGTGGAACCCGGACTTCCGCAGCGCAGCACTCGCCTACTGCTACGCCGAGACGGCGTGGGGCCACGGCTACGCGACCGAAGCCGCGCACGCCCTGCTGCGGTGGGCGTTCGACACCCTGGACCTGAACCGGGTCCAGGCCGAGGCCGACACCCGCAACCTGGCATCTGCCCGCGTCCTGGAGAAGCTCGGCTTCGTCCGGGAGGGGACGTTGCGGGAGGACTGCGTGGTGAACGGCGAGGTGTCGGACTCGTGGGTCTACGGGCTGCTCAGGCGCGAGTGGCGGCCTGGGTCCTGACGGCCGGCGATTCGAGCGCCTGCCTCAGTGGGTCACCGCGGTCGGGGACGTCGTGACCGGCCGACGTCCGGGCCGGTACTCCTGCCACAGGACCAGCACGCCTGCCACGATGGCCATGAGCTCCGCCGCGGCTGCCGTCCAGACGGCCCACCCGGCCCAGTGCTCCGAGACCCCGAAAAGGCCCACGGTCGCGGCCGTGACGAACGCCGCGAGCGTGGACACGCCGAACCCCACGGCCAGCAGCGGTGGGATCCAGTGCCGCCAGGTCATCAGGAGCACGGCGATCACCAGCCCGGCGCCGGCGTTCAGCAGGAACGCGGGACCGATCTTGTTGTTGTCGTGTGCCCAGTCGAAGTACATCTTGAAGTGCACAGCCCCCGACACGAGCACCCCCGCGGCCCCCAACGCCCGCACTCTCATGGTGATCTCCGTTCGTCTCGCCGGTCCAGCCTGCCTGGGCCACCCGTAGACACGGGCTGCGGCCCGCGATGGTTCATCCCATCGGGCGTGGAGTCAGCGCGCCTTCGCGTCGATCTCGTCGCGGCGGGCCTCGACGATGCGCCGCAGAACGGCGTCGGGCAGCGGGTGGTCGGCCGAGTAGTGGACGCTGCCGGGGGTGGTCTCGAAGTCGCCGAGCGCGGCCGACACCGACGCGATGACCGCGCCGCTGTAGGGGTAGAGCGACAGGAACCTCTTCGCGCGCACCGTCGCGACCAGCCCCTTGCCCCGGTGGAGCAGCGCCGCCATCCCGTAGCTCATGCCCTCCTCGGCCTCCGGGACGACGTCACGGGCGATGGCGTAGACCCGCTCCAGAGCCACGCGGTCCGGGGAGTCGATGGTGCTGAGATAGTCGCCGACCACGCCCACGCTCGAACGCTACGCCGTCGAGACCGGTGGGCCGGGCGTCTCGGGGTCCTGCGACTCACCGCCCTCGGGGGTCGACGGACCCGATCCGGTGACGTGCAGGACCGTGCCGCGCAGCCTTGGGGCGACGAGGTTGTGCTCGGTCAGCCGTTTCCCCGGGTCAGCCACCCCGGCTGGAGTCGTGCAGAGGGCGCTCGTCGGGACCCGGGTCGTCCTTCGGGTCGTCGGGGGTCGGTTCGTCGGGCTTCGGGTCGGCCGGCGGGTCCTGGCGTTCGGGATCAGAGGTCGTCACGGTGTCAAGGATCCCACGATCCGGCGCCCGGTTCGGTCAGGACAGGCCCAGGATCGTCCCGTCGTCGGCCAGGTCGATCCGCGACGCCGACGGGTCCTTGGGGAGCCCGGGCATCGTCATCATGTCGCCGCAGACCACCACGACGAAGCCGGCCCCGGCCGAGAGCCGGACCTCGCGGACGTGCAGCTCGTGACCGGAGGGGGCTCCGACGAGAGTCGGGTCGGTCGAGAAGGAGTACTGCGTCTTCGCGACGCACACCGGCAGCTCGCCGTACCCGTCCCGCTCGATGCGCAGCAGCCGCCGCCGGGCCCGCGCGTCCCAGGTGACCAGCCCGGCGCCGTACAGCCGGGTCGCGATCGCCTCGACCTTCTGGGTCAGGGACAGGTCGTCGGGGTAGGTGAAGGAGAACGAGTATGGCGAGGGCTCGTCGAGGACCTGCAGCACACCCTTGGCGAGGTCCTGGGCACCGACGCCGCCATCGGCGAAGTGGCTCGCCGGGAACGCGCTGACGCCGGCCGACTCGACAAGCTCGACGACCTTCGCCACCTCGAGGTCGGTGTCGGTCGGGAACCGGTTGACCGCGACCACGCACGGGATGCCGTAGACGTCACGGACGTTGTCCAGGTGCCGGCGCAGGTTCACCATCCCCGCCTCGACGGCGCCGAGGTCCTCGGTGGCGAGGTCGGCGAGCGCGACCCCGCCGTGGTACTTCAGTGCCCGCACCGTCGCGACGACCACCGCGACGTCGGGCCGCAGCCCGGACTTGCGGCACTTGATGTCGACGAACTTCTCCGCGCCGAGGTCGGCCCCGAACCCCGCTTCGGTGACCACGATGTCGGCCAGCCGCAGGCCGGCGCGGGTGGCCATCACCGAGCTGCAGCCGTGCGCGATGTTGGCGAACGGACCGCCGTGCACGAACGCCGGAGCACCCTCGAGCGTCTGCACCAGGTTCGGCGCGAGGGCGTCGCGGAGCAGGGCCGCCATCGCACCGTCGGCACCGAGCTCGCGTGCGGTCACCGGCTGGCCCGCCCGCGCGTAGCCGATGACGATGTCGCCGATGCGTCGCTTGAGGTCGGCCCACGACTCGGTGAGGCAGAAGATCGCCATCAGCTCCGAGGCGACCACGATGTCGAAGCCGTCCTCGCGCGGGAAGCCGTTGGCGTGGCCGCCGAGCGCGACGGTCACCTGGCGCAGCGCGCGGTCGTTGACGTCGAGCACGCGCTTCCACGTGACGCTACGGACGTCGATGTCGAGCTCGTTGCCGTGGTGGACGTGGTTGTCGATCAGCGCGGCAAGCAGGTTGTTGGCGGCGGCGATGGCCGCGAAGTCACCGGTGAAGTGCAGGTTGATGTCGGTCATCGGCACCACCTGGCTGTAGCCACCTCCGGCCGCGCCGCCCTTCATGCCGAACACCGGCCCCATGGACGGCTCGCGCAGGCAGGCGACCGTACGCCGGCCCAGCCCGTGCAGCGCATCGGTGAGCCCGACCGTGGTCGTCGTCTTGCCCTCCCCGGGCGGCGTCGGTGACAGCGCGGTCACCAGGACGAGCCGGCCGAGCGGACGGTCGGCGAGCGAGGCCAGGTAGGCGATGTCGACCTTCGCCTTGAAGTGGCCGTAGGGCTCCAGGTGCTCCGCGGCGATGCCGAGGGTCTGTTCGGCGACCTCTCTGATCGGCCTCAGCGTGGCGGCGTTCGCGATCTCGATGTCCGACAGCACTGTCGTCCACCCCCTTCCTCCCGCGGGTGCACGCTAGCCCAGCACGGCGGGCGGGTCGACGCGTGAGCGACCTCCCAACGCTCGCGCGTCGGACCGGTCGACCCTCCTGCGCGGTCTCCGTGAGCCGGGCGACCGCTCATCGAGCCTGTCGAGATGCCCGCGGGGTCGGCTCCCAGCCCGGGCCGCGGGGGTCTCGACAGGCTCGACCAGCCGGATGGGAGGGCGGATGCGTCCGCGGTGGCCGGGCGACCGCCCATCGAGCTCGTCGAGATGCCCGCAGCGTCGGCTCCCAGCCCGGGCCGCGGGGGTCTCGACAGGCTCGACCAGCGGCGGTGGGGAGCTACCCGCGGGTCAGCGCCTCGGCCGCGGCGGCGCGGCCGGTACGCACCGCGCCCTCCATGTAGCCGGCGACCCACTGGTCGGAGCCGCAGACGTAGAACGGCGGCTCGTGCGTGCCGTGCAGCGGCCCGACCCGCAGGACGTCGCCGGGGTGCCACTGGGTGACGTAGCCCTGCGTCCACGGGTTGGTGCCCCACAGCCGCTCGAAGGTGGCCACCGGCGCCAGCGCCTCCTGGCCGAACCACGAGGCGAGCTCGGCCAGCGCCTCCTGCTCGCGGAACCGCGGGTCGGTCGAGAGGTACGCCGCGATCCGCTCCGGCGGCACCAGGCAGGACAGGACGCCCTCGCACTGCGGCCACGACGAGCCCAGGATGCCCTCGGACTCGGTCAGCCCGTTCTGGCCGTTGTCGCGCCAGAACGGCCGGGCGTACGCCGCCACGAACTTGGCGGCAAGGGCGTGCCGCTGCCGGTGCAGCGACTCGAGGCGTTCGTCGGAGACCCCCTCGACGTCGATGTCGCGCAGCGGACCGGCCGGGACCGCGCAGACCACAGCGCTCCCGGAGATCAGCTCGCCACCGTCCAGCTGCACCGCGCAGCCGTCGGTGCCCACCTCGACCGACCGCACCGGCACACTGAGCCGCACCCGGTCACCGAGCTCCTCGGCCAGCCGCAGCGCGACGGTCGCCGACCCCTCGGCCACGCGCAGGTTCTCCCACTCGTCGTAGGCGTAGAGGCCCTTGGTCGACGTGACCGCCGCCTTGCGCAGCTGCGACAGCAGCGACGTGCGCTCGTAGGCCCCCGCGCTGAGCGCGAGCTGCCCCGCCTCGAGGGCGCGGATGACGTTCGGGGTCGCGCCGACCTCGCGAAGCCAGCGCGTCACCGACGTGTCGTCGAGCCGGGCCGCGTCCGGGTGGGCCCACGGGTCGTCCGGGTCGACGGTGCGAGCCAGCTCGGCGAACGACGACTCGACCCGGGCCATGCTCGCGTGGTCGTCGTCCGAGAACCACGTGGGCCGCTCGCCGACATGGATGCCGTCGCTGAGGATCCAGGTGAGCTCACCCGGCTCGGCCACGTAGCTCGGCACGAGCGTGAGCCCGAGCTCGGCGACCAGCTGCTGGTAGGCGGTGTGCGCGTTGCCGATGACCTCACCGCCGAGCTGCACCAAGCGGCCGTCGTCGAGGACGACCTGCTCGACGCGGCCGCCGACGCGGGGCCGGGCCTCGAGCACGACCACGTCGGCACCGCCGCGGGCGAGGTCACGCGCGGCGGCGAGGCCGGCCAGGCCGGCGCCGATGACGACGATGTCGTGGGACATGGCATGGGCTCCTGGGTGGGCGAGGGACGGGTCAGTGGAGGACGAGGGGAGTGGTCGCACAGGTGTCGGCGTCCCAGACCACCGCGGCCAGGTCGCCGGAGGACATCCGGGCGCGGGTCACCGTCGGCGGTCCTCCGGGAACGACGTGGTGACACCGAGCGGCTCGGTCGCCAGCGCCCAGATCGCCGCCCGGGCGCTGTCGAGCGTGACCGCCGGGGTGCCGATCATCAGCTGGACACCGAAGCCGTCGCACAGGGCGTTGATGAGCTGGGCGTGGGCGGCGGTGTCGCACGGCTGGAACTCACCCGACGCGATGCCGTCGTCGAGGGTCTCCTCGATCCAGCCCGTGTGCGCCTTGTAGAGGTCGACGGCCAGCGTGCGCGACTCGCGGTCACGGCCGGCCCGGCACCAGAGCTCCTGCCACAGCGCCCACTCACGCCGCAGGCTCACCGTCATCGGGAGCGAGGCGTTGATGATGCGGACCAGGCGCGCGGTCGCGGTGTCGTCGTCTCCCCTGGCCTCGTAGACGTCGGCTCCGGTGCTGCCGAAGGAGTAGTGGAGCGCCGCCGCGAACAGCTGGTCGCGGGTGTCGAAGTGGTAGTGCAGCGCCGCCGTGGAGACCCCGGCCCGCTCGGCGACCATCCGCATCCGGATGTTCTCGAAGCCGGTCTCGGCGATCACGTCGCAGGCCGCGTTGAGGATCGCCTCGCGGGTCTGGGCGGCGATCGCGGCGCGGGTGCGCCTGCCGCCCTGCTTGCTGTTGCGGGGCTGGGTGTCAGCGGGCATGCGTCATTCTCACTGTTCGTCGGAGGGCGGGTGGGCCGGCGCCGGCTCGCCGCGGTCGTCGCGGGTGGCGGTCACGGTCGTCGTCCGCACTCACTCTGGCTGACTAACTGATTAGTCTGTTACTTTGCCGACACGGCCCCTCGCTGTCAAGGGATGGGCCACCGCGATCGGGAGATGACATGCACGGACGCAAGGCCGGCGGGAGGGCGTGGTGAGCCTCGCCCCGGAGCCTCGACCTCGACGGCTGGGGGTACGCCGGCCAGCTCGGCGACGGCGAGGTGACAGGTGACCAGCAGGGCCGGGCGCGAGAGGCTGCCTCCGTGTGCTCTGTTGCCGCCCTCAAGGTGACCTAGATGAACAGTTCCACGTGCTCGCACGCTATCCGCGACCTCTCTGCGCTCTTCGACCCCGGTCACATCGTCGTCGTCGGGGCCAGTGCCGACCCGTCCAAGTGGGGCAACGCGGTCGCGCTCCAGGCGCTGCGCGGCGCCGACCGGCACACGATCACCCTGGTCAACCGGCGCGGCGGCGAGGTGCTCGGCCAGCAGGTCGTCGCCTCGGTCGGTGAGCTGGATCGTCCGGTCGACCTCGCGGTCATCACGGTGCCCGAGCTCGGCCTCGAGGAGGCCGTCGACGACGTGCTGGCGCAGGGTGCCCGCGCCATCGTGGTCATCACCGCGGGGCTCGGTGAGTCCGGCGAGGAGGGCCGGGCACGGCAGGACGCGCTGATCCGGCGGGTGCGCGAGGCCGGCGCAGTCCTGGTCGGACCGAACTGCCTCGGCATCGTCGACAACCACACCGCGACCTACCTCTCGTCCAACACCTTCCGCCCGGGTGGCGTCGCGCTGCTCAGCCAGAGCGGCAACCTCGCGATCGAGGTGGACCGGCTCTTCGGCGAGCGCGGGCTCGGGATCTCGAGGTTCGTCTCGCTGGGCAACCAGGCCGACGTCGGCCTGGTCGAGCTGATCGAGGCCTGTGCGGCCGACGAGCACACCGAGGCGGTCGCCGTCTACGTCGAGGACGTCCGCGACGGCCGGGGGTTCGTCCGCGCCACCGCGGCCGCGGTGGAGGCCGGTACGCCGGTCGTCGTGCTCGCCGCCGGTGCCAGCAGCGCCGGTGCCCGGGGCGCCCGGTCGCATACCGGGTCGCTGACCAGCGACGCCGCGGTGGTCGCGGCCGGCTGCCGAGCCGCGGGCGCGATCCAGGTGCGGACGCCGCGCGAGCTGGCCGACGTGCTGATGGCGTTGCGCCAGCACGCGCAGCCACGCGGCCCCCGGGTCGCGGTGCTGACCGACGGCGGCGGCCACGGCGTCATCGCCTGTGACGTGCTCGAGGGCGCGGGGCTGCAGGTGCCCGCCCTCGGACCCGCCACGCAGGCCACGCTGGCCGAGGTGCTCTGGAGCCAGTCCAGCGTGACCAACCCCGTGGACCTGGCCGGCGCCGGTGAGATGGACCCGCAGTCCTACGCCCGCGCGTTCGCCGCACTGCAGCGTGCCGACGACGTCGACGCGATCTTGGTGACCGGCTACTTCGGCGGCTACTCCAGCGGCCAGGACGGCCTCACCGGGCTCGGCCCGGCCGAGTGCGCGGCGGCCAAGCAGATCAGCGTCGACGCCGCGGGGCACAAGCCGGTCGCCGTGCAGTCGATGTTCCCGGAGTCACCGGCCTGCCGGATCCTGGCCGAGGCCGGGGTGCCGGTCTTCGGAGCCGTCGAGGACGCCGTGGCCGCGCTGGCGGCCACCGCGGTGGACCCGCGGTCCGCGTCGGTGCTGGCGCTGCCCGCGCCGGCCGCGCCGGTCACGGCCGTCGACTACACCTCGTCGCGCGCGGCCATCGCCGCGGCGGGAGTCCCGTTCGTGGCCGCCCGCGAGATCCGCTCGGCGGCGGAGCTCCACGAGGCCGCCCAGGAGCTGCGGCCGCCGTACGTCCTGAAGGCGCTCGGGCTGCTGCACAAGTCGGACGCCGGCGGGGTCGTGGTCGGGCTGCCCGACCGCGAGGCGCTCTACCTCGCCTACGCACAGCTGTCCGAGCGGCTCGCGCCCCCGGCGTTCTCGGTCGAGGAGATGGCCGACCTGGACGGTGGCGTCGAGCTGATCGTCGGCGCCCGGTGGGACGTGCGCTTCGGCCCGACCGTGCTGGTCGGCCTGGGCGGCACCGCCACCGAGGTGCTCGGTGACGTGCAGGTCGCGCTCGCCCCGGTCGACGCCGCCGAGGCGGAGCGGATGCTGCGCCGGCTCCGGGCCGCGGCCCTGTTCGGCGAGCACCGGGGCCGGCCGGCGCTCGCGATCTCCTCCGCCGCCCGCGCGGTCGCCGCGGTGAGCCGGCTCGCCGCGGCCCACCCCGAGGTCGCCGAGCTCGAGATCAACCCGCTGCTCCTCACCCCGTCCGGCGCCGTCGCGCTCGACGCCCGCATCGTCACCCACTGACCGTCACCGAGGGAGGACCCGTGGACTTCGCCTACACGCCCGAGCAGCTGGAGCTGAAGGCCCGCGCCGCGGCGTACGCCGGGCTCCTGATGACCTACGAGGACGAGGCCGAGCGGGCCGGAGGCCCGCTGCCGGCCGAGACGGTCCACAAGCTCACCCGGGCCGCGATGGAGGCCGGCGTCTACGGCATCAACATGCCGAAGGAGTGGGGCGGCGCCGGGCTGACCCTGCTCGAGCAGGTGATCGTCGAAGAGGAGCTCGGCAAGGTCACCAACTGCCTCTGGGACATCCCGTGGCGCCCCTCCAACGTGCTGGCCAAGGCCGCACCCGAGCAGCGGGAGCGCTACCTGCTGCCGATCCTGCGCGGCGAGCGGTTCGACGCCTTCGCGACGACCGAGCCGGAGGCCGGCTCGGACGCCGGCGCGATCCGGACCACCGCCACCCCGGTCGAGGGCGGCTGGCGGCTGAACGGCGAGAAGTGGTTCGTCACCTGCGGCGACGTGGCCGACTTCCTGCTCGTGCAGGCCAACGTCCTGCCGGACAACGAGTCGACGCTGTTCTTCGTCGACAAGGACACCCCCGGCGTACAGATCAGCCGGACCCCGCAGTTCATGCACTCCGCGGTGAACGGCCACCCGGAGTTCGTCTTCGAGGACGTCTTCGTCCCGCACGACGCGGTGCTCGGCGAGGTCGGTCAGGGCTTCGAGCTGACCAAGGACTGGTTCACCGACGAGCGGCTGATGATCGCCGCGCGCACCGTCGGCGTCGCCGAGCGGGCGCTGTCGCTGGCCCGGGACTGGGCGGTCTCGCGGGAGCAGTTCGGTACGCCGATCGCGAGCTTCCAGATGGTCCAGGCGATGCTGGCCGACTGCGCGGTCGACATCGCGGTCAACCGGTCCTACACCCACCAGGTCGCGTGGGAGGCCGACCACGGAGTCGACCGCAAGACGCTGCACGCCAAGGCGTCGATCGCCAAGCTGTCGGCCAGCGAGGCGGCCGGCCGGGTGGTCGACCGCTGCCTGCAGATCTTCGGCGGCCGCGGCTACGACCGCTCCTACCCGGTCGAGCGGATGTACCGCGAGGTCCGCGTCGACCGGATCTGGGAGGGCACCTCGGAGATCCAGCGGATGATCATCGCCAACGAGCTGGTGAAGCGAGGCACGGCGTTCCTGGACCTGCCGGTCTCCTGACGTCGGCGCGGCGTGCCCGACACCACCGGGCCGGCGGGGCTACCGCCTGCGCCTGCCCACCGGGCCGTGGTCCTCGACCACGTGCTGCTCCCCGGTCTCCGGGTCGATGAAGGTGACCTCGACCTTCTCGGCGCCCTTGTGCTGCTGGGCCCGGACGTAGCCCGCGTAGGCGCGGCGGTCCGCGTCGGTGAGCTCGCCGCGGTCGACGAAGAGGGAGCGGATCGAGCGGGGCCAGAGCTTTCGGGCCAGGACGACGTTGACCTGCATGCCGACGACCCCGATGAGCGCCGCGAAGTAGATGATCCCGATCATCCCCAGCACGATGGCGAACGCGGCGTTCATGCCCTCGGTCTGCCTGATGACTCCGGTGGTGTACACGGTCCCGAAGTACTGCAGCGCCTGCCACAACACCGCGACCGTGAAGGCCCCCGGCCACGCGCGGCCCTGGTGGTGGCGGCGGGCGGCGGCGAGGCGGAACACGATGAGCAGCAGCAGGCCGATCAGCAGCACCGTGACGCCGCGGACCACCCAGCGCAGGGTGAGGTCGAGCCGCGGCCCGAACACCTCCGTCTCGTTGCCGAGGGTCGAGATGATCGTGATCGCCAGGACCGACGCACCGACCAGGGTGAGCAGCGCCAGGCTCTTCAACCGGAGGAGCAGCGGGTTGGGGCGCTTGTTGCGCGGCACCGACCACGCCACGTTGAGGGCGTTCTGCAGCGCCTGGCCGAGGCCGAGTGAACCGTAGATCGCGGTGAGGACACCGACCACGATCGTGGTGCTCGAGCCCTGCAGCCGATCCGGTCGCCCCAGCTCGTTTCCGATGATCGGGAAGGTGCCCAGCGCAGAGTCGATCACCTGCTCCTGGAGGTCCGGGTTGCCCTGGAGGATGAAACCCAGGATCGTCACCGAGAGCAGCAGCAGCGGGAAGATCGCGAGCAACGCGTAGAAGCTGATGATCGCTGCCAGGTAGGGACCCTGGTCATCGATGAACTTGAAGATGGTCGCGATGGGGAACCCCAGGAACGACCGTTTCCGCTGCGTCCGGTCGAGCCTGTCGACGAAGCCCACGACGACAGGCTATTGGGCACCACCTCTTCGGACCGTGCTCAGCACCCCGTCCGGCCCGTCTCGAACAGCTGGACCCTCGGTCGCCATCGCGCGGCAGATGGCCGTCGACTGTGTCAATGGCCGGTCCAGGTCTGCCACGACCCCGAGCGGTGCCACTAGCCTCCCGACCATGTCCTCGAGCCCGGTCGCGTGGCCCACGGCGGCGGCGTACCTGCTCGCGGGGACCATCATGGTGCTCGGCCTGGCCGCTCCCGCGTCCGCCGCGTCCGAGGACGCGCGTGATGCGCGGCGCGACGTGCTCAGCGGACCGAAGTACACCGACGACCTGCCGACAAGGGCCGAGCCGGCCCGCCGGGCGGGCGACATCACGCGCACCACGGTCGTCCTCGGCAAGCGCCTGGTCATCCCCACGACCTACCGGAGCATCGACCTCACCGGGGAGCAGGACTTCCAGTGGCTGCTGAAGACCTCCACCGACCACGAGGACGGCAGCTGGATCGGCTACCTCACCATCCCGGCCGGGAAGACCATCGGGAGCTTCCAGCTCATCGACCCGCTCGGCAACCAGCCGGGATGCGCAACGGCAGTGACCGACCGGGTCAAGGCCACGGTGAAGCTCAAGGTCCCCGCGTCGTGCCTGGGCAACCCGGCCTGGGTGCGGGTCGCCAACGGGCTCACCGTGATCACCGACAGCCGGGTGTACGAGGACGACGCCCGCCGCGACGGCGAGGTCCGGCACGGATGGAAGTACGGCCCGAAGGTGACCGCGTGAGCCGGTGGGCACCGCCCGTCAGTAGGACTTGGGCAGCCCCAGGGAGTGCATGGCCACGAAGTTGAGGATCATCTCCCGGCTGACCGGGGCGATCCGGCCGGCGCGGGTGGCGACCAGCAGCCCGGCCATGCCGTACTCCTGGGTGATCCCGTTGCCGCCGTGGGTCTGCACGGCACGGTCGGCGGCGTTGCACGCGGCCTCGGCGGCGGCGTACTTCGCCATGTTCGCGGCCTCGCCGGCTCCCATGTCGTCGCCGGCGTCGTAGAGGGCGGCGGCCTTCTGGGTCATCAGCCGCGCCATCTCGGTCTCGATGTAGGACTGGGCGAGCGGGTGTGCGATGGCCTGGTGGGAGCCGATCGGCTCCTTGAACACCGTCCGCTCCTTGGCGTACGCCGCCGCGCGGGACAGCGCGAACCGGGCCAGCCCGGTCGAGAACGACGCGGCCATGATCCTCTCCGGGTTGAGCCCGGCGAACAGCTGCACGAGACCGCCGTCCTCGTCGCCGACGATCGCGTCGGCAGGGAGCCGGACGTCGTCCATGAACACGGTGAACTGCAGCTCGGGGCTGACGATCTCCATCGGGATCGGCTGGTACTCGAACCCGGTGCTGTCGGTCGGCACCACGAACAGCACCGGCTTCACCTTGCCGGTCCGGGCGTCCTCGGTGCGCGCGACGACGAGGACGTGGTCGGCCTCGTCGACGCCGGAGATGTAGATCTTGCGGCCGTTGAGCACCCACTCGTCGCCGTCGCGGCGGGCGGTCGTGGTGATGTTGTGGGTGTTGGTGCCGGCGTCCGGCTCGGTGATCGCGAAGGCCATCGTCGAGGTGCCGTCGCAGATGCCGGGCAGCCAGCGCCGCTTCTGCTCTTCGGTGCCGTAGCGGCTGATGATCGTCCCGCAGATCGCCGGGCTGACCACCATCAGCAGCAGCGGGCAGCCCTGCGCGGCCAGCTCCTCGCAGACCGCGGCGATGTCGCCGATGCCGCCGCCCCCGCCGCCGTACTCCTCGGGGATGTTGATGCCGAGGTAGCCGTTCTTGCCGATCTCGAGCCAGAGCTCTGTGGTCTTCTCGCCCGAGCGCGCCTTCTCGGTGAACCACTCGCGGCCGTACTTGCCCGCGAGCTTCGCCACCTCCCTGCGCAGCGCCTGGCGCTCCTCGGACTCGCTGAACGCAACGGTCATCGCCTGCTCACTCCTCGCTGGTCGAGCTTGTCGAGACCACCGCAAGGACGGCACCCGCCGCCACCTGGCCGCCGACCTCGACGTCGATCTGGGTCACCGTGCCCGCATCCGGCGCGCGCACGGTGTGCTGCATCTTCATCGCCTCGAGGACCAGCACCGGCTGGCCGGCCTCGACACTCTGGCCCTTCTCCACGTTCACGCTGACCACGGTGCCGGGCATCGGCGCCAGCAGGCTGCCGCTCGCGACCACGTCGGCGGGGTCGACGAAGCGAGGCTTGCGCCGGTACGCCGCGTGGCCGCCCGGCCAGTCGACGAAGACCTGGTCGTCCTCGACCATCGCGACGTAGGTGGTGCGGACGCCGCCCTCCTCCAGGACGATCTCGCAACCACCGTCGATCGAGCCTGTCGAGATCACCGCAGCATCGGGCAGGACGTACCCGTCGCGGCCGCCCCACCACTCGACGGTCGTGCCGTCCTCGGTGCCGTCATCGAGCTCGGTCACCTGCGGTTGGGAGACGACGTTGCGCCAGGCCACCGGGATGCCCTGCTGGACGGTCCTCGACTCCCTGGCCCGCTCGGCCAGCGCGATCGCCGCCGCGTGCGCCGCGGTCGGTGGCCGAGGTGCGAGCGCAGCGAGCCGCGAAGCCTCCGACAGGAACGCGGTGGAGACCTCACCGGCCAGGAACCGCTCGTCGCGCAGCACCATCACGAGCTGGTCCCGGTTGGTCTGCACACCGTGGATCCGCGCCCGCGACAGCACGCCGGTGAGCTTGCGGGCCGCCTGTTCGCGGGTGGGCGCGTGGGCGACGACCTTGGCGAGCATCGCGTCGTAGTGCGTCGACACCACACTGCCGCTCTCGTAGCCGGTGTCGACGCGGATGCCCTCCTCGAGCGGGACCTCGAAGCGCGTGAGCGTGCCGCTCTGCGGCTGGTCGCCGGCGGCCGGGTCCTCGGCGTAGAGCCGCACCTCGATCGCATGGCCATCGCCGGTCGAGCCTGTCGAGACCACCGCAGCGTCGGCACCCTCCGCAGCCGCGAGCTGCATCGCGACGAGGTCGATGTCGTGTACCAGCTCGGTCACCGGGTGCTCGACCTGGAGCCGGGTGTTCATCTCCAGGAACCAGAACCGCTCGGTGGCCGGGTCGAAGAGGAACTCGACCGTGCCCGCGCCGCGGTAGTCGATCGCCTCGGCCGCCTTCCGGGCGGCATCGTGGAGCGCCTCTCGGACCTCGTCGCTCAGCCCGGGCGCGGGCGCCTCCTCCACCACCTTCTGGTGGCGGCGCTGGAGCGAGCAGTCGCGGTCGCCGTAGACGCTCGTGCCGACCACCTGGACCTCGACGTGGCGGCCCCGCTCGACGTACGGCTCGACGAACACCGTGCCGTCCCCGAACGCCGACGCCGCCTCGGCCTCGGCCGCCGCGAGCTCGCCGGGCAGCTCCTCGAGGCGGCGTACGACGCGCATCCCGCGGCCGCCGCCACCGGCGGAGGCCTTGACCAGCAGCGGCAGGTCCTCCTCGCCCGGCTCGTCGGGGGCTTCGAGCACCGGTACGCCGGCCGCCCTCATGATCTCCTTGGCCCGGATCTTGGAGCCCATCGCCTCGATCGACTCCGGAGCCGGCCCGACCCAGACGAGCCCGGCGCCGATGACCGCCCGGGCGAAGTCGGCGTTCTCGGAGAGGAAGCCGTAGCCGGGATGGATCGCGTCCGCGCCCGCGGCCTTGGCGGCCGCGAGCACCGCGTCGATGTCGAGGTAGGTCTCGGCGGGAGTGCTGCCCGGGAGCCGGACGGCGAGGTCCGCCTCGCGGACGTAGGGCAGGCCCGCGTCGGCGTCGGAGTGGACCGCCACGGTCTCGATGCCGAGCCTGCGGCAGGTGCGGAAGACGCGCGAGGCGATCTCGGCGCGGTTGGCGACCAGCAGTCTCGTGATCACGAGGCATCCGCCTGACCACAGCTGATCGAGCCTGTCGAGATCACCGCAAGGAGGGCACCCTCGCAACGGTCGTGGATACGTTCCAGCGCGTCCTGCGGACGTCTCGACAGGCTCGACGGGCGGTGCACCGGTCCCAGCCCACCCTGCCGAGCCGCCGGCTGGCGTCGTTCGCTCATGGCCGGAACACCCCGAACCGGTCGGTGCCGGCGTACGGCTTGTTCTCGATCACCGACAGGCAGATGCCGAGGATCGTTCGGGTGTCGCGCGGGTCGATGACGCCGTCGTCGTAGAGCATCCCGGAGAGGAAGAACGGCAGCGACTGCTCCTCCACCGAGGCCTCGACGAACTCGCGCATCCCCTTGTCGGCGTCGTCGTCGTACTCCTGACCGCGCGCCTCGGCGGCCTGTCGGGCGACGATCGACAGCACGCCGGCCAGCTGGGCAGGGCCCATCACTGCCGACTTGGCCGAGGGCCAGGTGAACAGGAAGCGCGGGTCGTACGCGCGGCCGTTCATGCCGTAGTTGCCAGCGCCGTACGACGCGCCCATGATCACCGACAGGTGCGGCACGCGGGAGTTGGAGACCGCGTTGATCATCATCGCGCCGTGCTTGATGATCCCGCCCTGCTCGTACTCCGCGCCGACCATGTAGCCGGTGGTGTTGTGCAGGAACAGCAGCGGGGTGTCGACCTGGTTGGCGAGCTGGATGAACTGGGTCGCCTTCTGCGCCTCCTCGCTGAACAGCACGCCCTGCGCGTTGGCGAGGATGCCGATCGGCCGGCCGTGCAGCCTCGCCCACCCGGTGACGAGCGAGGTGCCGTAGAGCGGCTTGAACTCGTCGAAGGCGACCGCGTTGGAGTCCGAGACGCCGTCGCAGATGCGGGCGATCACCTCGCGCGGGTCGAACGGCTCCTTGAGGTCCTGCGGGATCAGGTCGAGCAGCTCCTCGGGGTCGGCGTCCGGCTCGGCGTACGACGCCGGGTCGGGCGCGGCGTATGCCTTGCGCCAGTTGAGCCGGGCCACGATGCGGCGCCCGATCCGGATCGCGTCGCGCTCGTCCTCGGCGAGGTAGTCGGCCAGGCCGGACACGCGCGCGTGCATCTCGGCGCCACCCAGCGACTCGTCGTCGGACTCCTCGCCGGTGGCCATCTTCACCAGCGGCGGGCCGCCGAGGAACACCTTGGCCTGCTGCTTGACCATCACCGTGTAGTCGGACATGCCGGGCACGTAGGCGCCACCGGCGGTCGAGTTGCCGAACACCAGCGCGACGGTCGGCAGCTTCGCCGCCGAGGAGCGGGTGATGTCTCGGAACAGCTTGCCGCCGGGGATGAAGATCTCCTTCTGGGTCGGCAGGTCGGCTCCGCCGGACTCGACCAGCGCGACCGTCGGCAGCCCGTTCTCCTCCGCGATCTGGGAGGCCCGGAAGATCTTCTTGACCGTCCACGGGTTGGAGGCGCCGCCCTTCACCGACGGGTCGTTGGCCGTGATCATGCACTCGACGCCCTCGATCACGCCGATGCCGGTGACGACCGACGCGCCGACGGTGAAGTCACTCCCCCAACCGGCGAGCGGGGAGAGCTCGAGGAACGCCGACCCCTCGTCGATGAGCAGCTCGATCCGCTCGCGCGGCATCAGCTTGCCGCGGTCGTGGTGGCGGTCGACGTACTTCGGCCCGCCGCCGGCCACCGCCTTCGCGTGCTCGGCCTCGAGGTCGGCGAGCTTCTCGAGCATCGCCTCGCGGTTGGTCATGACTCGAGCACCGCCTTCATCCGCTCCAGCGTCGTCCGCATCCCCTGCTCGTTGGTGCGGCCGCGCAGCGGACCGAGAAGAGTCCAGTAGAGCCGCATGTATGGCTTCGGCTCGATCCGGAAGTACTCGGTGACGGTGGTCCCGGTCCCCGACGGCTCGAGCCGGTAGCCCCAGTTGTTCACCGTCACCTCGTCGGTGCCGACCGCGAACTCGAAGACCTCGTCGGGCACGCACTTGGTGACCTGGCACGGCGACCAGTACGTCGGACCGACGCCGTTGCGGCGTACGTGCCCCTTGAACGACGCACCGACCTCGGGTCCGGTCGAACCGCGGGTCCAGCGCGCCTCGAAGGTCTCCGGCGAGAACTCCCCGATCCTGGTCACGTCGCTGACCAGCGCCCACACCTTCTCCGGCGGCGCACCCATGTGCAGGGAGACCTCGCCGGTCATCGGCCGCGACAGCTTGATCATCGATGACCACCGCTCATCGAGCTTGTCGAGATGTCCGCAGCCGTGGCTCCTGCCGGGCCACGGTCGAGTGCCTCCCTTGCGGAGGTCTCGACGAGCTCGACCAGGGCGGGGCGGGTTCCAGCGCGTGTCGTGCTCATGCGGTATACCCCAACAAACGCGCCGCGAGGTCGGTCAGCACCTCGGTCGCTCCTCCTCCGATCGGCAGGATCCGGGCGTCGCGGTAGTGCCGCTCCACCTCGGTCCCGTGCATGTAGCCCGTGCCGCCGTGCAGCTGCACCGCCTGGTCGCAGACGTAGGTCGCGGCGTCGCACGCGGTCTGCTTGGCGAGGCACGCCTCAGCGATGACGTTCTCTCCTGCGATGTGTTGCTCGGCCACACGGCGCGTATAGGTGCGCGCCACCTCGACCTGGCGGCGCATCTCGACCAGCTTGTGCCGCACGACCTGGTTGGCGATCAGCGGCTTCTCGAACGTCTCGCGATCGCGGCAGTACGCCGCCGTGAGCTCCAGCGAGCGGGCCGCGATGCCGTAGGCGTGCACGGCCAGCGCGATCCGCTCGACCACGAACTGCTCTGCGATCTGGTAGAAGCCGGTGTTCTCATCTCCGACGAGGTTTGCGACCGGCACGTGCACGTCGACGTAGGACAGCTCGGCGGTGTCGGAGCAGTGCCAGCCCATCTTGCGCAGCGATCGGTCGACGGTGAAGCCGGGCATGCCCGCCTCGACGACCAGCAGGCTCACGCCGCCGTGGCCGGGGCCGCCGGTCCGCACCGCGGTCGTGACGAAGTCGGCGCGAACGCCGCTGGTGATGAACGTCTTCGCGCCGTTGACGACGTAGTGGTCGCCCTCGCGGACCGCGGTGGTCCGGATCGACGCCACGTCCGAGCCGCCGCCGGGCTCGGTGACCGCGAGCGAGCCGATCGTCTCCCCGGCCAGGGTCGGCCGTACGAACCGGTCGACCAGCTCCTGGTTGCCGGACGCGACGATGTGCGGCAGCGCGATGCCGCTGGTGAACAGTCCGGCCATCAGCCCGCTGGAGGCGCCCGCCTCGAACATCGCCTCGGCGAGCTCGACCGAGTCCAGCAGCGTGCCGCCACCCCCGCCGACCTCCTCGGGGAAGGCGATCCCGAGCAGCCCCTGCTTCCCGGCGGCCACGTGCAGCTCGCGCGGGATCGACCCGGCGTCCTCCCACTCCTGCAGGTGCGGCGCGACCTCCCGGCGTACGAACTCCGCGCCGAGACCGCGGATCCCGACGGTGGCTGAGGTG
Organism: Nocardioides sp.; assembly: GCF_036274455.1. Lineage (GTDB taxonomy): Bacteria > Actinomycetota > Actinomycetes > Propionibacteriales > Nocardioidaceae > Nocardioides. The sequence continues at coordinate 28,822 of NZ_DASUFR010000024.1, read as the reverse complement.
CGAGCGTGCGAGCCTCGAAGCCCGTTCATGTCAGCTCCTCCTGGATGTGCACGATCCGCGACCGCATCCACTCGCCCAGCCCCTTTGCCTGCGGGTCGAACCGCGTCGACGCCGCCACGCCCTTCCCGAGCAGGCCGTGGATGACCACGTTGACCCCACCCAGGTTGGGCAGCACGAAGACGTCGACCTCGAGCTCGCGGGCCTCGGGCACGAGCTCGCGGACCCGACGCGGGGTCATCAGCTTGGCCAGCCACGTGGCCCGGGCCTCGCGGCGCGGGTCGCCGTCGTTGGCAACCCAGAGTCCGACGTTGGCGTCGCCGCCCTTGTCACCGGAGCGCGCGTGCACGAAGCTGCCGAGCGGCATCCGCCGGTTGAGCGAGTCGGGCGGTGCGGGGTACGGCGACGTCCGGCGACCGGCGTCGGGGTCGACGGGCGAGAAGTCGGTCGGGTCGGCGATCTCCTCCCGCCGCCCGTCCGCGTGCACCACCACGTGGTGGACCTGGCTGCGGTCGACGTACTCCGGCCGGTAGATGCCGTAGGGCGTCGGCTGCTGCGGCGGGGTGGTCATCGTGAACCCGGGATAGGACGCCAGCGCCAGCTCGACCGCGGGACCGGTGAAGGCGCGGCCGACCGGGTCGGGCTTCGGGTCCATGACGCTGCAGCGCAGCAGCACCGACGCGCCCTCCTCGGTGTCCGCGTCGGGTGGCGGCGCCGAGGCCCGCGACCACGTGACCTCGGCGGCCGTGAGCGACGGCGTCAACTGCTCGCGCACCCACGCCGCCTTCTCCTCGACGTCGAGGCCGGTCAGCACGAACTCGACCTGGTTGCGGAAGCCGCCGAGCTCGTTGACGCAGACCTTGAGCCTCTCCGGCGGCTCCTCCCCCTCGACGCCGCTGATCGCGACTCGGTCGGGTCCCTCCTGGGTGAGCCGGACGGTGTCGAGCCGCACCGTGACATCGGGGTTGAGGTAGCGGGTCGTCTGGATCTCGTAGAGCAGCTGGCTGGTGACGGTGTCGACGGTGACCGCGCCGCCGGTGCCGTCGTGCTTGGTGATGACGCTCGACCCGTCGGCCGCGACCTCCGCGACCGGGAAGCCCAGTGGTCGAGCCGGATCCATGCCGTCTCGGACGAGCTGCCGGAAGCCCGAGAAGTTGCCTCCGGTCGCTTGCGCGCCGCACTCGACGACGTGGCCGGCGACCACCGCGCCGGCGAGCTCGTCGTACGACGTCGGGCTCCAGCCGTGGTGCGCGACCGCCGGCCCGACGACGAGGCTGGCGTCCGTCACCCGCCCGGTCACGACGACGTCGGCCTCGGCCGCGAGGGCGGAAGCGATGCCGAACCCGCCGAGGTAGGCGTTGGCGGTGAGCGCTCCGTCGAAGAGGCCCAGGGGACGCAGGTCATCGCCCTCGACGTGGGCCACGGCGGCGTCCAGGCCCAGCCCCCTGGCCACCTCGCGGACCCGCTCCGCCAGCCCGGCCGGGTTGAGGCCACCGGCGTTGCTCACGATCTTCACCCCGCGCTCGAGCGCCAGGCCGAGGCAGTCCTCGAGCTGCCTGACGAACGTGCGGGCATAACCCAGCGACGGGTCCTTCATCGTGTCCTTGCCGAGGATCAGCATGGTGAGCTCGGCGAGGTAGTCGCCGGTCAGCACGTCCAGCGCCCCGCCCTCGAGCTGCTCCCGCATGGCCGAGAACCGGTCGCCGTAGAAGCCGGAGCAGTTCCCGACCCGCAACGCGCGGCTCATGGACGGGTCCCGACGGCGGCTGAGGTGCGAGGCCGGCCACGGCCGGGGCGAGTCCCAGCACCCACGGTGGCTGAGGTGCGAGGCCGGCCACGGCCGAGCCTCGAAGCCCCCGCAGCGCAGGCACCCGGGCGAGCCCCAGCACCGGCTCGCCTGCCTTCGAGGCTCAGGCGCAGAACGCCTTCGCACCTCAGCCACCGAGGAGCCTCAGCCACCGATCGACTCCCTTCCAGGACCCGGCGGTCCCGCGAACGCCTGCGCGATGTCGAGCCAGCGGTCGGCGTCGGGGCCGGTCGCCACGAGGTCGGTGTCGTCGCGGTTGACCCTCTGGGTGACCAGCAGACAGAAGTCGTAGCCCGGACCCGCGACACGCTGCGCCGCGTCGGGCGGTCCCCAGGTCCAGAGCTCGCCACTCGGCGCCACGAGCTCGACGAAGAACTCCTCGGCCGGCGGCTGCTGGCCGTGGACGGAGTAGGCGTAGTCACGCGTGCGCACGCCGAGGTGGGCGACGTGCCTGATCCGGTCCGTCGGAGCGGGGCGGTCCCCGGCCGCGTCGTGGACGTCGAGCGCATGTGCCCACGTCTCCATGAACCGCGCGGTCGCCATGCTCGCGGCGCTCATCGGCGGGCCGAACCACGGCAGCTTCTGTCCGGCCGGGAGGCTCGTCAGCGCAGCCTGGAGCTCGTCACGGCCCCTGTCCCACCGCACCAGCACCTCGTCGCGAGGGAGCGCTGCCAGCTCGAACGCCGCCGCGTCGACGTAGCCGAGCGGGTCGTCGATCGCCCTCAGCACCACGTCGTCCCAGGCCGCCTTGGCCTCGGGCGACTCGTGGGACCGGGCCGCGAGCACCGCCACCTCATCGGTCCACATGAGGTGGACGACCTGGGTCGCGACGGTCCAGCCGGGCGCCGGCGTCTGGCGGGACCAGCCGTCGGCACCGAGGGCCTCGACCGTGCTGCGCAGCTCGTCGCCCTCGGCGCGGAGGTCGGCGAGCAGGCCCTGCAGGAGGTCGGTCATGCGGACTCCAGCGCCCGGTCGAGGGTGTGCGCCCACTGGTCGAGGATGCGGGTACGCCGCCGCCGGTCGTCGCTGATCGTGTCGGCCAGCCCGAGCCCACGGACGAGGTCGAGCGTGGCCTGCACCAGCTCGCGCACACCGGGCCGCGACTCGTCGGCACCGAGCAGGTCGACGGTCATCCGGTGGGTCTCCCGGCCGACCTGTTGCTCGAGCGGCGCCACCTCGGCCAGCAGCGCCGGGTCGGTGCGCGCGGCCACCCACAGCTCGAGCGCCGCGGTGAACACCGGTGAGGTGAAGTGATCGCCCAGCACCCGGAGCACCGCGCGAGTACGGCGGGCACCGGTCGGCAGGTTCTCCGCGGCCGCGGCCAGCTCCGCTCCCCGCACCTCGGTCACGTGCCGGACCGCCGCGACCACGAGGTCCTGTTTTGTCGGGAAGTGGTGCAGCTGAGCGCCCCGGCTCACCCCGGCCCGCTCGCTGACCAGGGTCGTCGACGTGCCGGCGTATCCCTTCTCGACGAGCAGCTCGACCGTCGCCTCGAGCAGCCGCGCCCGCATCGCGCGGGTGCGCTCCTCCTGCGGCACGCGGGTCGGGGCAGTCTGGCTCGCCATCGGACTCAGGATGGCGGCAGAACTAACAAACAGTCAAGCCTGACTTTTTTTCTGTGCGGTGATCAGCCGCTGGATGTACGGCACCCAGTGGCCGGCATACCTCGTCTGCAGCTGCGGGATCTGCCAGTCGCTGCCCTCGACCATCTGACGGCAGCGGTAGGACGGGCAGTGGCAGCGCAGGAACCAGTCCGGGTCCGTGGTGCTCATCGCGTAGTCGACCAACAGCTCCTCACCGGCGGCGACACCGCCCAGGGTGACGAGGGTGTACTCGTCGGCGAAGCCGAGGTTGGGGTCACAGCCGTGGTTGCCGAACCGGCTGTCACTGCCAGGCGCCAGCACGAGGTGCACGTCCTCGGCGACGACGATCGTGTCGACGTACTCCTCGCTGAGGTCCATCAGCTCGCGGAGCGTTGCAGTGTCGACGAGGCGTCCACCGAGTCGCGAGACAACGGTGCCGGCCGCGATGGGCACAGCGGCGAACAGGCCGCGGCCCGCGATCGGTGAGGGTCGTACCTCCACATCGGGATGCAGCCAGCACTCGGCCTCGGGCGTGCGCACCCGTCAATCCAACCGCGCCAGGAGCACCACGACGAGCCCGAGCATCATCAGCCATGGGAAGGGCCCAGACTGGGCTGCATGTCGACGATCCTGATCACCGGCGCCTCCTCGGGGCTCGGCGCCGAGATGGCCCGCCAGTTCGCCGCCAGGGGCCACGACCTCGCGCTCTGCGCGCGGCGTACCGACCGACTCGAGGAGCTGCGCGCCCAGATCCAGGCCGCCCATCACTCGGTCCGGGTCGAGGTGCGGGCGCTGGACGTCAACGACGACGCGCAGGTCTTCGAGGTCGTCCGGGCCTTCCGGGCCGACTTCGGCCGGCTCGACCGGGTCGTCGTGAACGCGGGGCTCGGCAAGGGCGCGCCGCTGGGCACCGGCCGCTACGACGTCAACCGCGAGACCGCGATGACCAACTTCGTCGCCGCGCTGGCCCAGGCCGAGGCCGCGATGGAGGTCTTCCGGGACCAGAACGCAGGCCACCTCGTCCTGGTGTCGTCGATGTCCGCGATGCGCGGGATGCCGAAGTCCATGACCGTCTACGCCGCCACCAAGGCCGCGCTCTCACACCTGGGCGAGGGGCTCCAGTACGAGCTCCTCGGCAAGCCGATCAAGGTCACCGTCCTGCACTGCGGCTACATCGCCTCGGAGATGAACGAGCGCGTGCAGCAACAGGTGCGGTTCATGGTCCCGACCGAGGAGGGCGTCCGCGCCATGGTCGCCGCCATCGAGAAGGAGAAGGCGCACGCCTACGTGCCCGCCCTCCCCTGGACCGCCCTCGCCCCCGTCATGAAGCACGCCCCGCTCCCCGTCCTCAAGCGCCTCCTCTAGCCCGCGCCGTCGGGATACTCCGTGACGAAGTGGTCGTGGAGAACGGTGTTCGACCAGCCATTTCGTCACGGACTACCCCGGTGCCGACCCCACCTTCGCCATCTCGACCGGGTCCTCGTCGGCGTCGTCGCCGATGCGGAGGTCGAGGTGGGCGAGGGTGTGGCTGAGGCCGCGGTGGTTCCTGGTGCGCCAGGCGAAACCGACGGTCAGCACGGCGTACGCCGCGAGGAGGCCGACGGCGAGCGGGCCGACGACCTGGTTCCAGAGCGGCGCGAGCACGAAGACCGGCCCGACGCCGACCGCGAGCTTCACGAGCCGGCCGGGGAGGAGCAGCCGGCGCCGGCGCGGGACGGTGTGCAGCGAGACCACCCACTCGCCGACAGTGCGGCCGAAGCCCAGCACCAGCACCGCCTCGACCGCGAACGGGACACCCCACTGCAGCGCGGCCTGCACGTGCCGGTCGACCTCCAGCGGTGGCACGTCGCGCACGTAGATCTCGACACCCCGGTAGGCGACCGCCGCCGCGGCGCCGGTGAACGCGATGAACACCACGTCGCAGGCGAAGCCCACCAGCCGGCGACCGAACGAGATCGTCGTGGGCAGCACGACCTTCCCGGTCCGGCGGCGCACGACCAGCAGCGACAACAGCGACCCGACCGTGGCACCGAGGGTGTTGACGATGATGTCGTCGACGTCGAAGAGCCGGTAGGCACAGGAGTAGAGGTGCCAGTCCCCGGTCTTCTGGGTCAGCTCGACCAGCAGCGAGAGCCCGAACCCGGCGAGGGTCGCGACCACGACCCCGCGGTGCGCGATCACCCGCAGGAAGTAGCCGAGCGGCACGAACAGCAGGACGTTCAGCACGATCTGGAGGAACGCCGGCTCGCGCAGCAGCGCCAGCGGTCCGCCGTGCTCGGGGACGTGGATCAGCCCCAGGGACCCGAGCACCCTCAGCTGGCTGCCCTTGCACCGGAACGTGTGGTCCGCGGGCATCGGCAGCAGCGTGTAGGTCCAGATGGCCAGCGAGTAGATGGCCGAGGTGACCAGGATGGCCAGGTCCCCGGGGCCGAGCCGGCCGTCGAGGCGGTACTGCACCGCGGCGGTCGGGATCAGCAGCAGCACCGCGAGGACGCTGCCGAGGGCGATGGCGATCAGCGCGTTGGTCGCCTGGTCGCCCACAGGGGCGACCCTAAGGCCGCCCTGTGAGTGCCGGTCACACGGCCGGAGCGACCTCGGGTTGGGCAACAGCGGGCTCTGCCGCGGGACGCCGGTCGAGCTGCTGGACGACGTACGCCGCATCCTTGCCGACGCCGCCCACCGTGTGGGAGTTGAACATGTACTGGAACTCCTGGCCGAGCACGTACAGGCCGGGCTGACCGACCACCGCGCCCCGCTCCTCGTCGAGCCGGCCGGACGAGTCGAGGCCGGGCAGCTCGATCCAGCCGAAGCCCTTCTCGAAGCCGGTGCACCAGATGACGGTCCTGACGTCGAGCACCTCGCCGTCCTCGGTCTGCGGTCGGCCGGCCACGGTGCCCGCGATCCGCGACGTACGTCGGACCCCCGCCCGCCCGATGTCCTTCTCCTTCTGGCGGATCCACGGGTCGCCGTGGCCCTGGACCATCTCCGCCTGCGCCTTGCGCCCCGGCTTGGTGTCCTCGGTGAGGACGTGCTCCCACACCCACCAGATCACCGGGAACAGCAGCCGGCCCTGCCAGCCGCGGGTGTCGATCGGGATCTCCCCCACCGTGCGCCCGGCCAGCAGCACCTCGTGCGTCGGCGCCAGGTCCATGGCGATCTCGGCGCCGGTGTTGCCGGCACCCACCAGCAGCACCGGCCCGGGCTGGAGCTGTCCGGGGTTGCGGTAGTCCACGGAGTGCATCGAGACGATGTCGTCCGCGAGCTCGTGGGCGAACGACGGCGTGCGCGGCACCCGGTGCGCACCGGTCGCGAGGATGACGTGGTCGGCGTCGAAGGCCTCCGCTCCCGCGGTGACCCGGAAGCCGGTGCCCTCGCGGAACAGCCCGTCGACGTGCACGCCGAGCCGCACCGGCAGCTCGAACGTCGCGACGTACCGCTCCAGGTAGTCGACCAGCTCGCCCGTGGTCGGGAAGTGGTAGCCGCCGCCCAGCTCCAGGCCGGGCAGGCTGTCGCGGATCGACGGCGAGAACAGCCTCAGCGAGTCCCAGCGGTCGTTCCACGAGCCGCCGACGCGGTCGGCGCCGTCGAGGATGACGAACGGCTTGCCGCGCCGGGCCAGGTGGTAGCCGGCGGCGAGACCGGCCTGGCCGGCCCCGATGACGATGGTGTCGAGCTTCTCGGTCATGACGATCTCCTGTGGTCGACGGACGATGCGCCGACGCTAGGAACGGCAGGTGGCACGCCGCGTCGGCGAAACCACCCATTCGCCCGGTGGATGGGTGTGGGTACCGGCGCCAGAGGATCAGACCAGCTGCCGGTCGAAGGCGTACGCCGTGGCCGCCGCCCGCGACGAGACGCCGAGCTTGCCGAAGATGTTGCTGACGTGGCGGTCGACCGTGCGTTCGCTCAGCACCAGCTGCCCGGCGATGGCGCGGTTGGTTGCGCCGGTCGCCAGCAGCCGCAGGACCTCGAGCTCGCGCGGGCTGAGGAGGTCGTCACTCCCGGTGAGCCGGGCCAGGTCGGGGGCCGCGCCGAGCTCCTCGAAGATCGCGCGGGCGGCGTCGACCTCGCGGTCGGCGGACTCCCGGTCGCCGAGCGCGCGGCAGGCGTCGGCGAGCAGGACGCGGGTGCGGGCCTCCTCGTACGGCGCGCGGGTGCGGACCCACGTGCCGAGCGCGTCGCGCAGCAGTGGGAGCGCCTCGGCCGCGGCACCACGGTCGATAAAGACCGCTGCGCGGGCGCACTGGGCGAGGGCGAGCACCACCGGGCTGCGGTGCACCGAGGCGAGGTCACCCAGCTCGCGGGCGACGGCGTCTGCCTCGTCCGGCTCGCCGACTGCGAGCAGGATCTCGGTCGCGGCAGCGAGCACCTGGATGCGCCGCCCCGGCTGGTGGGTCTCGGCGAGCGAGCGCCGCACCATCGAGGCCGCCGCCTGCACGCTCCCGCGCGCCAGGCGGAGCAGGGCGAGCCCGGGTTGCGGGTCCTCGCCGTGCCGCGACGCGAGGCCGAACTGCTCCTCCGCCGAGCCGTATCGGCCCAGCATGCGGTCGAGGTTGCCCCGGACCGAGGCGGCGTGGCCGGATGCCCACCGGTTCATCTCGTCGGCGGTCACCCCGTCGAGCTCGTCGAGCGCCTCCGGCCACCGGCCGTCGAGCTGCTTGAGCTCGGCGCGCCGCACCTTGCACTCGCCGGAGAAGCTGCACATCTCCGGCTGTTCGGCGGCCCACCGCGACATCGCTGCCGTCCACTGCTGGGCTCGGGTGAGCTCGTAGGTCGACCAGCACGCCTCAACCACGTTGCAGTAGATGATCCCCTCCACCATCGCCGAGCACTCGCCGGACGCGACCCCGAGCATGGCCTCGTCGAGGCAGGCGAACCCCTCCTCGGTGCGGCCGGCCTGGAGCAGGAACATCCCTTGCTGGTGGAGCGACAGGGCTGCGTACTCCTCAGCTCCGAGGCGCCGCGCCATCTCGACGGTCTCCGCGGTGATGGCGGCCGCCCGCTCGGGGTCGCCGGCCATGGCGACGTCGAAGGCCTGCGCCACCTTGAGGAAGGCCGCCGCTCTCGAGTCGCTGCCGTCCTGCGCCACGAGCCGCGCGGCACGGGCGATCCAGCCGCCGCCCTCGGCGACGTCGCCCATCCGCGCCTTCTGCATGCCGAGCCACAGGGCGGACTCGGCGGCATCGATCGTCTCGCCGCGCTCGAGCAGGGTCTTGTACGCCCGCTCCCGGATGGCGAAGTAGTCCGGGAACCGCGCCAGCAGGTGCGCGGACACGGCGAACCGGGTGTAGTCCTCCGCGTCGAGGGGACCCACCGCCTCGGCGGCCGCGAACCCGTCGAAGGCGCGCTGCCACGCGCGCTCGGCGTACGCCGTCCGCGCCGCCCGGAGCTCCACAGCCCCAGTATCGACCTCAGCGAGCCGTCGGCGCTCCCTACGCTGGTGCCTCCTCCGAGTCCTGCGTGCGGCTCGCTGGGGCGGCACCGTGGTACTCGTTGTACTGGTAGGGGCTCTCGACCAGCGCGACCTCCGGCACGTCGGGGTTCATCCCCTTCTCCCATGCCTCGTCGCCGATGCCCGAGCGCAGGTAGTCGACGGTCGACTCGACCTCGCGCTTGATCGAGGCCAGGTCGACGCCGACGAGCGCCCCGTCGCGCTTCACGACCCGACCGTCGACCAGCACGGTGTGCACGTCGCCGCGCTGGGCCTGGAAGGCCACGTGACCGTAGGGGTTGAGGACCGGGAAGGAGACCGGCGAGGCGTCGTTCTTGAGCAGCACCAGGTCGGCCTTCTTCCCGACCTCGACGCTGCCCAGGTCGGAGTCCCGGCCCAGCGCCTTCGCACCGCCGCGGGTGGCCCACTCGACGACCTGCTCCGCGCGCAGTGCGTGGTTGGTCACCGTGTCGCCCTTGCCGTGTGCCTCCAGGTGCTCGCGCGACCGGTCCGCCCCCAGCGTGGACCGCATCGCGGAGAACAGGTCACCGCTCCACCAGACACTGGTGTCCATCGACAGCGAGACGGGGATGCCGTACTTGCGCAGCTGCCAGCTGACCGGGTAACCCTGTCCGGCGCTCTGCTCGCTCTCGGTCGCCACCGAGACCGAGCCACCGGTCCCCGCGATCCGCTGGTAGGAGTCCTCGGTCAGCGTCGCCGCGTGCACGTAGATCGTCTCCGGCGTCATGAAGCCGTGCTCGTGCATCAGCCGGATGCCGTCGTCGTTGGTGGCGCCCCAGACGCCGGCGTGCGTGGTCACCGGTACGCCGAGCTCGCGCGCGACCTCGAACGCCGCCTGCTCGGGGAAGCTCGGGTCGCCGGGGATGTCGAAGGCGATCTGGAAGCCGAGCATGTCGTCGCCGGTGATCCGGCGGTTGACGAAGTCGCGGAACTCGGGCTTGGTGCTCCACTCCCACGGCGGTGCCTGGATGTTGCCGTAGGCGAACACGAAGCGGCCCGGGATCGACTGCAGTGCGTCGACCGCGGCGTCCGCGTGGTCGACCGTGTGGTTGTTGTGCGACCAGTCGACGCAGGTCGTGACGCCGGCGTCGACGGCCTCCGCCGCCGCCAGCAGGTTGCCGGCGTGGATGTCCTCGGGGCGGAACCGCTTGCCGTGCTCGAGGTAGTAGTAGACGAAGTACTGCGTGAGGGTCCAGTCGGCGCCGTACCCGCGCTGGACCGTCTGCCACATGTGCCGGTGCGTGTCGATCATGCCCGGCATCACGATGCCGCCGGTCGCGTCGATCTCCACCGTGCCTTCGGGTACGTCGAGCCCGGGCCCGACCGCAGCGATCCGGTCGTCCTGGGTCAGGACGTCGGCGTTGGTCAGCACCGTCTTCGCGTCGTCCATCGTCAGTACGGTCGCGCCGCGCAGCACCACCGGCGGTCGCGCACCCTGGTCAGCCATGTCGTCCCTCCCTGTGGTCGGAATCCCCGGTCAGCCGGGGAGTCCTCCAGCCGCGGACGCGTGTCCGCTGTCCGGTCATCTGGTTGAACGTTTGACACTCTGGACCGCCGGGCAGGACGTGTCAACGGATGGTGGGCCATGGGAGGGTGGCACCATGCCGCGCACCGGGACCGGCCCAGACTTCATCGAGTCGCTGGCCCGCGGGCTCGAGGTGATAGCCGCGTTCCGGCCGGGTCAGGACGCCATGTCGCTGAGCGACGTCGCCACGGCGACCGGGCTCGCGCGGCCGACCGCGCGCCGGATCCTGCTGACCCTGGCCGAGCTCGGCTACGTGCGGGCCGACGGCGCCCGCTACACGCTGACCCCGCGGGTGCTCGAGCTCGGTGCGGCCTACGTCGGGTCGCAGGGGCTCTGGGAGGTGGCCCGTCCGCACCTGCAGGAGCTCTCGGCGAAGACCAACGAGTCGTGCTCGGTCGCGCAGCTCGATGGCAGCGACATCGTCTACGTCGCACGGGTCGCGGTCCCCAAGATCGTGGGCCTCTCGGTGCAGATCGGCACCCGCTTCCCGGCGTTGCAGACCTCCCTGGGCAAGGTGCTGCTGGCCGAGCTGCCCGCCGCCGAGCTCGAGGAGGTGCTCGCCCAGCCCAGCCGCTCCGGCCTCACCCCGCTGTGGCAGCCGACCAAGAAGGAGCGCGAGGCCGAGCTGCGCCAGGTCCGCGCCCGGGGCTGGGCGCTGACCGACCAGCAGCTCGCGCTCGGCATCCGGTCGGTGGCCGCGCCGATCCACGACGGCGACCGGGTGGTCGCCGCGGTCAACGTCAACACCCATGCGGCCGAGACCACGGTCGAGACGCTCACCGAGCACCACCTGCCCCTCCTGCTGCGGGCCGCCGGCGAGATCGGAGCCGACCTCGACCGGTTGCGGAGCCTGCCCCTCGTGGTGCGATGATCGATTCGGACACCTGTCCGCACAACGGTCCCCGGAGGAGGTCGGCGTCATGACCGGACCACTCGCCGGCCTGCTGGTCGCCGACTTCTCCCGAGTGCTCGCCGGCCCCTACGCCACGATGCTGCTGGCAGACATGGGCGCCGAGGTCGTCAAGGTAGAGGGCCCGCCGACCGGCGACGAGACCCGGTCGTGGATCCCACCGGAGCGCGACGGCGTCTCGACCTACTACCTCGGCGTCAACCGCGGCAAGCGCTCGATCGTGCTCGACCTGCGCGACGAGGCCGACCTCGCCCTGGCCCGGGAGCTGGCTCGCCGTGCAGACGTGCTCATCGAGAACCTCCGCCCCGGTGGCATGGCCAAGTTCGGCCTCGACTTCGAGTCCGTACGCCGCGACAACCCCGCCGTCGTCTATGCCTCGATCAGCGGGTTCGGGTCGGCCGAGGGTGCCGACGTACCCGGTTACGACCTCCTGGTCCAGGGGATCTCCGGGCTGATGAGCCTCACCGGCTCGCCCGACGGGCCCGGCTACCGGGCCGGCATCTCGGTCTTCGACGTCATGGCCGGCAACCACGCGGTGATCGGCATCCTCGCTGCCCTGCGCCACCGCGACCGCACCGGCGGCGGCCAGCACGTCGAGGTCAACCTGCTCTCCTCGGCCCTGACCGGGCTGGTCAACCACAGCTCGGCGTGGGTGGCCGGGGGCGTGGTCCCCTACCGCATGGGCAACGCGCACCCGAGCGTGTTCCCCTACGAGCCGTTCCCGACCGCCGACAGCGACCTGATCGTCATCGCCGCCAACGACCGGCAGTTCCAGCGACTGTGCGGGGCGCTCGGCATCCCCGACGTCGCGCAGGACGAGCGGTTCCGCACCAACCGCGACCGGACCCGCAACCGCGACCAGCTCCGGCCGCTGCTCGAGGAGCAGCTGGTCAGGCGGAAGGCCGAGGAGTGGTTCGAGGTGCTGCTCGAGGCGGGCGTTCCCAGCGGGCCGATCAACACCATCGACGACGGGTTCGCGGCCGCCGAGCGGTTCGGCCTCGACCCGGTGGTCGAGGTCGGCGAGGCCGACCGCGCGCTGCCCACCACCCGCCACCCGATCCGCTTCTCCGCCACGCCGGTCGACTACGCGCTCCCGCCACCCGACCTCGACGAGCACGGCGCGCAGCTGCGGGCCTGGCTGGAGAGCGAGCGATGACCGAGCACCCCACGCAGTACCCGACGGCACTGGGCGCCTCCAGCCGCGAGACGATCACGCTGCTCGGCCACGACCTGGCCCACGACGTGATGGGGAGCGTCGGCTTCGGCGAGCTCGCGTTCTGGCTGGCCACCCAGCGGCGCCCAGACCAGGGCGAGGTGCGGGTCTTCGAGGCCGTGCTCGCCGCGCTCGCCGACCACGGGTTCACGCCGACGGCGATCGTGACCCGGCTGACCTGGCTCTCCGCGCCCGACTCCGTGCAGGGCGCGCTGGCGGCCGGGCTGCTCGGCGGCGGCTCCCGGTTCCTCGGGGTCACCGAGGACTGCGGCCGGTTCCTGCACGACGTGGTCGCCGCCCTCGACGAGCTCCCGGCCGACGAGGTGGGCTGGGACGCCGTCGCCCTCGACGTCGTACGCCGCCGGCGCGAGGCCGGTGCGTTCGTGCCCGGCCTCGGCCACCACGTCCACAAGGACGGCGACCCGCGCACGCCGCGGCTGTTCGAGATCGCGCGCGAGGAGGGCAGGTTCGGGCCGCACCTCGCGCTGTTCGAGGCGATCGGCCGGGTGCACCCCGAGGTCCTCGGCCGGACCCTCCCGCTCAACGGCGCCGGCGTCTGCGGCGCCGCCCTGGCCGACCTCGACCTGCCCCTGGAGCTGCTGCGGGGGTTCGCGCTGCTGGCCAGGACCGCCGGGCTGATCGGGCAGCTCGCAGAGGAGCTGCGGCACCCGGTCGCCAACGACATCTTCCTCTCGGTCGACCTGAACAACCGTCCGGTCGACCCCGACCCCCTTCCCCGCTCGACAGAGCCGCGCACAACCTGACGGAGGCAACCCATGCAGCTGGTCACCGAGGACAACATCACCGAGCTCGCCGAGCAGCGATGGGGCACCGCGCACGACGCGCGCACCCGGGAGGTCCTCACCGCGCTGGTTCGGCACCTGCACGACTTCGCCCGCGAGGTGCGGCTGACCGAGGACGAGTGGATGGCCGCGATCCAGTGGCTGAAGCGGACCGGGCAGATCAGCGACGAGAAGCGCGAGGAGTTCATCCTCGCCTCCGACGTGCTCGGTCTCTCGATGCTCGTCGTCCAGATGAACCACCGCTTCGACCCCAGCGCGACGCCGGCCACCGTGCTCGGGCCGTTCCACATCGACGGTTCGCCCGAGCTCGACTACGCCGCGGACATGTCGGAGGGACTGCCCGGCCTTCCCATGTACATCACCGGCACCGTGCGGAGCCTGGACGGTACGCCGATCGGCGGCGCGGTCCTCGACGTCTGGCAGGCCGACGAGGAAGGCGCCTACGAGGGGCAGCTCGAGGTGGAGGAGGCCCGGTTGCGGGCCAAGTACACGACCCGCACAGACGGGTCCTACTGCTTGCGCACCATTGCCCCGAAGGGCTACGCGATCCCGATGGACGGCCCTGTGGGCGACCTGATCCGGCAGACCGACATCAGCTACTTCCGGCCGGCGCACGTGCACTTCCTCATCAACGTGCCCGGCTTCGAGCCGCTGATCACCCACCTCTTCGAGGCGGGCGGGAAGTACCTCGACAGCGACGTCGTCTTCGGCACCAAGCAGGAGCTCGTCGTCGACTACCAGCACCACGAGCCCGGGCCGACCCCGGACGGCGGCACCATCGAGGTGCCGTGGGTGTCGGCGAGCTACGACTTCGTGCTGCAGCCCGAGTGAGACGCCGATGAGGGCCGTCGAGCTGCACACGCCGGGCGAGCCCCCGGCGGTGGTGGACCGGGAGCCGCCCGCACCCTCGGACGGCTCGGTCGTGGTGGCGGTGACGGCCGCGCCGATCGTGCCGCTCGACCTGCTCTGCGCGTCGGGCACGTCCTACTTCGGGGTGCCCCGGACGCCGTACGTCCCGGGCGTGCAGGGCGTCGGCACCGTCGACGGGCAGGCCGTGTGGTTCCCGACCTCGGCCGGGATGGCGCCGGGCGACGGCGCGATGGCCGAGCAGGTCGCGGTGCCGTCGGCCGACCTCGTGCCCCTGCCGGCGGAGGTCTCGCCGGCCGAGGTGGCGGCGTTGGGGCTGTCGGCGATCGCCGCCTACATGGCGCTGACCTGGCGGGGTGGGCTCGCCCCCGGCGAGACCGTGCTGGTCCTCGGCGCCGGCGGCGTGGTCGGGCAGGCTGCGCTCCAGCTCGCGCGGCTGCACGGCGCGGCCCGGGTGGTCGGCGCGGCCCGCTCACCCGAGGGCCGGGAGCGTGCGCTGGCCGCGGGCGCCGACGAGGTGGTCGCGCTCGACACCGACGACGTGGCCGAGCTCGCCGAGCGCCTGACCGACTGCGCGAACGGTCCGGTCGACCTGGTGCTCGACCCGCTCTACGGCGTACCCGCCGCCGCCGCGGCGCGCTGCCTGCGGCCCGGCGGTCGCCTGGTCAACCTCGGCGGCTCCGCGGCCGAGCATGCGCCGCTGGACTCCTCGACGATCCGCGGCCGCTCGCTCCAGGTGCTCGGCTACACCAACAACGCGCTGACCCGTGAGCAGAAGGCGACCGCGATGACGGCCATCGCCCGCCACGCCGCCGCCGGCGAGCTCACGGTCTCCCACGAGGTGGTCCCCCTCGAGGATGCCGTCGACGCCTGGGCCCGCCAGGCCTCGGGACGTACCACCGGGAAGCGCCTGGTGCTGGTCCCCGCGGCGCGATAGTCCCAGCCGTTCCCAACCGATCTGACACTCAGGCCATGTTGGGGAGGTCTGGGACTATCCCGGCGGCCGGGTCACCTGTAGGTCACGAGCTCCCGGTCGAGTGCGGAGTGCTCGTTGAAGGTGAGCAGCCGGGCGCCGGTGGAGCCGACGACGATGCGGGTGACCGAGGCGTTGACGATCACCGCGTTGAAGCGGGCCCAGGAGGCAGAGAGCCGGCGGGGCTCCTCGCCGACCTCGGTGAGCATCGCGCAGGCTGCGGCGATCGGGCCGCCGGAGGTGACGACCACGGCGGTACGCCGCTCGCCCGCCATCCGCGCCGCGTGGCCGATGGCCGAGCGGATCCGGCCGATGAAGTCGGCGAACGACTCGGGGTAGTCCGCGTCGTAGGCGCCGGAGGCCCACCGGGCGGTGGCCTTGGCGTACAGCTCGTAGAACGCCCGCAGCTCCATGCCGCCCGAGGCGATCAGCTCGCGGTCCCGGTCGGTGGTGGTGGGGTAGGCGTTCATGACCGCGAGGTGGTCGAGCTCGCGCCAGCGGACGTCGGTCTCGGGCTCCAGTGACCACGACGGAGCACCCAGCAGCATCTGCTCGGCGGTCTCCTGCTGGCGCCGCATGCCGCCGTGGATGAGCGAGGTCGGCGAGACGCCGTACCCGGCCAGCGTCTCCGCCACCTTGCGGCTCTGGCGAACACCCCGCGAGGACAGCTCGTCGTAGTCGACGGTGCCGAACGACGCCTGTCCGT
Source organism: Nocardioides sp. (assembly GCF_036274455.1). Lineage (GTDB taxonomy): Bacteria > Actinomycetota > Actinomycetes > Propionibacteriales > Nocardioidaceae > Nocardioides. The sequence goes on along the minus strand of NZ_DASUFR010000024.1, from coordinate 12,986 downwards.
GGCGGACCAGCATCAGGACGCCCATGGCCTCATCGTCTCCCGTCCTCGACCATCATCCAGCGACGGTGGTCACGACCGTGGCGCGCCGGACCGGATCGGTCCAGGCGTCCCGGGCGTGCAGCAGGCGGACCATCGACCAGACGAGGAACGGCGAGGCGACCAGCAGTGAGACCTCGGGATGCGGCACCTTGGCCAGCCCGGAGAAGACCAGGCTGGTCAGGGTCGTGGTGACCGCGAGCTTGGTCGAGTAGCCCACCATCACCAGCGGCGGAGCCGGCGTGGCGCGGGCGGAGCGCAGGTCGACCGCGAACGGCCGCCGCGACGACCAGCGCATCGCCGAGGACACCACCTGGAGCACCACGACCACCCAGGTGCACAGCAGCGCGGTGAACTCCGCCGCGTCCGGCAGCCCCGCGCGCAGCCCGGCCAGCACCATGGTGGCGAACGACGCGACGAGCAGGAACTCGGTGAGCACCCACGTTCGGGCGGCGAACACGGTCCCGGCACCGACCGGCAGGCTCTCGCGCCACAGTCCGCCGCGTGCGTCGAGGCACCAGGCGTTCACGCCGAAGAGAAGCGCACCACCGGAGGCGACCAGGCCCGGCAGGATCGTCATCTGCGCCCAGTCGAGGTTGCCGGCCAGCGCGACGATGCCGGGCCCGACGGCCAGGACGGCGAGGCCGCGGCGCATGGGGACGGCGCGCCAGACCGAGCCGCGATCGGTGCGGACGAGCGCGGCCAGCGGCGAGCGGGGCAGCCCGCGGGCCGGGTAGGACCCGCTCTCCACGCGCAGCTCGTCACGCGGTGTCCGGCGTGCGGCCAGGTGGCCGGGCACCGCACCAAGGGCGACGGCGAGGACCACGAGCCCGACCTCGATGCAGACACACAGCACCCACCGGCCGCCGAACCCGTTGACCAGCCCGGCGGCGAGCCGGGTGGTCGGGAACGAGTCGAGCAGGGTCCCGAGCCGGCCGCTGAGCTGGAGCAGGACCGCGATGCCGAACAGCACGCCGGCCATGACCCGCACGGCCGCGATCCCGTGGTTGCGGCGGCGGACCGCCTCGACGGTCCAGGCGACGACCTGGCCGGTGGCGGTGGCCAGCACGATCCAGAGGAAGATGCCCACCAGGGCGAAGGGCAGGAAGGCCCGCTGGACGCCGTAGGACGTGGCGCCGAGCAGCAGCCAGGCCTGCACCAGCCAGGCGATGTTGAGCGGCGCGAGCAGCAGCGCGCCGAGGTGGTCGGTGGTCGGGCTGACCGGGTGGACGACGGCGTGCTCGCGGTCGAGCAGCTCCCGGCCACCGCCGGACGCGACGGCCGAGGCGATCGCGATCAGAAGGAACCCGGCCATCGCCGAGGGCAGCACCGAGATCGTGTCCAGGGCGTAGCCGCGGTAGCTGCCGGCGCCCTCCACGAACGGCGGCCCCCCTGTCGCCGCGGCCGTCAGCCCGACGAAGATCGCGGCGGTGACGGCGAAGGCGCGCGGCCGGCGCACCGTCCCGGCGCGGAAGGCGACCAGGTACGCGACGTCGCGGACCGCACGGCGTACCTCAGTCGAGGAGGCTGCGGTAGGCACGCGCCCCCTCCTCGCCGGCCATCTCCCCCGCGGTCGCAGTCGCCACCTGGGCCCCGCCGCGCAGGACCAGGACCGAGGTGCAGGCCTGCACGGCCAGCTCCCGGAGATGGGTGGAGACCAGCACGCACGCACCCCTCGAGCGCGCGTCGCTGATCACGTCGAAGGTCGCCTCGACGCCGATCGGGTCGACGCCGTCGAAGGGCTCGTCGAGCAGCAGCACCTGCGGCTCGTGCAGGGCGGCCAGGCACACCGACAGTCGGCGGCCCATGCCGTGCGAGAAACCGGTGGTCACCCGGTGCGCGACGTCGCCGAGCTCGAACCGCTCGAGCAGGTCGCGGGCGCGGTCCTCCCAGTTGTCCAGCCGGCGCAGCCGGGCGGACAGCTGCAGGTGCTCCCACGGCGTGGCGCGGGGCACCAGCCCGCCGACGTCGGGGCAGTAGCCGACCGCGCGCTTGACCTCGAGCGGGTGCGTGCGCACGTCGTACCCGGCCACGGTCGCGCTGCCCGCGGTGGGGGGTACGACGCCGGCCAGGACCCGCATCGTGGTCGACTTGCCGGCCCCGTTGCGGCCCAGGAGCGCCGTCGCGTGGCCGGCGTAGGCCTCGAGGTGGACGCCCGCCACCGCCTCGACCTCGCCGAAGCGCACGTGCAGGCTCCGGACGTCGACGACGGGGGTGCGGGTGGTCACTCCTGAATCCTCCCCGCGTGCGCGCTCGCGCGCGGAGGAATGGCGACATTGGGCCGGCGCCGTCAGGGAAGTCTGACCGAAAGGACCACCCGAGAAAGCACGAAGGAATGTGCCATCGGCTCTGGACCGGCCGGTGCCGCGGTCGTAGCGTCGGAAGCCAACTTTCGACGACCACCCCTCGGGAGGCGGCCGCCCTGTTCCCCAGAGGAGGCCCCACTGTGTTCATCCAGATCATCCAGGGCAGGTGCTCGCGCCAGGACGAGATGCATGCGCTCGCCGACGAATGGCGCGAGCAGCTCGGTCCCACGGCCGACGGCTGGCTCGGCGGCACCTACGGGTTCACCGACGACGGCATGTTCCTGGGCGTCGTCCGCTTCGAGGACCGGGAGAAGGCGATGGCCAACTCACGGCGTCCCGAGCAGGACGAGTGGTCCAGGCGGATGGCTGCGCTGTTCGACGGCCCCGTCGAGTTCCACGACAGCGACGACGTGACGCTGCTGCTCGACGGCGGCTCGGACCAGGCGAAGTTCGTCCAGATCATCCGCGGCAAGGTCGACGACCCCGGCCGGCTGAAGGCGATGATGGCGCACGGGCAGATGCTGCACGAGATGCGGCCCGACATCCTCGGCGCGACCCTGGCCGTCGAGCCGGACGGCACCTACACCGAGACGGTCGCGTTCGCCGACGAGGAGAGTGCCCGCAAGGGCGAGGCCGTGATGCCTCCCGACGACGTGCGGGCCGACCTGGAGTACGCCATGCAGGGCGCCACCTTCTACGACCTGCGGCACCCCTGGTTCGAGACCGCCTGAGCGTCTCCCGCCGCATGTAACTCCGTGTTACGTCAGCTACCACCGTGTTCTGACACGGACCTGGTGGACGTAACACAGAGTTACATCACGTGGTGAGTTCCGGTCAGGCCGGGAACGAACCGCCACGGGCGGCCAGGTCGCGCAGCCACTGGGTGGCCCGGAACCGGTCGCCGTACGCCGCCGCGAGCTCGTCGGCCCGCTCCAGGAACACCGCCAGCCCGACCGGGCCCTCGGGGTTCTCGGGGTCCTGGTAGCCGGCCATGAACTGGGCCGCACCACCGGTCATGGGCGGGAAGCCGATGCCCATGATCGAGCCGATGTTCGCGGCCGCGGAGGACTCGATGACGCCCTCCTCGAAGCACTTCGCGGTCTCGAGCGCCTCGGCGAAGAGCATCCGGTCCTTGATGTCGCGCAGCGGCGGCTGCTCCTGGTGAGGAGGGAACAGCTCGGCGAGCCCGGCCCAGATCGAGCCGCGGTTGCCGTTCTCGTCGTAGTCGTAGAAGCCCGCGCCACGGAGCCGCCCGGGTCGGCCGGCCTCGAGCATCTTCTCGACCACCGCGGCGCCCGGGTGCTCGGCGTACGGCGTCCCGTCGCGCTCGGCGGCCTCGCGGGTGGCCTTGGCGATCTTGGCCATCAGCTCGAGGTTCAGCTCGTCGGAGAGCTGCAGCACCGGCGCCGGGTAGCCGGCCTGGGTCGTGGCCCTCTCGATCGACCAGGGGTGCACGCCCTCGGCGAGCATCGCCATGCCCTCGTTGACCATGAAGCCGATGACCCGTGAGGTGTAGAAGCCGCGGCTGTCGTTGACGACGATGGGCGTCTTCTTGATCTGCTGCACGACGTCGTAGGCCTTGGCCAGCGCCACGTCGGACGACTCGGCGCCCTTGATGATCTCGACCAGCGGCATCTTGTCGACCGGTGAGAAGAAGTGCAGGCCGATGAAGTCCTTCGGCCGGTCCACGCCCGCCGCGAGCTCGGTGATCGGCAGCGTGGAGGTGTTGGAGCAGAGGAGCGCGTCAGGGTTGACGTACGACGCGATCTCGGCGAACACCTGGTGCTTGAGCGACGGGTCCTCGAAGACCGCCTCGATCACCAGGTCGCAGCCGGCGAGGTCGGCCGGGTCCGCGGTCGGGGTGATGCGCGCCAGCAGCTCGGCCTTCTTCTCCTCCGTCGAGCGGCCGCGGGAGATCGCCTTGTCGAGCAGCTTCTCGGAGTAGGCCTTGCCCTTGTCGGCGTTCTCGACCGCGACGTCCTTGAGCACCACCTCCATGCCGGCCCGGGCGCACACGTAGGCGATGCCCGCGCCCATCATCCCGGCGCCGAGGACGCCGACCTTGGTGGCTCGCCACGGCTCGATGCCCTGCGGGCGGAGCTTGCCCGCGTTGATCGCCTGCAGGTCGAAGAAGAACGCCTGGATCATGTTCTTCGAGCCCTGATGGACGACCAGGTTGGTCAGGTAGCGGGACTCGATCCGCGACGCGGTGTCGAAGTCGACCTGCGCGCCCTCGACGGCCGCCGACAGGATCGCCTTCTGCGCCGGGTAGTCGGCTCCCTTCAGCTGCTTGCGCAGCAGCGCCGGGAACGCCGGCAGGAACGCCGCGAGGGCCGGCGAGGTCGGCGAGCCGCCGGGCATCTTGTAGCCGGGCGCGTCCCAGGGGTTCTGCACGGCGTCGGGGTTGGCCTTGACCCAGGCCTTGGCGGCCGGGACCAGCTCGTCCTGGGTGGCGACGACCTCGTCGACGAGCCCCTTCTCCATCGCCTGGGCCGGCTTGAAGCGGCTCCCCTGGAGCAGCACGTCCATCAGCCCGCTCTGCAGCCCGAGCATCCGCACGACGCGGGTGACCCCGCCGCCGCCGGGGAGCAGGCCGAGGCTGGCCTCGGGCAGGCCGATCTCGTAGCCGCCGTCGACCGCGATCCGGTGGTTGCACGCCAGCGCGATCTCGAGGCCACCGCCGAGCGCGGCGCCGTTGATCGCGGCCACGACCGGCTTCGGGAAGGTCTCCAGCCGGCGTAGCGCGGCCTTGACCCGCTCGGCCAGCTCGAAGACCGCCGGAGCGTCGGCCGGGGTCGCCTTCATCATCTCGTTGAGGTTGGCACCGGCGAAGAAGGTCTTCTTCGCGCTCGTGACCACGACCCCGGTGACGGGGTTGTCCTGAGCGTCCACCTCGTCGTACAACCGGTCGACGGCGGTCGCCATCGACTCGACGTAGAGGTCGTTCATGGTGTTGGCCCCGGCCGTCGGGTCGTCGAGGGTCAGCGTGACGATGCCGTCGGCGTCCTTGTCGTAGCGAACGGCGCTCTGCCGCTCAGTGGTGCTGCTGGTCATCGGTGAAGTCCTTCGTTCTCGGTGGCTGAGGTGTGAGGAGCGCCAGCGACGAGCCTCGAAGCCTCGCAAGCACGGGTTGGGAGCTGGGTCAGAACAGCTCGACGATCGTCGCGATGCCCATGCCACCGCCCACGCAGAGCGTGGCGAGGCCGCGGCGCAGGTCGCGCCGCTTGAGCTCGTCGACGAGGGTGCCGAGGATCATCGCGCCGGTGGCTCCCAGCGGGTGACCCATGGCGATGGCGCCGCCGTTGACGTTGGTGATCTCCGGGGTGATGTCCATGTCGCGCATGAACCGCATCGCGACCGCGGCGAACGCCTCGTTGATCTCGAAGAGGTCGATGTCCTTGGTCTCGAGACCGGCGAGCGCCAGCGCCTTGCGGGCGGCCGGCGCGGGTCCGGTGAGCATGATCGTCGGGTCGGCGCCGGAGACCGCCGCGGAGATGATCCGCGCGCGCGGCGTGAGCCCGAGGTCGGAGCCGACCTGCTCGCTGCCGACCAGCACCAGCGCCGAGCCGTCGACGATGCCCGAGGAGTTGCCGGCGTGGTGGACGTGGTCGATCTTCTCGACCCAGTGGTACTTCTCCAGCGCCACGTCGTCGAAGCCGGCGTCCTGGCCGATCTGGGCGAAGCTCGGCTTGAGGCCGGCCAGCCCCTCGACCGTGGTGTCCGGCCGGATCAGCTCGTCGTGGTCGAGGACGACGACGCCGTTCAGGTCCCGGACCGGGATCACCGACTTCTCGAAGTAGCCGTTGGCCCACGCCTTGGCCGCGCGGTGGTGGGACTCGGCGGCGAAGGCGTCGACGTCCTCCCGGCTCCAGCCCTCGATGGTGGCGATCAGGTCCGCCCCGATGCCCTGCGGCACGAAGCCGGTCTTGAGCGCGGTGGCCGGGTCGGACGCCCAGGCACCTCCGTCGGAGCCCATCGGGACCCGGCTCATCGACTCGACCCCACCGGCCAGGATCAGCTGCTCGAAGCCGCCGCGGACCCGCGACGCGGCCTGGTTGACGGCCTCGAGCCCCGAGGCGCAGAACCGGTTGAGCTGGACGCCGGCCGTCGTCTCCGGCAGCCCCGCGGCCAGCGCCGCGGTCTTGGCGATGTCACCACCCTGGTCGCCGAGCGGCGAGACCACGCCGAGGACGACGTCGTCGATGCGGGTGGTGTCGAGCCCGGGGTTGCGCTCGCGCAGCTCGTCGATCAGGCCGACGACGAGGTCGACCGGCTTCACCTCGTGCAACGACCCGGCGGCCTTGCCCTTGCCCCGTGGAGTGCGCAGGTGGTCGTAGACGAAAGCTTCAGCCATGCTGCGATTGTGACACCATTAGTGTCACGATCAACAGGGACCGATCGTGTGGTCTGACTCTCACCGCGACCTAGGACGAAGGGATCTCGTGGACGACGAGCAGCTCCTCAGCCTCGACGAGCTCTGTGAGCGCGTCGGCATGAGCGTGCGCAACGTGCGCTTCTACACCTCGCGCGGGCTGGTGCCGCCTCCGCTGCGCAAGGGTCGCTCCGGCTACTACACCCGCGACCACGTCGCCCGGCTCGAGCTGGTGCAGGAGCTGCAGAGCCACGGCTTCACGCTCTCCGCTATCGAGAAGTACGTCGCAGGCATCCCGGCCGACGCCACCCCCGAGGACCTCGCGCTGGCCCGGACCATGCTGGCGCCGTGGGACGTGGAGCGCCCCATCGAGATGTCCCGCGGCGAGCTGTCGGCCCGCGCCGGCCGCGAGCTCTCCGACGACGACCTGCGGACGCTCGCCGCGCTGGGCGTGGTGTTCCCGCTCAAGCGTGGCCAGTACCAGGTGGCCGTCTCGCAGCTCTCGGTCGGCCTCGGGCTGCTCGACCTCGGCTTCCCGGTCGAGGCGGCGCTGGCGGCGGCCGACCTCTACGCCCGGCACGGGCGCGACATCGCCAAGGAGCTCTACGACGTGTTCCGCACACTGGTCTGGCCGGTCTACCGCGACCAGGGCGCCTCGCCGGAGACCGTGCGCCAGGTCGTGGAGAAGATCAAGCCGCTCTCGATCGCGGCGCTCGTCTCGGCGTACGAAGCCGGGATGGACGAGACCAAGCGTGAGGGGATCGCCCGCCGCTCCCGTTGAGTCGGGACATCCGCCGGTCGAATCGGGAGTTCTGCCGGTTCATCCGGCCGACTCGACCGGCGGAAGTCCCGACTCAACGTGGCGGGCGGCCGGCTCGGGTACCGCGCACCCATGTCCCTAGGATCGGCGCGATGAGCGAGTCGGAAGCAGGCGAGCGCCTGACCGTGCTGGTGACCGGAGCAACCGGTTTCATCGGCAGCCGCCTCGTGCGCGCGCTCGTCGAGCAGGGACACCGGGTCCGGGCGATGACCCGCCACCCCGACGACTACGACGGGCCGGGCGACCCGGTCTTCGGGGACGTCTTCGACGCCGGCACCCTGGCCGAGCCGATGGAGGGCGCCGACGCGGCGGTCTACCTCGTGCACTCGCTCGACGACAACGACTTCGAGCGCAAGGACGCCGAGGCCGCGAAGGGTTTCGGCCTGGCCGCGGCGGCCAGCGGCGTCCGCCAGATCGTCTACCTGGGCGGTCTCGGGAAGGACGACGACGACCTGTCGCCACACCTGCGGTCGCGCCGCGAGGTCGAGCGGCTGCTCGGCAGCTCCGGCGTGCCGGTCACCGTGCTCCGGGCCGCGATCGTGGTCGGCGCCGGTGGCATCTCGTGGGAGATGACCCGGCAGCTGGTGAAGAACCTGCCCGCCATGGTCGTCCCGCGCTGGGCGGACACCCGCACCCAGCCGATCGCCGTCGACGACGTGATCCGCTACCTCGCCGGGGTGATCGGGGTGGAGAAGACCTACGGACAGGTCTACGAGATCGGCGGCGCCGACCGGCTCACCTACGTCGAGATGCTCCAGCAGGCCGCCGACGTCATCGCGGGACGGCGGGTGCCGATCGTGACGGTGCCGGTGCTCACGCCGCGGCTGTCGTCGTACTGGATCGGCCTGGTCACCAACGTCGACGTCACCACCGCCGGCAACCTCATCGACTCGATGAGCACCGAGGTGCTGCAGACCGACTACGCCATCCAGGACGTCGTGCCCGGGGAACCGCTCACCTACCGCGAGGCTGTGGAGCGAGCGGTCGCCGAGGACACGTCGCGGTAGCCAAGGTCGGGCTAGGAGAACACCCAAGGCAGCGCGAACAGCATCGCCAGCGACCAGGTGCAGTGGGTGAGGACCGGCGCGAGGATGCCGCCGCTGGCCCGGCGTTCGAGGCCGACGACCACGCCGAGGAGCACGGCGGCGAAGGCCAGCATCACGTTGCCGGTCGCGGCGGTGGCGATCGCGTAGGCGACGGTCGTCCAGAGCACCGGGTGGCGCGGGATGGCGGCGTACGCCGCGCCGCGGAAGAACAGCTCCTCGGCCACGCCGTTGACCGCGGTCACCACGACCAGCAGCGCCAGCGAGCCCTGGTCGGCGTAGGCGGTCACCGCGACGACCTGGTCCTCCAGGCCGGAGAGCCACGAGATCGAGCGCACCAGCAGCGCCCCGGCCACGAAGAGGGCGGCGAGCGCCAGCCCCACCGCGACCGGCGTCACGACCGGGCGGACCAGCTCGGACTGTCGGGCGATCCGGCCGAGGTGGAGCGGACCGGAGGCGAAGGCCCCGATCGTCCAGACGGCGGCCAGCGCGAGGGTCGCGGGATAGAACCAGTCGCTGCCCGCCTCCAGCCGTAGCGAGAAGCCGAGCACGACCCCGCCGAGGACGACGAAGCCGAGGGTCACCAGCTGCCGGCGGCGCAGGTCGCGCGGGTCCTCCCGATGGTCGCGGGGTACGACGTCCCAGAGCGCCCGGCGGACCCACGCCTGGAGCTGGCTCATCGAGGCGATCCTACGAAGCGCCTCAGCGGCGACCGCGGCTGAACGATGCGGCGCTGTGCCCGCCCGGCGACCCCGTGGCAGCAGGGCCGCCGCGACGCCGGCGCGGCCGGCCGGTGCCGGAGCGCTGCGGCTTGCCACCGTCGCGACCGGAGCGACCGGAGCGACCGGAGCGGTTGGACCGCGAGCCGCCACGGCCACCGCCGGAGCCACCGCCGGACCGTGGCCCGGGCTCGTCCCCCGAGACCCCCAGGCCACCGGCGACCAGGACCCGCTCGCCCGGCGCGAGCGTGGCGAGCACCGGGTGCCGCGGGCCGTCGACCCGGGTGATGGTCGGCTCGATGCCGGCCGCCCGGGTCAGGTCGCGCACGTCGCGCACCTGGTCCTCGGTCATCAGGGTGACGACGGTGCCGGCCGCGCCGGCCCGCGCCGTGCGTCCTGACCGGTGCAGGTAGGCCTTGTGCTCGGCGGGCGGGTCGGCGTGCACGACGAGGGCCACGTCGTCGACGTGGATGCCTCGCGCGGCGATGTCGGTGGCGACCAGAGTTGTCGCCCGGCCCGTGTGGAAGGCGTCCATGTTGCGGGTGCGAGCGCCCTGGCTGAGGTTGCCGTGCAGCTCGACGGCCGGTACGCCGCTGCGGTTGAGCTGGCGCGCCAGCGCCTTCGCGCCGTGCTTGGTCCGGGTGAAGACCACGGTGCGTCCGGGTGCGCTGGCCAGGTCGACGAGCACGGGCACCCGGTGCTCGCGCGCGACGTGCAGCACGTGGTGGTCCATCGCGGCGACCGGCGACTGCACCGAGTCCGCCTCGTGGGTGACGGGCTGGTGCAGGAACTGCTTGACCAGGACGTTGACGCCCTTGTCGAGGGTGGCCGAGAAGAGAAGCCGCTGGCCCTGCGTCGGGGTGGCGGCGAGGAGCCGGCGTACGGCGGGGAGGAAGCCGAGGTCGGCCATGTGGTCGGCCTCGTCGAGCACGGTGACCTCGACGGCGCCGAGGTCGCAGTGACCCTGGCCGATCAGGTCCTCGAGCCGGCCCGGGCAGGCGAGCACGATGTCGACGCCGCGGCGCAGCCCCTGGACCTGCGGGTGCTGGCCGACGCCGCCGAACACGGTGCGCGTGGTCAGCCCCGCCGTGGCGGCGAGGGGCGCGAGGGCCTGGTCGATCTGGCCGACCAGCTCACGGGTCGGAGCAAGGATCAGGGCGCGAGGACGTCCGGGGCGGCGCGGACGGCCGGACTCGGCGAGCCGGGCCACGAGCGGCAACAGGAACGCGTAGGTCTTGCCGGAGCCGGTGCGGCCACGGCCGAGCACGTCACGGCCGGCCAGCGAGTCGGGCAGCGTGGCGGCCTGGATCGGGGTGGGGACGGTGATGCCGCGCGCCTCGAGGGCAGCGGCGAGGGAGGTGGGCACGCCGAGGTCGGCGAAGGACGAAGACAAGGGAACACTCTCGATGGTGGTGTCTCACCAGAGGACTGATTCTGCGGTGGCCCGGCCGCTCTTGATCAGCGGGGGCCGGCCCGGGGCAAGACAGGAACGGGCCGCTCCCACCAGTGTGGCAGAGCGGCCCGCACGACCCGCAATCGCGGGCCGGTGACGTCGGTTACTTCTCGGGTTACTTCTTCTTGACCGCGTCCTTGACGTCCCCGGCGGCGTCCTTCACCTTCTCGCCCGCCTGCTTCACCGAGCCCTCGGTCTGGTCGGACCGCCCCTCGCGGCGCAGCGACTCGTCGTCCGTGGCCGCACCGGCCGCCTCCTTCGCGCGACCCTTGACCTGCTCGCCCTTGTTCTTGGCCTTGTCTCCGATACCCATGCCCATGCGGTTGCCAAGCCGCCGCCGCGGCAAACCTCAGCCTGGATCAGGCGTCGGTGAGTGCGGCCTCGCGCGCGGGCACCCGGTCGAAGGCCAGCACGCCGTCGTCGATCGCCCCGCGCCTGATGGTGCGCAGGTCGGTCAGGTAGTTCTGCTTCAGCCGCCACGGCGGCCGGTCCCCCTGCTTGGGCAGCCGGTCCAGCGACCGCAGGACGTAGCCGGACTGGAAGTCCATGAACGGCACCTCCCCGACCTCGGGCTGCCGGACCGGCACCACCGACCGCGCCCCGACCCGGTCGAGGTGACGCAGCAGCCGGACGACGTACGCCGACACGAGGTCGGCCTTGAGCGTCCACGAGGCGTTGGTGTAGCCGACGGTGTAGACGAAGTTCGGCACGCCGCTGAGCATCAGCGCCTTGTAGGCCATGGTCTTCGAGTAGTCGACGGGCTCGCCGTCGACGACGAGCTCCATCCCGCCGAACGGCAGCAACTGCAGCCCCGTCGCGGTCACGACCACGTCGGCCTCCAGCTCGCGGCCCGAGGTCAGCCGGATCCCGGTGGGCGTGAAGGTCTCGATGGTGTCGGTGACGATCGAGGCCTGCCCCGCGCGGAGTGCCCGGAACAGGTCGCCGTCCGGCACGAAGCACAGCCGCTGGTCCCACGGGTCGTAGCGCGGGTTGAAGTGCACGTCGACGTCGACGTCCTCCGGGACCTGCGACCGGACGCCCTTGCGGATCACGTCCTTGACCTTCTCCGGCCAGCGCCGAGCCGCCTGGTAGGTGCCGACCGTCATCAGGATGTTGGCCCAGCGGACCACGGGGTAGGACACCCTGGTCGGCAGCCGCTCGAGCAGGGTGGCCAGCCGGTCGCGGCCCGGGCGGCTGAGGATGTACGACGGCGAGCGCTGCAGCATCGTCACCTGGCCCGCGGTGCCGGCCAGCGCCGGCACCAGCGTCACCGCGGTGGCGCCGCTGCCGATCACCACGACCCGCTTGCCGGCGTAGTCGAGGTCCTCCGGCCAGTGTTGCGGGTGCACCAGCCGTCCCTCGAACGCCTCGACGCCGGGGAGCTCAGGCTCGTACGGGTGCTCGTAGTCGTAGTAGCCCGAGCAGCACCAGAGGAAGCTCGCAGTCATCGTCACCGGCTCGCCGTCACGGTCGACCTCGACGGTCCAGCGCGCCGCCGCGGAGTCCCAGCTCGCCCGCCTGACCCGGTGCCGGTAGCGGATCAGCTCGTCGACGGCGTACTCCTGCGCCACGGTGCGCAGGTAGTCCAGGATCGACGGCCCGTCGGCCAGGGCCCGGTCGCCGAGCCACGGCCGCCAGCTGAAGCCGAAGGTGAACATGTCGGAGTCGGACCGGATGCCGGGGTAGCTGAACAGGTCCCACGTGCCGCCGCTGGTCTCACGGGCCTCCAGGATCGCCACGCTCCTGGTCGGCACGTGCTCGCGGAGCTGACAGGCCGCGCCGATGCCGGACAGCCCGGCTCCCACGATCAGGACGTCGACGTGCTCGGGGCTGGTCATGTTGAGTCGGGACTTTCGCCGGTTGAGTCGGGAGAACCGATCATCGCACCCCGGCGAAACACCCGACTCGACCGGCGAAAGTCCCGACTCAACGGCGCGCGAACAGCTCCACGAACCGCGCCAGCAGCTTCGGCGGCTCGCTGATGTGGGCGGCGCGGGACCGCTCGACGACCTCCTCGACCTGGTGCGGCTCGAAGTAGCCGAAGTGCCGGTAGGCCTCGGTGCGGGTGATGATCCCGGCCAGGTCGAGCTCGGGGTGGAACTGCGTGGCATAGACGTTGCTGCCCATCCGGAACGCCTGGACCGGACAGGCGGCACTGCCGGCCAGCCGCTCGGCGCCCTCGGGCAGTCGGGTGACGGCCTCCTTGTGGCCGAGGAACGCGTCGAACTCACGGGGCA
>NZ_DASUFR010000023.1:0-9571 GCF_036274455.1 Nocardioides sp. | reverse complement strand
CAGGTCGCGGGGGGTCTGGAGCCCGACCCGGAGGTCGCGCCGCCTCAGCCGGTCACCACGTCCGTACGCTCGGAGCGCTCGGTCGCACCCCAATCCGTGGTGCGGGCGCAGCTGGCCAACCCGTTCCTGGCGCCCGACTTCAGCGGCGCCCCGCAGCGCCGGCCGCGCGAGCAGCGTCTCGCCGGGTGGGACCTGATCGAGCCGCTGCTGAACGCGTTCGAGCACCCCGAGCCCGGTGCGTCGTCGTGCATGGACCTGCCCGAGCCGACCACGCCCGTACGGCTGCCGCCGGGCCTCGAGCTGATGCCCCACCAGGCCCGGCTGCTGGAGGCGGCGGCGCGCGGCCACCGTACGTTCCTGCTGGCCGACGAACCGGGCCTCGGCAAGACCGCGCAGGCGCTGCTCGCCGCGCAGGCCGCCGACGCGTTCCCGCTGCTCGCCGTCGTACCCAACGTCGTCAAGCGCAACTGGGCGCACGAGGCCGAGATGTGGGTGCCCAACCGGCGCGTCACCGTCATCCACGGTGACGGCGACGACGTCGACGGGTTCGCCGACATCGTCGTCGTCAACTACGAGATCCTCGACCGTCACGTCGGCTGGCTCGGCGAGTTCGGCTTCCGCGCGATGGTCGTCGACGAGGCGCACTTCATCAAGAACAAGCAGTCCCAGCGCTCCCAGAACGTCCTACGCCTCTCCGACAAGATCCGCGCCCGCACCGCCCGGCCGTTGCTGCTGGCGCTCACCGGCACCCCGCTGATCAACGACATCGAGGACTTCCACGCCATCTGGGAGTTCCTCGGCTGGATCGACGACAAGAAGCCGCTGGCCAAGCTGATGGACAAGCTCGAGGAGACCGGGCTGACCCCGGCCGACCCGGGCTTCTACCCGGCGGCCCGCAACTGCGTGGTCGAGATGGGCATCGTGCGGCGCCGCAAGGTCGACGTCGCCGCCGACATTCCCGCCCGCCGGATCGCCGACCTCCCGGTCGAGCTCGACGACGAGATCGGGCGCAGCATCCGCGAGGCCGAGCGCGAGCTCGCCCGCCGGCTGCTCGAGCGCTACGACATGGCGATCGCCACCCGCCGCAGCGGCTCGGTCATCGACGGCATCGACCACGAGCTGGTGCGCCGGGTCGCGACGTGGGAGCGCGAGGACACCACGACCACGACCAAGGACGGCGACAACGTCTTCACGATGCTGCGCCGCATCGGCCAGGCCAAGGCCGGCCTGGCCGCCGACTACGCCGCCCAGCTGGCCCGCAGCGTCGGCAAGGTCGTCTTCTTCGCCAAGCACGTCGACGTCATGGACCTGGCCGGCGACACCTTCGAGCGGCGCGGGATCCGCTACGCCGAGATCCGCGGCGACCAGACCCCGAAGGCCCGCGAGGAGAACATCAAGGCCTTCCAGGAGGATCCCGAGGTCCAGATCATCATCTGCTCGCTGATGGCGGCCGGCGTCGGCATCAACCTCCAGATCTCCTCCAACGTGGTCCTGGCCGAGCTCTCCTGGACCGACGCGGAGCAGACCCAGGCCATCGACCGGGTGCACCGCATCGGCCAGGCCGAGCCGGTCACCGCCTGGCGGATCATCGCCTCGCAGACGATCGACACCAAGATCGCCGAGCTCATCGACAGCAAGGCCGGCCTCGCGGCCCGCGCGCTCGACGGCTCCGACGAAGAGGTCGGCTCGTCGGTCGACATCCAGCTCGAGGCCCTTGTCGCGCTGCTCACCGAGGCGCTCGAAGAGCGCGAGCGGACCAGCGTCGCCGGATAGCCTTCCCCCGTGCGACGACGGGCGGGGGCCGCGGTTGCGGCGCTCTGCCTCGCCGTGGCCGGCCCGAGCGCCTGCTCGAACGCGTCCGGTGAGCCGGAGCGCCGGCTCGTCTGGAGCGACGACTTCGACGGGGCCAACGGTGACCCGCCCGACCCGGCCAGGTGGCGGCTCGAGCAGTTCGCCGATGCCACCGACGCCGAGAAGCAGTGCTACACCGACAACCCCGAGAACGCGCACACGGACGGCCACGGCTACCTCGTCATCTCGGCGCTCGAGCAGGCCGGCAACTGCGCCGACGGCTGGTACCGCTTCGTCACCTCCGCGCGGCTCACCACCAAGGGGCTGGAGAGCTGGCAGCACGCGCGGTTCGAGATCCGAGCGAAGATGCCCGGCGGTGCCGGCACCTGGCCGGCGTTCTGGGCGCTGGGCGAGGACGACGACGTCGAGTGGCCGGCGGTCGGTGAGATCGACGTGATGGAGTACGCCGGCCGCGACAACACCCACGTCATCGGCACCGTCCACGCCGCCGACCACGACGGCGACCCGTTCTTCCTCCAGGCCGACACCCGCAGCGACTCGTTGCTCAGCGCCGACATGCACACCTACGCGGCGGAGTGGGACCAGGACAAGGTCGTCTGGTACTTCGACGGCGAGGAGTACGGCCGGGTCACCCGCACCGAGGTCGAGCAGCACGGGTCGTGGCCCTTCGACCGCTCGTTCTACCTGATCCTCAACCTGGCCATGGGCGGTGTGCTGGGTGGTGAGGTGCCCGCCAGCCTGACCTACCCCCAGGAACTGGTCGTCGACTGGGTCCGTGTCTACGCCTGACCGGACTCCCTGGACAATTGGGCCCATGCACGAGTTCGACCGGCTCACCTCCGTGACGCCGTCAGGGGAGGGGCGGTACGCCGCCGAGCTGGCCCCGGGCTGGGTCGTCGGCGGTGGCGTCAACGGCGGTTACCTGTTGGCGGTGGTCGGCCAGGCGGTGCGCGCCGCCCTGCCGGCCAAGCCGGACCCGGTCGCTGTCAGCGCCCACTTCCTGTCGGCGTCGACGCCCGGCCCCGCGGTGGTCGACGTCGACGTGCGCCGGGAGGGCGGCTCGGTGGCCACGGCCGCTGTCGACGTCGTCCAGGAAGGCGTCACCCGGCTCACCGCCCTAGCCACGTGTGGCGACCTCGGCCGCTTCGCCCAGCGAGCGCCGGAGGCCCGCACCCGGGCCCGGGAGCCCGCGCTGCCGCCGCCGGAGGAGTGCCCCGGCTCCGCCGACGCTGCGCCGGAGCTGAAGGCGTTCATTCCGATGCTGGACCGGTTCGACCTCCGGATAGACCCCAGCCACACGGTCTGGGGTGCCCCGCCGCGGATGACCGGCGCGATCGCCGGCTGGTTCCGCTGGCCGGACGGGCGCGAGCCGGACCCGCTGTCGCTGCTCGCCGTCTGTGACGTGCTGCCGCCGGTCACCTTCGACCTCGGGATGCCCGGCTGGGCGCCGACGCTCGAGCTCACCGTCCACGTGCGCGCCCGGCCCGAGCCCGGCTGGCTCAAGGTGCGCCACGAGACCCGCAACGTCTCTGGCGGCATGTTCGAGGAGGACTGCGAGATCTGGGACTCCGCCGGCCGGCTGGTCGCGCAGAGCCGGCAGCTAGCGCTGGTGCCGCGCCCGGCTTGAGTCGGCGAGTTGGGGAGTTTCGTCGGCTGGCCGACGAATCTCACGGCGGGACGACAAAGGTTTGCCGTCCCGCCGAGAGATCCGTCGGCTGACCGACGAAACTCCCCCGGACGGCGCGCCTATTCGAACCTCGACCGCTTCATCGAGTAGACCCACCGCCGGCGCGGATGCTCGGTCACCGACCAGAGCAGGTCCGTCGACGGCCACCAGGCGATGTCCTCCGGACCCATCGGCGTGGCCCAGCGGTAGCGCCGGAAGTCGCCCGGCCGGCCGGCGTACACCGAGCCCGGCACCCACGGTCCGGTGGAGGCGGTGAGGTACCAGCGGCCGTTCGCGACCGCCGCGCCCTGGGTCCGCACCACCCCGCCGTCGTCGAGCACCAGCGGTCGCGAGACGCCGTCCTCACCCACCGCCAGGAACTGGGTCTCGGGGTCCAGCGAGTAGCGGGCGAGGCGGCGGGTCTGGGCGCTGCTGCCGTACTCGCCGACCACCAGCTCCGGCGGCGACGAGGCCCGGTCGAGGGACAGGAAGGAGTAGCGCAGCCGCTCGAGCCCGTCGTCGGTCACGGCCCGGTAGGAGAAGCGCACGGGCAGCACGTACCGATAGCCCAGCGAGTCGACCAGCCCCCGCTCGGGCATCCGCATCAGGTCGTCGACCCTGCACGTGTGCACCCCGCGGGCGGTCGCGGCCACGTGGACGTAGGGCCCGTGCCACACCACTCCACCCGCGTGCACGGCCAGCGGCTCGACCGTTACGGCGCCGTCGCGGACCTCAGGCACGACGAGCAGCACGTGGCGGTAGCGGCGGCGGTCGAGGTCGAGGAAGGTCAGCCGCGAGCCCTGGCCGTCCTTGGCGTACCACGACACGACCAGCATCCGCCGACCCTCGACGTCCTCGGTGTCCGAGGCGTCGGCCGAGGTGGAGATGCCCTGCGGCCACCACCGCGGGTCGCGCCGGTCCGCGGCATCCCAGGTCAGTGCCCGGTGCACCGCCCAGCCGGGCGCGAGGGTCCGCCGGGCCCGCCGGTTCAGGTCGCGCAGCAGCCCCGGCAGCCCCACCCGGCCGCCCAGCCGCTCGGCAAGTGCGTCGATCTCGGAGACGTTCTCGTCGGTCCGCACGAGGTGGACGCCGGGTGTGCCCGCGGACGACGTCACCAGCACAATCTAGGGTCATTGCTCGTGGCCCCGGGCGTGGAACGGCAGGCGGTCGTCGGCGCCGCGATCGTTCGGGCCGGCCGGGTCCTGGCTGCGCGACGCACGGGGCCGGCCGACGTGACGGGCCGCTGGGAGTTCCCGGGCGGCAAGGTCGAGCCGGGGGAGAGCGAGGCCGAGGCGCTGGTCCGGGAGGTAGCCGAGGAGCTCGGCGTCCGGGTGAGGGTGCGCCGGTGGCTGGGCGGCGACCAGCCGGTCGGCGAGCGGTACGTCCTGCGCGTCGCCCTGACCGCGCTCGACGACGGGGAGCCGAGCCCGACCGAGCACGACCTGGTCCGCTGGCTCGGGCCCGCCGAGCTCCGCGACGTGGACTGGCTGGACGCCGACCGGCCCTTCCTCGCCGAGCTGTCGCAGCACCTCAATAGGCTGGAGGAGTGAGCGACCCCTCCCGCCCCGACCGCCGCCTGCTCCTCGTGCACGCCCACCCCGACGACGAGTCGATCACCACCGGCGCCACGATGGCGAAGTACGTCGCCGAGGGCGCCGGCGTCACCCTGGTGACCTGCACCGCGGGCGAGATGGGCGAGATCCTCGTGCCCGACCTCGTGCACCTCGCCGCCGACCAGGAGGACAAGCTGGGTGAGCACCGGCGCGGCGAGATCGCCGATGCCCTGGGGGCGCTGGGGGTCACCGACCACCGCTGGCTCGGTGGGTTCGGCGCCTACCGCGACTCCGGCATGCAGTGGCACGAGGACGGCTATGCCGTTGCGGCGGACACCCTCCACGACAACGCGTTCTGGCGTGCCGACCTCACCGAGGCTGCCGACCACCTGGTCGCGGTGATCCGCGAGCTCCGCCCGCAGGTGCTCATCACCTACGACCAGTTCGGCGGCTACGGCCACCCCGACCACATCCAGGCCCACCGGGTCGCGATGTACGCCGCCCAGCTCGCCGGAGTGCGGTCCTACCGCAAGGACCTGGGCGAGCCGTGGGAGATCACCAAGATCTACTGGATCTCGATGTCGGAGAGCCGGATGCGGGCGAGCCTGCGCGCGATCCGCGCGGCGGGCGACACCACCAGCTTCGAGGGGATGGACCCCGACGGTCCGCTGCCGCCGTTCGTGACCCCTGACGAGGACCTCAGCGCCGCTGTCGACGGCTCGCCCTACCTCGAGCAGAAGATGCAGGCGCTGCGCTCCTACCCGACCCAGATCACCCTCGACGGCCCGTTCTTCGCGCTGTCCAACAACGAGGGCAACCAGATGTGGGGCGTGGAGTACTTCCGGATCGCCAAGGGCGAGCCGGGCGAGCTCGGCCACGACGGCCTGGAGGCCGACATCTTCTCCGGTATCGAGCCCTGACCCACCGGGAAGGCGAGATGGGTCTCCGGCTGGCCCCGCTGGCCCTCCTGGCAGGCATCGCGGTGGCGGTCGGCACGGTCGCGGTCTACCAGTGGTGGTGGGGGCTGGTCCTGGCCGGCGCCGCGGTGCTGGCCCTGGTCCTCGCGACACCGCCCGGCTGGGCGACCCGGCTGCCCCTGGCGCTCGGCTTCGTGGGCACCGTCGGGCTGACCGCGGTGCCCCGCGGCGAGGGCGACTACCTGATCGCCTCGACCGCGCAGGGGTACGCCGTGCTGGGGCTGGCGCTGGTCGTGCTGTGCATCGCGGTCGCCACCCTGCCGCGACCCGCTCGCCGACAATCCGGCGAAAAGCCACGATCGGGGTGACTCCTGTTCCTACAGTGAACCCGTGAGGCGTGCGAGACGGCGCGGGATCGGCCATGAGGCCGAAGGCGGACAGGCCGTGGTCCTGATCCTCCTCGTCGTGCTCGTGATGGCCACCGGAGGCTGGGTGGCGGCCTACGCCGGCGCGAGCGGCCGGGTGCCGCGCGGCACCACCGTCGCCGGCGTCGACATCGGCGGCCGCGACCGGTCCACGGCCGCAACGGCCCTCGCCCACGGCCTGCGCATCCACGGCCAGGAGCCGCTCACCGTCACTGTCGGCACCGTCGCCACCCAGGTGGCACCGGAGGACGCCGGCCTGTCCATCGACTACGTCGCCAGCGTGGCCAAGGCCCTTGGCCCCCGGAGCTGGGACCCGCGCGAGCTGTGGCGCTACTACACCGGCGGCGATCAGGTCACCCCCGTCGTCCACGTCGACTACCGCAGGATGGACGCGCTCCTCGACCTGCTCGACGAGAAGGCTGGCCAGCCGGCCCGGGACGCGGGCATCTCGCTGCACGGCGGCGAGATCGCGCTGACCAAGCCCCAGAACGGCGTGGCGATCGACCACGACCACGCCCGCGAGGCGCTCGTCGACGCCTACCGCGCCGGCAGCACGTCCGTGCGGCTGCCGCTGCTGCTGAGCGAGCCTGACGTCGACCAGGCCGACCTCGAGACCGCCCTGGCGACGATCGCCAACCCGGCCATGGCCGGACCCGTCACCCTGGCCTTCGCCGGGTCGCAGGTCACTCTCCAGCCCCGCCAGTACGCCGACCTGCTCAGCATCGTCGACAAGGACGGTGCGCTCGCGCTCGACGTCGACGCCGCGGGGCTCGCCGCAGTCGTCGACCCGGCGGCCCACGACACGACGCCCGTCGACGCCACGGTGACGATGACGGGCGGCGGGCCGGCGGTGGTCCCGGCGGTCAAGGGCGAGACCTACGACGAGCCCGGCGTCACGGCGGCGTTCCTGCAGGGCGTGACCGCCGAAGGTGCCGCACGGACGGTCACGGTGAAGGCGGCGACGAAGGTCAAGGCGGCGTTCACCACCAAGCAGGCCACGAAGCTCGGCGTGGCCCAGCCGGTGGCCAGCTACGCCGTCCCGGTGCCGTCCACGGTCGGCCCGTCCTTCAGCGACGCCGTCAACCGCCTCTCCGGCGCCCTGCTCAAGCCCGGCGAGACGTTCTCGTTCAACGCGCGAGTGGGCATGGTCAGCGGCTCGGGCACCCGGCTGGCCAGCGCCGTCTGGAACGCAGGCTTCCTGGCGGGCCTCACCGACGTCGCGCGGACCGCCTCGCCCACCTACACCGACGGGCTGCCCGAGGGACGTGACGCGATGGTGGACGCGGCGAGCGACCTGCAGATGCGCAACGACTCGTCGTACGGCGTCCTGCTCTCCGCCAGGCTGCAGCAGGGTGCACCCGGCAGCCCCGGCACGGTGGTGGTCGACGTGTGGTCGACCAAGGAGTTCGACGTCGCCGCCTCCACCAGCGGCCGCTACGCCCCGACGCCGCGCACCACGGTCGCGAGCGCCGACCCCGGCTGCGTGCCGAGCGCCGGCGCCGACGGGTTCACCGTCGACCTGGTGCGCACCGTGACCAGGGTCGGCGACCCCACGCCGGTGCGCAGCGACACGGTCACCACGACCTACCAGCCCCAGCCCGCGGTGGTCTGCCAGCCTCCGCCCGCGCAGTAGCCCCTCCCGCTCCGGCCCGACCGGAGCGGGGCGTAGGTTGCTGGACATGATCTCGGGATCTCGCGCGACGACGCGCCCGCTCACCGCCCTCCTCTCCCTCGGCCTGCTGGCCTCGCTCGCCGCGCTGGCGCTTGCGACGGCACTGGCACCGGCTCCGGCGCAGGCCGGGACCGGCCTCTCGTGGCGCGACCTCGAGACCGGCTCGGACGCGCAGTTCCGCGGGCTGGCGCCGGTGTCGCGGCATGTCGCCTGGGTCAGCGGCACCGAGGGCACCGTGCTGCGCACCGTCGACGGCGGGCGGCACTGGACCGACGTCTCGCCCGGTGGCGACACCGGCGACCTCGAGTTCCGCGACATCGAGGCCTGGGACGAGCAGCACGCGGTGATCCTCTCGATCGGCACCGGCGGAGACTCGCGGATCTACCGCACCGCCGACGGCGGGCGGACCTGGAAGCAGGGGTTCCGCAACCACTCCAAGGAGGCGTTCTACGACTGCGTCGGCTTCTGGGACCGGCGGCACGGGCTGGCCATGAGCGACCCGGTGCACGGCAAGTTCCGCACCATCTACACCAAGGACGGCGGACGCTCCTGGACCAAGCGGCCGGCCGCCGGGATGCCCCCCGCCCTGAAGGGCGAGTTCGGCTTCGCCGCCAGCGGCACCTGCCTGGTCACCGCGGGCTCGTCGGACGCCTGGATCGCCAGTGGCGGCGCTGCCGCGCGGGTGTTCCACACCACTGACCGCGGCAGGACCTGGACCGTCACCGACACGCCCGTCGTGCGCAGCGACGCCGGCGGCGTGTTCTCCCTGGCCGTGCGTGACCGGCGCACGCTGGTGGCCGTGGGCGGCGACTTCGAGAAGCCGAACCGGAGCAAGCACACCTCGGCGTTCTCCCACGACGGCGGTGCGACGTGGACCGCCGGCGGCGACCTCGGCGGCTATCGCTCCGGCTCGGCGTTCCTGCCGCCCACCGCGGCGACCGGCCGTCCCTCCACCGGCGTGATCGCGGTCGGACCGACCGGCACCAACGTCTCGTTCGACGGCGGCGTCAGCTGGAAGGCCGTGCACCGTGGCGCGTTCGACGCGGTCGAGTGCACCGGGGACGGCGCCTGCTGGGCCTCCGGTCCCGATGGTCGGGTGGCGCTGCTGGACGGGCTGAAGAAGCGCTGAGCTGCTCAGGAGGGCACAAGTAGCGACCGGGACCGGTCAGGGAGCCAGCCGGTGCAGGTCCCGCGGGAACAACGTGACCTCGCGGATGTTGGCCGCACCGGTGAGCCTGCCCACCCAGCGCTCCAGGCCGATCGCGAAGCCCCCGTGCGGCGGGATGCCGCGCCGGAACGCCTCGACGTAGGACGCATAGGGCTCGTAGGGGTAGCCGCGAGTCTCGAGGGTTCGCACGTAGTCGTCGTAGCGGTGCAGCCGCTGTGCCCCGCTGACCAGCTCGAGGCCGCGGAAGATCAGGTCGAAGGAGCGTGACCAGCGCGGGTCGTCCGGATCGGGGTGGCTGTAGAACGCCCGGTGTGCGGTCGGGTAGCCGTGCACGACGACGAAGTCGCTGCCGTGCTCG
>NZ_DASUFR010000022.1:0-79172 GCF_036274455.1 Nocardioides sp. | reverse complement strand
TGCGGAGGGAAGTCGGCACCTGGTGCCGGGAATCCTCGGCAAAGACCGGTCCAGCTGATAGGCACCACATCTCGGCGTCCTGGGTGGCCAATATGCGGTGCAGATCGCAGAACACGCCCCGGGCGGCCGCGCCTGCGGGGCGGAGCTTGCTCCGCCCTTGCGCGCCCCTCAGCAGGCCCGCCAGGACCCGCGGTCAAGGACGGCCCAAGGACCGGCAGAGTGCGCCGCGCAGCGGGGCCGAAGGCATCCTTGACGGCGGGTGCGGGCCTGCTACGCGCGCGGCCGCCCACCCACGGATCAGTCAGAAGAGCCGGAAATGCGCTCAGAGCTGGGACTGCACGCCGGCCAGCAGCTGGCGGGCCATCACGATGCGCTGGACCTGGTTGGTGCCCTCGTATATCTGGGTGATCTTGGCATCGCGCATCATCCGCTCGACCGGGTAGTCGCGGGTGAAGCCGTAGCCGCCCAGCACCTGCACGGCATTCGTGGTGACCTCCATGGCCACGTCGGAGGCGAAGCACTTGGCCGCGGCGCCGAAGAACGTCAGGTCCTGGTCGCCGCGCTCGGAGCGGCCGGCGGCCGCATAGGTGAGCTGCCGGGCGGCCTCGACCTTCATGCCCATGTCGGCGAGCATGAACTGCAGCCCCTGCTGGTCGGCGATCGGCTTGCCGAACTGGCGGCGCTCCTGGGCGTAGGACAGCGCGTAGTCCAGCGCACCCTGGGCGACGCCGACCGCCTGCGCGGCGATGGTGACCCGGGTGTGGTCGAGGGTCCGCATCGCGGTCTCGAAACCGGTGCCCTCCGCGCCGATCATCCGGTCGGCGGGGATCCGGACGTTGTCGAGATAGACCTCGCGGGTGGGCGACCCCTTGATCCCCAGCTTCTTCTCCGGCGCCCCGAAGGAGACGCCCTCGTCGGACTTCTCCACCACGAACGCCGAGATGCCCCGAGAGCGCTTCTCCGGGTCGGTCACCGCCATGACGGTGTAATAGTCCGAGACGCCGGCGTTGGTGATCCAGCGCTTGACGCCGTTGAGCACCCAGAAGTCACCGTCGCGGGTCGCCTTCGCCTTCATCGCCGCGGCGTCCGAGCCGGCGTCCGGCTCCGAGAGGCAGTAGGAGAACCCGCCCTCCCCCCGGGCGAGCGCACCCAGGTAGTGCTTCTTGAGCTCCTCCGAGCCGGCCAGCTGCACCGGCAGCGAGCCGAGTTTGTTGACCGCCGGGATCAGCGAAGCGGACATGTCGACGCGGGCGACCTCCTCGATCACCAGCACCGTCGCCAGCGCGTCGGCACCGGCGCCGCCGTACTCCTCCGGCACGTGCGGGGCGTGGAAGTCGGCCGCCACCAGAGCGGCCGCGGCCTCCTCGGGGTAGCGCGCCTGCTCGTCGACCTCGGCGGCGAAGGGCGCCACCTTCGCCTCGCACAGCGTCCGGACCGCCTCGCGGATCGCCCGGTACTCCTCGGAGAGCGCGAACAACGGTGCGGCGTCTGCACTACCCATGGGTCACATCGTAGGAGCCGACCGCCGGGCAACGGCGTCCGGCCGGCACCACGAGGGCACCGGCCGGACGGCCGGATCTGGTTCGGGTCAGCGCACGACTGTCACGACGACCTTCTGCTTGGCCGGGGCGGTGTAGCCGTTGCCGAGGAAGACGAGCTTGATCCGGTGCTTGCCGATGCTCAGCCCCTTGAAGACGAAGCGGGCCTTGCCGTGCTTGAGGGTCTTGGTCTTGGCCTTGAAGCCCTTGGTCTTGGCGACGACGGTGCCGACACCCTTCTGGCCGGCGGTGGTCTTGACCTTGGCTGTCACGACGGCCTTCTGTCCGTGGTGGACCACCTTCGGCGCGTGGGCCTTGACCTTCGCACCCTGGAGCGGGACCGAACCGGAGCCGCCCTGCTGGACCGAGCCAGGGTTCAGCGTGCAGTGGACGCCGAGACCCGCCAGCGCGCCGGCGACGGGAGCGAAGTCGAACGAGGTCGGGACCGGCACCGGCAGCGGACCGGCGTCCGGCGTGAACGACCCGAGCTGGGCGCTCACCGTCGCGGCGGCGCCCGCGAGCTGCGTGAACGCGCCGTCCAGCGGGGCGGTCGCCGAGCCGGCGCCCGGGATGTTGCCCACGACCATGTGCACCGCGCTCTGCAGGGTGAGGATGAGGCTCGGGACCAGCCCGGTCGCGCTGAAGTCCAGGGTCCCGACCAGCGGCACGCCGGCGGGCACCGGCACGTTGGCGGTCAACGCCTCCGGCAGCGTCTCGAGCGAGAAGTCCGCCGGGACCTGGAAGCTGGACAGGGGGCCGGGCAGCGGGGTGGCGCAGGTGTACGAGGCACTGGCCGACGGTGCCGCCGCCTCGGCTGCCGGCGCGGTGAGGGTGAGGCCGCCGAGCGCCAGGCCGGCGGTGACCGCGGCGCTGGCGAGCAAGCGGTGGCTGCTGCGCTTGAACATGCTCTCTCCTGGGGATATGGGTGGACGTCTCGGGAGCTGAGCCGCCCCGCGTAGTCCTCAACGCGGTTGCGGCCCACTCGTTACGGCCGGAGGCCGCGGCTGGCCACCGGTATGGACAGCGGCGGCCGGCTGGGCTCGGCTGGCCAGGACGTCCTAGGCTCGATGAGTGAGCTGGCAGGATCCCGAGGCAGTCCGGTTCATGCTCGACGACTGCAAGGTCTGGGCGGTGGTCGGGCTCTCCGGGGACCCACGGCGTACGGCGTTCTCCATCGCCGCGATGCTCCAGGACCGAGGCAAGCAGATCGTGCCGATCCACCCCGCCGCCGCCGACGACGGAGGGCTGACGGTGCTCGGCGAGAAGGGCTATCCGACCCTCGCCGACGTGCCGTTCCCGGTCGACGTGGTGGACGTGTTCCGCCGCTCGGAGTTCGCCGGCGAGTTCGCGGACCAGGCGGTCGAGATCGGCGCGCGGGGCGTGTGGTTCCAGCTCGGGGTCATCGACGCGGCCGCGTTCGACCGGACCGTGGCGGCGGGGGTCCCGATGGTGATGGACACCTGCCCTGCCATCGAGTGGCGGCGGCGCTGACCCACGCCAGGGCGGCCTCGAGCGGCCCCTTGCGGCGGGCGGCGACGAAGACCGCCCCGATCGCCAGCAGCACCAGCACGTGCCACCCGAACGACGAGGACTCCTCGGCCGGCCAGAACCGCGGTGTGCGCAGCAGGACGTGCAGGCTGTAGAGCGACAGAGTCATCGTCCCGGCACCGAACAGGATCGCCACCACCCGCTCGGCACCGCTCGAGAGAGCCGACACGGCCAGCAGGCAGACCCCGATCAGGAGCGCCGCCGAGGCCCCGGTCTGCAGCAGGTCGAACGGCGTCCCGCTGTGCGGCGCCACCACGAGGAGCCACGCCCAGGAGCCACCGGCAGGGGTGGTGCCGTGCATTCCGGCGGCGATCGCGTGGACGAACGCGTCGGAGGTGGAGACGTCGCCGTACCCGCCCGCGTCCGGCAGGAGCCGGCGCAGCACCCAGGGCTGCTCGGTGAACGACCTCGACAACGCGAAGGCCAGGAACGCCACCGAAAGACCGCCCAGGACCAGGCCGGCGTGCACCGACCGCGACCGCAGGTCGCACCGGCCGATCGCCATCCCGAGGAGCAGGTAGGCCAGCCAGGTCAGACAGGGGTAGTAGCCGGTGAACAGCAGCTCGGAGAGCAGGTGGCCGGGGTGTGCGAGCTGCCCTACCTCGGGGCTCGCGGCGCCGCGCACGGGCAGGTGCGGGCGGAGCAGCTGGGAGAGGACCGGCCCCGCCACGGTCCAGGCGAGCGCCCAGCCGAACAGGGCGCGCGCGCCGAGCCGGAGGAACGGCATGCCCAGGAGGAACAGCACCCCGTAGTAGGTCAGGATCACCGCCAGACCGGAGTCGAGCTCGCCCAGCACGAGCCCCCACCCGGCGATCAGCACGGCGCGAGCGACCAGGCCGAGCGACGACGTACGCCGCGACATCAGGACCAGGCTGACCCCGGCCAGCACCGCGAACAGGGCCGCGGCGCGCCCCGCGACCAGCGGCGGCCGCTCCAGGACATGCGCCGCCACCATCCCCACCAGGGCGAGGCAACGGGCGACGTCGAGCCCGACCAGCCGGGCCTGCACCGGCTAGAAGCCGACCTTGCCGCCGGCGGTGTTGCGCACCGCCGCGCCCTTGGCCTGTGCGGCCTCCTTGAGGGAGACCTGGAACTCGACCATCTTCGCGCGCAGCTCCTCGTCGGAGGCGGCGAGGATGCGGACCGCGAGGAGACCGGCGTTGCGGGCGTTGCCGACCGCGACGGTCGCCACCGGGACGCCGGCGGGCATCTGGACGATCGAGAGCAGCGAGTCGAGGCCGTCGAGGTTCTCCAGGGGGACGGGTACGCCGATCACCGGCAGCGGCGTGACCGACGCCAGCATGCCGGGCAGGTGCGCGGCACCCCCGGCCCCGGCGACGATCACCCGGAGCCCGCGGCCGGCGGCCTCCTTGCCGTAGGCGAGCATCTCCTCCGGCATCCGGTGCGCCGAGACGACGTCGGCCTCGTAGGGCACGCCGAACTCCTCCAGCGCCGTCGCGGCGCCCCGCATCACCGGCCAGTCGGAGTCGGAGCCCATCACGATCCCGACCCGCGGTGCTTCAGTCATCCCTCACTCGCTCTCGTTGCCGAGGTCGCCGCGGAACCACGCCGCGGCGTGCCGCGCTCGCGCGAGGCAGTCCTCGAGGTCCTCGCCGTAGGCGTTGACGTGGCCGACCTTGCGTCCTGGCCGCAGCTCCTTGCCGTAGAGGTGCACCCGCAGCCGCGGATCCCGCGCCAGTGCGTGCGGGTAGCCGTCGTACAGGCGGCCCACCTGCTCGGCCGGACCTCCGAGGATGTTCACCATCACCGTCCATGGGGCCCGCGGTGCCGGCGAGCCGAGGGGCAGGTCGAGGACTGCGCGAAGGTGGTTCTCGAACTGGCTGGTCACCGCGCCGTCCTGGGTCCAGTGGCCGGTGTTGTGCGGCCGCATGGCCAGCTCGTTGACCAGCACCCGGCCGTCCCTGGTCTCGAACAGCTCGACGGCGAGGATCCCGACCACGTCGAGCTCCTTGGCGATGGTCAGGGCCAGCTGCTGGGCCCGGGTGGCCAGCTCGGGCGCGAGGTCGGGTGCCGGGCTGACGACCTCGTGGCAGATGCCGTCGAGCTGGGTGCTGGCCACGATCGGGTACGCCGCGGCCTGTCCGCTCGGCGAGCGGGCCACGACCGCGGCCAGCTCGCGGTGGAAGTCGACCAGCTCCTCGGCCAGCACCCGCGCCCCGGTCGCCTCCGACTGCGCGAACGCCTCCTCGGCGTCGTGGTGGCTGCGGATGATCCAGACCCCGCGGCCGTCGTACCCCCCACGGGTCACCTTGAGCACACAGGGCAGTCCGAGGGCCTCGATCTCCTCGGGCGAGTGGACCACGGCCCAGCGCGGGCACGGCAGCCCGAGCTGGGTGAGCCGCTCGCGCATCACCGCCTTGTCCTGGGCATGGACCAGTGCCTCCGGAGCCGGGCGGACGGCGACACCGGCGTCGGCCAGCGCGTGGAGGTGGTCGGTGGGCACGTGCTCGTGGTCGAAGGTGACGACGGCCGCGCCGCTGGTGACCTTGCGCAGCGCCTCGATGTCCCGGTGGTCACCGATGATCGTGTCGGGGATGACCTGCGCGGCCGAGACACCCTCCGCCTCGGCGAGCAGCCGCAACGGGATGCCGAGCGCGGCGGCCGGCTCGGCCATCATCCGGGCGAGCTGTCCGCCACCGATGACGGCGACGGTCGGCGCGAGGTCGGGCACGCGACCACCCTAGGCTGCGGAGGGCGCCGCGCCCCCCGCGCGCTCGGTTGCCATGTGGCCCCTGTCCTTTTCCGGGCGTTGGCTGCAGACTGGCGGCACCAACGGAAGAGGTGGCATCCCGGGTGTCCCACTACACCGGCAGGTCAGCTGTGCGACGGGTCGCATCCGCGGCTGTGGTCGTCCTCGCGACGGCAGGCGCCGTCGCCACGATGTCTGCGCCCGCCCAGCCAGAGACGCCTGCGGGCGCGGCTCGACGCTCGCAGCCCGTCCCTTCCTCGAGCCTGAGCTCCTACGTGCTGTTCGGGTTCGACGAGCTCGACTTCAAGGGCGGGCAGGGCAACCACGGTCCGTCGATCATCGACGGCGGCAACATCGGCGTGAACGAGTCGGGGTTCATCCGCGGCAACGACTGGCGGATGAACATCTGCGCCAACGCGAAGATGGTCATGAGCGACAACACCATGGTCGTCTCGGACAACCTGCGGATGGGCGACACCAGCACCCTGGCCAAGGAGTGCGACGTCTACCGGGTCTTCAACAACCAGGGCGCCAACAACAACGAGGAGTCTCGCACCGGGCCCCCCATCCCCTTCCAGCCTCCGCCGGTCAAGGCGACGCCTCCGCTCCCCTCCTTCGCCTGCAACCCGAGCAACCCCGTCACCGTCCCGGCCCAGCAGTCGGCCGTGATGTCGCCCGGCGTGTACGGCGCCGTGACCTGGCAGAACGGGACCACGGTCACGCTCACCGCGGGCACCTACACGATGTGCCGGATCACCACCGGGCAGAACGTCAGGGTCATCACGCAGCCGGGGGTGGTCATCCAGGTCGCGCAGGACTTCCTGATCAACGACGCGATGCGGTTCGACGGCTCCGACTGCAACGACATCCCCGTCGTCTACGTCCGCGCGGACGGGGTGGACCCCAACAACGACAACGCGGTCCGGTTCGGTGAGAACTCCGAGATCTGGGGCCACTTCTACTCGCCCAACGGCAGGCTCAACCTCGGCCGGCGGACCGACCTGCACGGCACCTTCTGGGCGAAGTCGATCGGCAGCGACTTCAACGTCGACGCCGAGTACTGCCCGCCACCGCTGCCCGAACCCGAGACCGGCAACATCACGGTGACCAAGGAGGTCACCGGCGCCCAGGCCGGCCTGGCACCGGACGCCGAGTTCACGATCCACTACAACTGCACGATCCCGAGTCCGGGGGTCCGCAACGCACTCGACGGGAACGTCACCCTGGCGGCCGGCCAGACCAAGAAGTCCAGGGACGTCCTGGTCGGCACCACGTGCACGGTCCGCGAGGTCCGCCGGACCCCGACCCTGCCCGGCTACGTCTACGAACCGGCCGAGTTCGTCCCGAGCCGCACGGTCACCGTCACGGCCGACGGCCAGACCGTCCGGCTGGTCATCGAGAACCCGGTGCGTGCGGTGTTCGGCCGGATCAGGGTGCACAAGGAGGTCACCGGTCACACCGGCGGCTACCGGCCCGGCAGCAGGTTCGGGTTCGCCCTCGACTGCGCCGCCGACCAGTTCGACGCCACCTTCACGCTCGCGCGCGGGGAGACCTTCGTCTCCGACCCGGTCCGCGTGGGGGTGCCGTGCACGGTCCGGGAGACCGGCCTCCCGCGTGCCCGCCCGGGCTTCCACTACCAGCAGCCCGTGCTCAGCCCGGCGTCCGGACAGGTCACGGTCGGCGCGGAGGACCAGACCGTCACAGTCCAGGTCGTCAACCGGCTCGCCGGGTCCCGCCCGCAGAACACCGGCCCGATCGGCCCCAGCCGAAGCACCTCGCTGAGCTACTGACCTGGGGCTGCTGAACGGTCACGTCCGGCGTACGGCCACCGGCTCCACGATGCCGAAGCCGCGCACCGGCCGGGCCGGCAGCCGCCGGGTCTCGAACTCCGAGGCCGGCAGCAGCCCCGCGGTCTCGGAGTCGATGATGATCCGGTTGCGGCGGGCCACGGCGGTGAGCCGGGCCGCCATGTTCACCGGCGGGCCGAACACGTCACCGAGCCGGAGCACGACGAGGCCGGAGGCCAGCCCGACGCGGACGTCGGGCATCCGGGAGTCGCGACCGATGACGGCGATGATGCCCTCGGCGATCTCGTAGGCCGCCATCGGGTCCTCGTGGACGAACAGGACCGAGTCACCGATCGACTTGATGACCCGGCCACGCTGGGCCGCGACGACGTCGGCGCAACGAGCCTCGAAGAGCTCGACGAGGTCGCCGATCCGCTCCTCGGAGAGCTGGTTGGAGAGCGCGGTGAAGTGCACGATGTCGGCGAAGCCAACGGTGAGCCGGGTGGTGTGCAGGTCCTCCTCGCGGGCGCCGAGCGCCTCGGTGCGAGCCACCGCGGCGGCCAGGTGGCGCCGCCAGACGTAGAGGAGCAGCGCCTCGAACGGCTCGGAGAACTCCTCGATCATCCGCAGCCCGATGGCCAGCCGGTCGCCCGAGTCGTCGTCCGGGGCGCCGGGCTGCTCGCGGGCCAGCTCGAGCACCCGGGCGAGCAGCGCGGAGACCTCCCAGTCCGAGAGCCGGGCCATGGTCTGGCCGACCGCGCGGGTGAGGTGGACCGCGAGGTCGAAGTCGATCAGTCCGGAGTCGACCAGCCCGACGAGGGTCGAGAGCGCCTTCGCGTCGGACTGGGTGAACGCCGTGGCCCCGCCGTGCTCGGGGAAGCCGAGCGCCCGCCACAGCCGGCGGGCCTGGTCCAGGTCGACGCCGGTGGCCTCGGCCAGCTCGGCGGCGTTGAAGACCCGGGGCTCGCCGAGGATGTGCTGCTCGAGGTCCTCGGTGGCCTCGTCGCCGCGCTCGAGGTGGTCAGACACCTTCGTTGCGGCGGTCTTCGGCTTCGTGCAGGTCGTGGAGCAGCTCGTTGAGCTTGCGCTGGACGTCCTCGACGTGCGGGATGTCGGGCAGGGCCACCTGGCCGTGCGTGCTGGCGTCGCTGATCACCAACGTGCCGCACCCGAGCAGCCGGTCGACGAGGTCCTTCTCGTAGGCCACGTCGCTGACCCGGGTCAGCGGGATGTCGTGGCCGCGCCTGGTGATCACGCCGTGGCGGGTGATCAGGCGCCGGGTGGTGATCGTGTAGGTCGCGGTCAGCCAGATCAGGAGCCGGCGCACGAAGAACCACAGGATGCCGATCGCCACGACCACCCAGACGACATTGTGGACGATGCCCTGGTCGGTCTGGGTCTGCACGAACACCCCGATCGCGAGCAACACCACCAGCGCGAAGATCGGCAGGAGCAGCGCCTTGGGGTGTGTCCGGGTGTCGACGACGACCGACTCCCCCTCGTTCAGCAGGTTCTTGGAGATGGCCACGGTCGGATCATGTCACCGATCGACGCGGACGTGGACGACATCTCCGGCGCTGACCGCGGTGCCGTCCACCAGCAACCGCCCGTCAGCGTCGATGCCGCTCGCGATGCCCGTCAGCACCTCCCCCGCCGGCAGGTCGACCCGGACCGGCTGGCCGATCGTCGCGCAGACCGCGGTGTACGCCGCGGCCAGCCGCCTCCCGGTCGGGTCACCGCCCTCCTGCCAGGCGACGTAGGTGTCCCAGAGCGTGTCCAGGATCCCGCCGAGCAGCTCGGTGCGGTCGGGCACCTCACCTTCGAGGGCGAGGGAGGTGGCGTCGGTCACCGGCAGCTCCTCGACGGTGGCTGCCACGTTGACCCCGATGCCGAGGACGGCTGCCGCTCCGGTCGGTGTCTCCACCCGCTCCACGAGGATCCCGGCGACCTTGCGGTCGTGGATGAGGACGTCGTTGGGCCACTTGACGACGGCGTCGAAGCCGGAGTCCCGCAGCGCGGTGCACACGGCGTAGCCGGTGAGCAGCGGCAGCCACGGCCAGCGTGCGGGCGGCACGGTGGGCCGCAGCAGCACCGAGAAGGTCAGCGCGGACCGTGGCGTCGTCTCCCAGGTGCGGTCGAGCCGGCCGCGGCCGGCGGTCTGGTGCTCGGCCGCGATCACCAGGCCCTCGGGGCCGCCGGCCTGGGCACGCTCGGCGACCAACACGTTGGTCGACCCGGCCTCCGCGACCACCTCGACCTGGTGGTCGGGCAGCAGCGCGGCGTCGAGCGGTGGGCGTCCGGAGGCGTCCGCGGTCACGAGCGCTAGCCTGCCACGCGTGAGCGCGCACCCCGGCGAAGGAACAGACGTCCACGAGGACATCGACACCCACACGACCGCGGGCAAGCTGGAGGACCTCGAGCGCCGGCTCGACGAGGCGGTGCACGCCGGGTCGGCCAAGGCGGTCGAGAAACAGCACGCCAAGGGCCGCAAGACCGCGCGGGAGCGCATCGAGCTGCTCTTCGACGAGGGCTCCTTCGTCGAGCTCGACGAGCTGGCCCGGCACCGCTCCACGGCGTTCGGCCTGGAGAAGCGCCGCCCGTACGGCGACGGCGTGGTCACCGGCTACGGCACCATCGACGGACGCCAGGTCTGCGTCTTCTCCCAGGACTTCACGGTCTTCGGCGGCTCGCTGGGCGAGGTTTACGGCGAGAAGATCACCAAGGTCATGGACCTCGCCATCAAGACCGGCTGCCCGATCATCGGCATCAACGAGGGCGCCGGCGCCCGGATCCAGGAGGGCGTGGTCTCGCTGGGCCTCTACGGCGAGATCTTCCGCCGCAACGTGCACGCCAGCGGCGTCATCCCGCAGATCAGCCTGATCATGGGCTCCTGCGCCGGCGGCCACGTCTACTCCCCCGCCGTCACCGACTTCACGATCATGGTCGACGGCACCTCGAACATGTTCATCACCGGTCCCGACGTCATCAAGACCGTCACCGGCGAGGACGTCACGATGGAGGAGCTCGGCGGCGCGCGGACCCACAACACCAAGTCGGGCAACGCCCACTACATGGGCTCCGACGAGGAGGACGCGCTGGAGTACACCAAGGCGCTGCTCTCCTACCTGCCCCAGAACAACCTCGACGAGGTCCCGTCCTACGAGCAGGAGGCCGACCTCGAGGTCTCCGACCTCGACCGGACCCTTGACACCCTGATCCCGGACTCGCCCAACCAGCCCTACGACATGCACGACGTGATCCGGGCGGTCGTCGACGCCGACGGGGACGAGCAGGGTGAGTTCCTCGAGGTCCAGGAGCTGTTCGCGCCCAACATCGTCGTGGGCTTCGGTCGCGTCGAGGGCCACTCGGTCGGCGTCGTGGCGAACCAGCCGATGCAGTTCGCCGGCACCCTCGACATCGACGCCTCGGAGAAGGCGGCGCGCTTCGTCCGCTTCTGCGACGCCTTCAACATCCCGGTGCTGACCTTCGTCGACGTGCCCGGCTTCCTGCCCGGCACCGACCAGGAGTGGAACGGCATCATCCGCCGCGGCGCCAAGCTGATCTACGCCTACTCCGAGGCCACGGTCCCGCTCGTCACCGTGATCACCCGCAAAGCCTACGGCGGCGCCTACGACGTCATGGGCTCCAAGCACCTCGGTGCGGACATCAACCTGGCCTGGCCGACCGCGCAGATCGCGGTCATGGGTGCGCAGGGTGCGGTGAACATCCTCTACCGCAGCGAGCTGCAGGACGCCGAGGATGCCGAGGCCAGGCGCGCCCAGCTGATCGACGACTACGACCAGGCGCTGGCCAACCCCTACCTCGCCGCCGAGCGCGGCTACGTCGACGCCGTGATCAGCCCCCACGAGACGCGGATCGAGGTGGTCCGCGCCCTGCGCCTGCTGCGCAGCAAGCGGGAGACGCTGCCCGCGAAGAAGCACGGGAACATCCCGCTGTGAGCGAGTCCGGAGCGGAGCGCCCCCTCCTCCGCATCGTCCGCGGCGACGCGACCGCCGAGGAGCTGGCCGCCCTGGTGGCGGTCGTGGCCGCGCTCGGCAGCGGCGGCGGCGAGCCGACGCGGCGGCGCACGCCTGAGTGGTCGGCGCACCATCGCAAGCTGCGCCGCAGCCTCCCGCACGGCCTCGGCGGGTGGCGGTCGAGCACACTTCCCTCGTCCTGAGCACCACCCGGAGGGGTTAGTCCGGTCAGGCCATGCCTGACGCTCCCCGAATGGTCCCGCCGGGCCATCGCGAGAAACGGTTGCGCATGCGCACGATCTAGACCGGCCCCCTGGCCCGAGAACCGGGGGCCGTCACGGGGGGGAGGACGCGGGTCCGTCGCAGGGGGGCGACGGGCCCGCGTCCTGGGTGGGTCAGTGCTGGGCGCGGCTGCGCCCGGGAGCGAAGAACGCCGCGACGACCGCGACCGCCACCGCCGCGGCACCGGTCAGCAGCGCCGGGCCGATCGCGCCGTCGTACCCGACCGGCGAGATCTCGCCGCCGTTGCCCAGGAAGACCGCGGTCAGCAGGGCGATGCCGAAGGCCACACCGAACTCGCGGACCGTGGAGTTCGACGAGCTCGCGATCGCGAAGTCCTCGTCGGGCAGCCCCTGCAGCACCGCGGTGGCGCTCGGGGCGAAGGTCAGCCCCATCCCGACGCCGGCCATGGCCAGCGGCACCACGAACGAGGTGTACGGCGAGCCGTGCTCGGCCAGCCACGCGAACCAGACCAGCGAGGCGGTCTGCAGGGTCAGCCCGACCACCAGCAGCGCTCGCACGCCGGTCCGGTTGACCAGGATCCCCGCGATCGGGGCGACGACCATCGGAGCCGCCGTCCACGGCAGCGTGCGGATGCCGGCCTCGAGCGGGCTGTAGCCCTCGACGACCTGGAGGTACTGCGAGAGCAGGAAGACCGCGCCGAACATCCCCATCGTGAAGGTCAGGCCGACCACGTTGGCGACCGAGAAGCCGCGTGAGGAGAACAGCCGCAGTGGGAGCACGGCGTAGGAGCGACCGCGGGCCCACCGGAAGTACGCCGGCAGCAGCAGCGCGGCGGTGACCAGCGGGACGAGCACGCCGCGGGAGGTCCAGCCGTCGTCGTTGCCGTGCACGATGCCCCAGATCCCGAGGAACACCGCACCGCCGAGCAGCGCGGTGCCGACCGGGTCGAGCCGCTGCCAGGCGCCCCTCGACTCACGCACCGCGACGAGCAGCAGCGGAAGGGCGACGGCGGCGACCGGGACGTTGAGCCAGAAGATCGCCTGCCAGCTGACCCCCTCGACCACGGCACCGCCGACGACCGGGCCCAGCGCGACCCCGAGACCGGAGACGCCGCCCCAGATGCCGATCGCGGCGGGCCGCAGCCGCTCCGGGACCGACGAGGCGAGGAGGGTGAGGGACAGCGGCATGATCGCCGCCGCTCCGAAGCCCTGGAACGCTCGGGCCGCGATCAGCGCCTCGGAGGAGGTGCTCAGCGCAGAGGCGATCGAGGCGAGGGTGAAGACCACCAGTCCGGCGATCATCACCCGGCGCCGGCCGAGCCGGTCACCGAGCGTCGCCGCGGGCAGCATGAAGGTGGCGAAGGCCAGCGTGTAGGCGTTCATGAACCACGACAGCTGGCTGACGCTCGAGCCGAGGTCCGCCCGGATCACCGGCAGCGCGCTGGTCATCACCAGGTTGTCGAGGGTGGCCATGAACATCGGCAGCGAGGCCGCGACGACGGCCAGCCAGACCGGGACCCGGCGGGACCGCGTCGCGGCCTGCTCCGGTGCGTCGGTCCGGACGTCGAGTGTGGTGGACATCCTGGGTCTCCGATCAAGAAGGCATCGAATGATTACTTGTAGTTGGAGACGTTAGTTATCAACTGATAACATGTCAAGCGTGAACCGGAGCAGTGCGCGGATGGCAGCTCCCGACCGGCGCGAGCTGGTCCTGGCGGCGGCGACGCGGGCCTTCGCCCGCGGCGGCTACGCCGGCACCAGCACCGACGCGGTCGCCAAGGAGGCCGGGGTCTCCCAGCCCTACGTCGTGCGCATCTTCGGCACCAAGCTGACGCTGTTCCTGGAGGTGCTCGAGCGTTCGTGCGAGCGGATCCGGGCGGCGTTCGATGCGGTGCTGCAGGACGGGCCGTTCGACCCTGACAGCGACGACGACTGGGCCCGCCTCGGGCTCGCCTACACCGAGCTGCTGCGCGACCGCGACCTGCTGATGGTGATGATGCACGGCTTCTCGGGCGGCGACATCGACGAGATCGCGCGCTGCAGCCGTCAGGGGATGAGCCGGATCTTCGCCACCGTGCGGTCCACCGGCTGCACCGACGAGGCGGCGCGCGACTTCATCTCGCAGGGCATGCTTCTCAACGTGATGCTCTCGATGCGCGCCACCGAGCACCTCGACGAGGACGCCGACCTCGCCGCGCTGACCACCTGCGCCTTCGGCGACTCCCTCCCCTTCGTGCTCGCGTGACCATCGCCCGGGCCCGGACGCCCCTCGTCCTCGCCTCCCAATCCCCTGCCCGGCTGGCCACGCTGCGCGCCGCCGGCATCGAGCCCGTGGTGGTCGTCTCGGGCGTCGACGAGGACCAGCTCGGCCCGCTGCCGCCGGCGGAGCTGGCACTCCAGCTGGCCGAGCTCAAGAGCGCCGCGGTGGCTTCCCGTGACGACCTCCCGGACGGTGCGCTGGTGCTGGGCTGCGACTCGGTCCTCGAGCTCGACGGCGAGGTGCTCGGCAAGCCCGGCGCCGCCGAGGAGGCGGTCAGACGCTGGCGGTCGATGCGCGGCCGGTCCGGGGTGCTGATGACCGGTCACTGCCTGCACGACACCGGCACCGGCCACGTCGCCTCCGCGACCGCGACGACCACGGTGCACTTCGCGGAGGTGACCGACGAGGAGATCGCGGCGTACGTCGCGACCGAGGAGCCGCTCCACGTCGCCGGCGGGTTCACCGTCGACGGCCTTGGCGGCGCGTTCGTGGCAGGGATCGAGGGTGACCACCACAACGTGGTGGGAGTCAGTCTCCCTCTGGTGCGCGAGCTGGCGGCGGAGCTGGGCCACCGATGGACCGACTTCTGGCCAGCGCCGTCGACTCGCTGACCGGCCCGGCGTGTGTCTTGCGGGCGTCGACCTGCTCGAGGACGCCCGGCTCGTCGTAGATCTCCACGATGCTGATCGGCCGGCGGAACACGAAGGTCCGGAACAGGTAGAACCGCGCGATGAGCCCCAGCACCAGGCCGATCACGTTGGCCGAGACGTTGTCGGAGAACGGGTCGTCGAGGCCGAGCACGTCGCGGCTGATCGCCAGGCAAGCGATCGGGATCAGCATGGTCAGCAGGTTGATCGCAACGAACATCCTGAGCCCACCGTCGGAGTGCACGGGCTGCCGGTCGCGGAACGCCCAGTGCCGGCTGCCGTAGTAGCTGACCGCCATGCCCACCGTGTTGGCGATCACGAAGGCCAGGATCGGCTGGTCGCCGAGGGGTGCGTGGTCGCCGGTGCTGAAGCCGTGGGCGAGGTAGTTGAAGATGATGAGCGCCACGATCGTGGCAGCTCCACCGACGACGAGGAACCGGCCTGCCTCAGCGATGAATCGCTGCGTCCGGTCCGACATGTTCACCGCACGCACCCCTTCGGAGGGGGCGCTGCGCGCGATGAGCGAACGCTTGCGCGGGGACCCCGGAAAGACATGATCACCGATGCTAGACGGCGGCCCCTCGCGAATCGGGCAGGCGTGGCCCCACCATCACACGGACTGGGCCTGTTCCGAGCGAAGAGAGCGCGCCTCGTGATCACGAGGGCAGACAGCCGGTCGTCACTCCACGGGGAGGCCCAGCCCTCTCGCGATGAGCATTCTCTGCACCTCGGACGTCCCCTCGCCGATCTCCAGCACCTTCGCGTCGCGGTAGAAGCGGGCGACGGGGTACTCCTCCATGAACCCGTAGCCGCCGAAGACCTGGGTGGCGATCCGGGTCGCCGTGACCGCGGACTCGGTGGCGTAGAGCTTGGCGACCGCGGCGGCCTGCTTGAAGTCCTTCACCGGCGCTCCCAGCCCGGTCTTCTGGCTGTCCTTCATGGCGGCCGCGCGGTAGACCAGCGCCCGGCTGGCGTGCACCATCACCTCGAGGTCGGCGACCTGGAAGGCCAGCCCCTGCTTGCGCCCGATCGGTACGCCGAACGTCTGCCGCTCACCGGCGTACTGGACGCTCAGGTCGAGGCAGGCCTGGATGCAGCCGACCGCGAGGGCGGCGATCGCGACCCGGCCGTCGTCGAGGGTCGCGAGGAACTGCGCGTAGCCGCGACCCCGGTCGCCGAGGAGGTTGGCCTCGGGAACCCGGCAGTCCTCGAAGGTCAGCGGGTGGGTGTCGGAGGCGCGCCAGCCGAGCTTGTCGTAGGGCTTCTCGGCAGTGAAGCCGGGCGTGCCGCTCGGGACGAGGATGGCGCTGATCTCTGCCTTGCCCTCTCCTTCCGTCGAGCCGAGGGTGCCCGTGCGCGCGGTCACCGCGACCACGCTGGTGATCTCGGAGCCGGAGTTGGTGATGAACTGCTTGGCGCCGTTGACCACCCATTCGCCGTCGACCAGCTCTGCCCTGGTGCGGGTGGCGCCGGCGTCCGAGCCGGCTCCCGGCTCGGTGAGGCCGAAGCCGGCGAGCGCCTGGCCCGCGACGAGGTCGGGGAGCCAGGTCTGCTTCTGCTCGTCGGACCCGTAGCTGAGGATCGGGTTGATCCCGAGGCCGACCGCCGCCTCCAGGGTGATCCCCATGGACTGGTCGACGCGGCCGATCTCCTCGATCGCCACGCAGAGGCTGGTGAAGTCGCCGTCCTCGCCAGCTCCGCCGTACTCCTCCGGCGAGGTGAGCCCGAACAGCCCGAGCTTGCCCATCTTCTGCACGACGTCGACCGGGAAGTGGTGGTCACGGTCCCACTGGGCGGCGTGCGGCGCGATCTCGGCCTCGGCGAACTCACGGACGCTCTGCCGGAACTCCTCGTGCTCGCGGCTGAGCTCGAAGCTGCTGCTCATGGGGCGCAGGCTACCCCGTTCGGTTAACGATCGCTAACCAGTCGCCGAGCTGGGCCCGCCGAGAACTCGCGGACTGTCTCAGCCATCGAGCCCGGGACCTCGAGCATCGGGAAGTGGCTGCTCGCCGCGATCCTCTCCACCTGGAACCAGCCGAGCCGGGCGGCGGCCTCCTGCTGAGCCGTGAGGTATCCGTCATCGGCCGGCTGGGCGTAGAGGTGCAGGGTCGGGCACGGCTCAGCGAGCCGCCCCAGGGCGGCCAGGGGGCTGGCCTCGCGAACGAAGGCAGCGGCGATCTCGCGGCCCGCCCGTGACCAGTGCGCGAAGTCGTACCGACCCATGGCCCCCACGTAGTCGTGCACCGACTGGCTGGCGACTCCCGCGGTCCACATCTCGAAGAGCCCCGCGCGGACGCTCTGCCACGCCTCGGCGTCCTGCAGGCCTTCCAGTGCCTCGGTGAAGCCGGGCGGCGTTCCGAGCACCATCCAGTCCAGCAGCACGATCCCGGGCACCCGTGTCGCGCCGAGTCTGCGACGCATCTCGATGGCCATCCAGCCGGCGTGGGAGAGCGCGACGGGGACCACGGTCTCGAGACCGAGCTCGTCGACGAGTGCCAGCAGGTCGTCGACCTGGCGCGCGGTGTCGAAGTCCTCCGACAGGTGCGAGAGCGCACCCTGTCCCCGGAGCTCCGCCACCACGACCCGGTGATCCGCAGCCAGCTCCGCAGCGAGCGGGCCGAACACCGACCGATCTCCGCACCACCCGGGCACCAGCAGCAGGGAAGGCGCACCGGCCCCCAGGTCGTCGTAGGGCGCGGCAACGGTTTGCAGCGTGGTCATCGAGGTTCCTCTCGTCACAGATACTGCCCTGTGCAGTATACGAGAAGAGTGTAGATACTGCCCAGGGCAGTATGTCAAGATGCGTCATGGCCCGCCGAAGCACGACGTCGTACGCACTCCTGGGTCTTCTCGCGCTGCGCCCATGGACGACCTACGAGCTCGCCAAGCAGGCGCAGCGCAGCCTGAACTGGTTCTGGCCTCGCGCCGAGCGGAAGCTCTACGACGAGCCGAAGCACCTCGTCGACGCAGGTCTCGCCACGGCACGGTCTGAGTCGACCGGCAAGCGTCCGCGTACCGTCTACACGATCACCCGCTCAGGCCGACACGAGCTCGCGAGGTGGCTGGACGAGCCCGCCGTGCCGCGGGCAGGCGAGTTCGAGGCGATGGTCAAAGTGTTCTTCGCCGACGCCGGCGACCTCGGCCAGCTCGACGCCACTCTCGCGCGGATCGAGACAGAGGCCCGCGAGCGGATTCAGGCGCTGAGCGAGATGGCAGGGCAGCCGCCGCTGTTCCACGGGCGCGAGCACCTGAGCGCTCTCACGCTCCCACTGCAGGTCCAGCAGGAAGCCACCGTGCTCGAGTGGGCAGGCTGGGCGAGGGACCAGATCCGGCAGTGGCGATCCACGACCGACCCCGGCGGCTGGGACGCCCGGTCGGTCCTCGACAGGCTCGCCGACACCGGGCGTTGACCCGGGTCAAGCGGAGAGCGACGGCCCCCGCACCACCTTGATGTTGAAGTCGTTGCCGCCCAGCGCGAGGTTGATCCGGATCCAGAGCGGCAGCCACATCTCCGGGCCACGGGCCGTCTCGATGCCGCCGAGGTCGATGACGTCGCCGTGGCCGAGCTGGCGCAGCAGCTCGGTCACGGTCGCCTTGGCCCCGGCGTCCTCGCCGGAGACGAACACCGTGGTGTCCTCCCCCAGCCGCTGCGGGTCCACCATCAGCGCGTTGTTCATGGTGTTGAGGCTCTTCACCACCCGGGCGTCGGGGTAGGCCCGCTGGATCATCTCGGCCAGCGAGTCGTCGTCCTTGACGAACAGGATGGGCGGGAAGCCGTGCGAGCCGTCGAGCGGGTTCGAGATGTCGAGCAGCACCTTGCCGGCCAGGTTCTGGTCGCCGGCCGCCTCGAGGATGCCGAGCGCGACGTCACCGCCCGAGGCGTTGACCACGAGCTCGGCGGACGCAGCGGCCTCGGCGAAGGTCGCCAGGCGGACGTCGGGGTGCTCCGCGGCCCAGGACGCGAAGTCGTCGCGGGCGGCGGTGCTGTCCGGGTCGCGAGTGCCGATCGTGACGGAGTGACCGAGCCTGGAGAATGCCCCGGAGACTGCGCGGCCTACCGGCCCGGTGCCGAGGACGGCGATCTGTGTCGGTTCCACGTCTGTGACCGTAGAACTTCAGGTGCGCTGGAGGTCAAGGTCAGGCGTGGCAGTCACCGGCCGGGCGGAGCAGACGTGGCGATAGCCTCCTCTGGTGCCTGAGACCAGCCCGTTGCAGAAGGTGCTCATCGCCAACCGCGGTGAGATCGCGGTCCGGGTCATCCGCGCGTGCAAGGACGCCGGCCTCGGCAGCGTGGCCGTCTACGCCGACCCCGACCGCGACGCGTTGTTCGTGCGGCTCGCCGACGAGGCGCACTCGCTGGGTGGCTCCACACCGGCGGAGTCCTACCTCGACATCGAGAAGATCATCGCGGTGGCCGAGAGGTCGGGCGCCGACTCGGTGCACCCGGGCTACGGCTTCCTGGCCGAGAACGCCCACTTCGCCCAGGCGGTGATCGACGCCGGGCTGACCTGGATCGGCCCGCCG
Source organism: Nocardioides sp. (assembly GCF_036274455.1). Taxonomy (GTDB): domain Bacteria; phylum Actinomycetota; class Actinomycetes; order Propionibacteriales; family Nocardioidaceae; genus Nocardioides. The sequence goes on along the minus strand of NZ_DASUFR010000022.1, from coordinate 59,939 downwards.
CCCGCCGCGATCGAGGCCCTGGGCGACAAGGCCAGGGCCAAGCACATCGCGGAGCAGGCGAACGCCCCGCTGGCGCCGGGCACCAAGGACCCGCTGGCCGACGCCGACGAGGCGGTGCGGTTCGCCGAGGAGAACGGCCTCCCCATCGCGATCAAGGCGGTCTACGGCGGCGGCGGCCGCGGCCTGAAGGTCGCCCGCACGCTCGAGGAGATCCCGGACGCCTTCGAGTCGGCGGTCCGCGAGGCGGTCAGCGCCTTCGGGCGCGGCGAGTGCCTGGTGGAGAAGTTCCTGGACAAGCCGCGCCACGTCGAGACCCAGTGCCTGGCAGACCAGCACGGCAACGTGGTCGTGGTCTCCACCCGGGACTGCTCGCTGCAGCGCCGCAACCAGAAGCTCGTCGAGGAGGCCCCGGCGCCGTTCCTGACCGAGGAGCAGCGCAAGAGCCTCTACGAGTCGTCCAAGGCGATCCTCCGCGAGGCCGGCTACCACGGCGCCGGCACCTGCGAGTTCCTGGTCGCCCACGACGGCACCATCTCCTTCCTCGAGGTCAACACCCGCCTCCAGGTCGAGCACTGCGTCTCCGAGGAGGTGACCGGCATCGACCTGGTCCGCGAGATGTTCCGGATCGCCGCCGGCGAGGAGCTCGGCTACGACGACCCGGAGATCCGCGGCCACTCCATCGAGTACCGCATCAACGCCGAGGACGGTGGTCGTGGCTTCATGCCCGCGCCCGGCACCCTGACGGCCTGGCGGCCGCCGTCCGGCCCCGGCGTCCGTCTCGATGCGGGCTATGAGAACGGCGAGACCGTGCCGGGGTCCTTCGACTCCCTCATCGCCAAGCTGATCGTCACCGGCCGCGACCGCACCCAGGCCCTCGAGCGGTCGCGCCGCGCCCTCGACGAGTTCGTCGTCGATGGCATGCCGACGGTCATCCCGTTCCACCGCGCCGTGGTGCGCGACCCGGCGTACGTCGGGCCGTCCAACCCGTCCGGCGAGGGCTCCTTCGAGGTCTACACCCAGTGGATCGAGACCGACTTCGACAACCGGATCGAGCCCTACGCCGGCGATGCGGTCGAGTCCGACGAGCCCGCCGAGCGGCACACGGTCGTGGTCGAGGTCGGCGGCAAGCGGCTCGAGGTCGTCCTCCCGGGCGGCCTGGGCGCGGTCTCGGGCGGCGCCGGCGCGGCCAGGAAGCCCAAGCGAGCGGCTGGCAGGAGGTCCGGTTCGGCCGCCGGCGGCGACGCGGTCACCTCGCCCATGCAGGGCACGGTCGTCAAGGTCGTGGTCGAGGAGGGCCAGCAGGTCGCCGAGGGCGACACGGTGGTCGTCATCGAGGCGATGAAGATGGAACAGCCGATCAAGGCGCACAAGGCCGGCACGGTCACCGGGCTGCAGGCCGAGGTCGGCGCCACCGTCACCAACGGCGCCGTGATCTGTGAGGTCGTGTGATGGCAGTGGTTGCGTCGCGACCCGGGCTGCGGTGGTTTCGACGCGCTGCCACGGCTTCGCAAGCTCAGCCGTGTCGCTTGCTCAACCTCCCTGTGCCCACGCAGCGAGCTCGTTCCTCGCTCGCTGCTGCACAGTGACCCTGCGCGAGCCGAGCCAGCGGGTCAGCCCGCGCGCCCGGCTGATGTGGACAGTGGAGACCCTGGTCCAAGCCGTGGTGCTCACCGTGGTCCCCGTCGTCCTGGTCGGCCCGATGGACCTGTTCGACGTGCCGTGGTGGGCGTGGCCGCTCTGGGCGCTGGTCCTGCTGTCCTACGTCGCGGTGGTCCCGAGCTGGCGCTACCTCGTGCACCGCTGGGAGGTCACCGACACGGCGGTCTACACCCAGACCGGCTGGTGGACCCGCGAGCGCCGGATCGCGCCGATGTCGCGGATCCAGACCGTCGACCACGTCGAGGGAGCCATCGCCCGCCTGTTCGGGCTGGCGACCGTCACCGTCACGACGGCGTCCGCGGCCGGTGCGCTGGAGATCTCCGGGCTGGACAAGGAGGTCGCCCGCCGGCTGGTCGACGACCTCACCGTCAAGGCGGACGCCGTGGAGGGTGATGCCACGTGACTTGGGCCGACCTGACGGGGCGCGCGTGACCGAGCTGGCGCGGGACGCCGAGTGGCAGCGGCTCGACTCGCGGATGCTGCTCGTCCACCCCATCCGGGAGCTGATCCGCTTCCTGCCCGCCATCATCGTGATCGCCCTGGGCAGCGCGGCCTCGGGCGGCGAGAAGTGGCAGCTGATCGGTGTGGGCATCCCGGTCGCACTCGGCGTGATGCGCTACCTGACCACCAGCTTCCGGATCAACGGTGGCCGGATCGAGCTCAAGCGCGGCCTGCTCAACCGGCACGTGCTCTCCACGCCGGTCGACCGGGTCCGGACCGTCGACCTCACCTCCTCGCCGATCCACCGCGTGCTGGGGCTGACCAAGGTCCGGATCGGGACCGGCACCGCGTCGACGAGCGACGAGGACCGCATCGACCTCGACGGTCTGCCCCTCGACCGCGCCCGCCGGCTCCGCACCGAGCTGCTGCAGCGGTCGAGCGCCGACGACGCGGTCGCGCCGGCCGCCGCTGCTCCGGACACACCGGTGCTCACCTTCGACCCGGCCTGGCTCCGGTTCGCGCCCCTGACCGGGACCGGGGTCGTGATCGGAGCTGCGGCCCTCGGGGCGGGCAGCCAGCTGCTCCAGACGGTCGGCTTCTGGGAGTGGTTCGACTGGGACAGTCTCGACGCACCCGGCCTGTCCCTCGCCGTTCTCATCCCTCTCCTGGTGCTGGCCCTGCTCGTGGTGGTGTCGGCGCTCGCGATCGTCGGGTACGCCGTGACCAACTGGGGCTTCCGGCTCACCCGGGACCGCGTGGCCTCCACCTGGCACCTGACCCGGGGCCTGATCACCACGCGGGAGACCACGATCGACGACGACCGGCTCGCCGGCGCCAACGTCTCCGAGCCGCTCGGCCTGCGGCTCGCCGGCGGCGCCCGGCTCTCCGCGATCGTCACCGGCCTCGGGCGCGGGCAGCAGGGCAGCTCGGTGCTGGTCCCGCCGGCGCCGCGTGCCGTCGTCGAGGAGGTGGCCGGCGAGATCCTCGACTCGCCGGAGCCCCTCTCGGCGCCACTCACCCGGCACGGACCACGCGCCACCCGCCGCCGCTGGACCCGCGCGCTCGTCCCGGCGTGCGTACTCGCCGCTGCCGTGGCGAGCCCGGTGGCGCTCAACGGCCCGCGCTGGCTGCTGGTCGGGGTCCTCGCCGTCCCCGTCGCCGCGCTGCTCGCCCGGGACCGGGTCCGCTCGCTGGGCCACACGCTCGTGGCCGGCTACCTCGTGGCCCGCTCCGGTTCGCTGGTCCGCCGGCGCCGGATCCTCGAGATCGACCACGTCATCGGCTGGAACCTCCGCGCGACCTGGTTCCAGCGCCGGGCCGGCCTCACGACGCTGGTGGCGACGACCGCCGGCGGCAACCAGGCCGTCGAGGTCCTCGACGTACCCGACGACGAGGCCATTCGGGTCGCCCACGCCGCGCTGCCGGAGCTGGTCGCCCAGTTCTCGGCATCGGGGTGAACCCGGACGACCATTTCAGGGGAGGCCACCTTGTCGCCCCAACCCCGGCGGAGTTGAGTCACAACGACGCAACTCAGAGGGGGTCCGCCATGTGGCCACGGAAGATCACGGGAGCCGGAACGGCACTGCTGCTGGCGGTCGGGGTGATGGCGGGGACGGGGGCCGCAGCGACCGCGGCCCAGCGAGGGGCGGGCGGCCCGGAGAACGGGCGGATCTTCTTCTCGGTCGGGTTCCTCCTGCCGAACCCGGAAACCCTGGGGGCCACCGGACAGGTGTACTCGATGCGCGCCGACGGGTCCGGCCTGCGGCAGCTGACGCACGTCGCCGAGGGGTCGGCGGCCGGCGCGCCGAGCGTCTCGCCCGACGGCCGGACCGTCGCGTACGTGAACAACGAGTCCGGCGACTTCGCGGTCTGGCTCATGGACGCCGACGGCTCCCACCAGCGCGAGCTGCTCACCAGCCCCGGCACCGACTACTTCACGCCGAGCTGGGCGCCCGACGGGTCCAGGCTCCTGCTGACCAGCTGTGACAACACCATCCCGGGCGAGCCCGACTGTCCGCTGGTCACCGTCCGCACCAACGGCTCCGGGCTGACCACTGTGGTGTCCAACCACCGGGTGAACTACTCGGCGAGCTACTCCCCCGACGGACGCAGGATCCAGTTCAGCAGCGACCAGGCCGGGCTCCTCGGCGCGATCTGGATCGCGCGCGCTGACGGCTCGCACCAGCAACGGCTGACCGACCCGGATCTGGAGGCCACCCTCGGCGCCTGGTCGCCCGACGGCCAACGGCTGGTCTTCGCCGACAACTGCTGCCGGCCCAACAGCAACGTCCACACGATCGGCGCCGACGGCACGCACCAGCGGCAGCTGACGCACGTGCGGTTCGGGGACGGCGACGCCGGCTTCCCGGCGTACTCGCCCGACGGCCGGTTCATCGTCTTCTCAAGGGGCAGCGACGCCGACGGCTTGCAGCTCTCGGTGATGCGGTCCGACGGCTCGCAACAACACGTGGTGGAGTCGAGCGTGGAAGGCGCGGTGCAGAGCAGTTGGGGAGCCCTGCCCGGCTCCGCCCGGGCCGCCCGAGGATCGCACCTGCCCCGAGTCGGGTCCGCCTCCGGACCGGCCCGGACGGGATACGCACCGGCGCGGGCAACCTCACCCGTGGCCGCCCCGGACGGCCGGATAGCCGTGACCGACACCGACAGTGGCGTCGTCGACACCGTGAACCCGGACGGCACCGCCCTGGTCCAGGTGACCAGCCCGGAGGACGGCTTCGCCATCCAGGCGACGTGGACGCCCGACGGCTCACACCTGGTCGTCGCCGCCTTCGGTCCAGATGACGAGCTGCGGCTGTACGAGGTCGCCGCCGACGGCTCGGACTGGCACCTGCTCGTGCCGGAGGACCCCGGCTTCGCGGACTTCGGCCCCAGGGTCTCGCCGGACGGACACTCGGTGTACTTCGTCCGCTGCCGGCCCGATCCCCCCGGCGGCTGCGCCATCGCTGCGGCGCGGATGGACGGCACCCAGCGACACCAGGTCACGGACTTCTCGCCGCAGCGGGTGGACGCGAGTGAGTTCTTCTTCGCGATCTCCCCCGACGGCTCGCGGCTCGCCTACGGCGAGGAGGGGCTGGGTGGCATCGCCGACCAGGTCTACGTCAGCGACGTCGACGGGCGGCACGCACGGCCCTTGAGCGATCCCGAGCTCGAGGCCATGCCCAGCGACTGGACCGCGGACGGCAGGTCCGTGCTGGTGACCAGCGCCTGGCGGCACGTCGGCAGCGAGATCTTCGCCGTCTCGGCGAAGAGTGGCAGCGCGAAGCGGGTCGTGGGCACGACGTACCCGCAGTCGGTGTTCTTCCCCGACCAGTCGCCGAGCGGACGATCGATGACGTTCGTCACCGACGGTGAGCTCACCCGCCAGCAGTCGTTGCTGTACGTCGCGTCATCCGACGGGTCGGGACAGCAGCTCATCGACATCGGCAGCAACCAGGCCAACTACCCCCAGTGGGGAACGGCGGCACTTCTCCCCGCCTCTGCGGCCACGCCCGACGCGGAGCGGGCGCCCGCGCTGACGCCGAGCGGGATCCAGCAGCTGCGCGACGAACTGCCCGACGGGCTGGGAGACCTGCTGATCCCTGAAAACTGACGGATTCGGCGATTCTGCTGCGAACGCCCGCCCGGCTCCCTAGCCTGACCTCATGGTCGAGCTAGTCAGCTGGGTGGCCGTCGCCGTCATCGGGCTCTTCGCCCTCGTCGGCTTCCTCGGCGTCGTCGCCACCACCCTGCTCAGCGCAGTGCGCGTGCTGCGCGGCCAGACCGCGGTAGAGCCCGCCGAGGCGCGCGAGCGCATCGCCTCCGCCGCCTGACCGCGCTCCAGCCGGGGCCGTCCACGGATCGTCGGACGGCTGGTTCGACGCGGAGGCACTTGTAGCGTCGCAGCATGTTCTCCAAGGTCCTCGTGGCCAACCGCGGCGAGATCGCGATCCGGGGGTTCCGGGCCGCCTACGAGCTCGGCGCGCGCACGGTGGCGGTGTTCCCGCACGAGGACCGGTGGTCGGAGCACCGGCTCAAGGCGGACGAGGCCTACGAGATCGGTGAGCGCGGGCACCCGGTGCGGGCCTACCTCGACCCGGACGCGATCGTGGCCGTGGCGGTGCGGTCCGGAGCGGACGCGGTCTACCCCGGCTACGGCTTCCTGAGCGAGAACCCGGCCCTCGCCGAGGCGTGCGCGAACGCCGGCATCACCTTCGTCGGGCCCACCAGCGAGGTGCTGACGCTGACGGGCAACAAGGCGCGGGCAGTCGCCGCAGCCAGGAAGGCGGGCGTGCCGACCCTGCAGAGCGTGGCGCCGAGCACCGACCCCGACGAGCTGGCCCGAGCCGCCGAGGCGATCCCCTACCCGGTGTTCGTCAAGGCGGTCGCGGGTGGCGGCGGGCGCGGGATGCGGAGGGTCGATGACCCCGCGGACCTCCGCGATGCGATCGAGACCTGCATGCGCGAGGCGGAGGGAGCCTTCGGCGACCCGGCCGTCTTCATCGAGCAGGCCGTGGTCGACCCCCGCCACATCGAGGTGCAGGTCCTCGCGGACGGCGAGGGGGACGTGATCCACCTCTACGAGCGTGACTGCTCGGTCCAGCGTCGCCACCAGAAGGTGGTCGAGATCGCGCCCGCGCCCCACCTCGCCCCGGAGCTGAGGGACCGGATCTGCGCCGACGCGGTGCGGTTCGCCAGAGAGATCGGCTACCGGAACGCGGGCACGGTCGAGTTCCTGCTGGCGCCGGACGGCAGCTACGTCTTCATCGAGATGAACCCGCGGATCCAGGTCGAGCACACGGTCACCGAGGAGGTCACCGACGTCGACCTCGTCCAGTCCCAGCTGCGGATCGCGTCCGGCGAGACCCTCGCCGACCTGGGGCTCACCCAGGAGGGCATCCAGGTGCGCGGGGCCGCCCTCCAGTGCCGGATCACCACCGAGGACCCAGCCAACAACTTCCGTCCCGACACCGGCGTGATCACGACCTACCGCTCCCCCGGCGGCGGCGGGGTCCGGCTCGACGGCGGTACGACCTACACCGGCGCGGAGATCTCGGCCCACTTCGACTCGATGCTCTCCAAGCTCACCTGCCGTGGCCGCACCTTCGAGCTGGCCGTGCAGCGGGCCCGCCGGGCGGTGGCCGAGTTCCGGATCCGCGGCGTCACCACCAACATCGCCTTCCTCCAGGCGGTGCTCGACGACCCCGACTTCAGGGCCGGCCGGATCACCACCAGCTTCATCGAGACCCACCCGCACCTGCTCAAGGCACGGGCCAGCGGCGACCGCGGCACCAAGCTGATGACCTACCTGGCCGACGTGACCGTGAACCAGCCGCACGGCGGGCCCCCGGTGACCGTCGACCCCGTCACCAAGCTCCCCGACGTCGACCTCGACGTCCCCGCGCCCGACGGCACCCGCCAGCTGCTCCTCGAGCTCGGCCCCGAGCGGTTCGCGCAACGGCTGCGCGACCAGGACGACGTCGCGGTCACCGACACCACCTTCCGCGACGCCCACCAGTCGCTGCTCGCCACCCGGGTGCGCAGCACCGACCTGCTGGCCGTGGCGCCGTACGTCGCCCGGAGCACCTCGCAGCTGTGGTCCATCGAGTGCTGGGGCGGGGCGACCTACGACGTGGCGCTGCGCTTCCTCTCCGAGGACCCGTGGGAGCGGCTGGCCGGACTGCGGCAGGCGGTCCCGAACGTGTGCCTGCAGATGCTGCTGCGCGGCCGCAACACCGTCGGCTACACGCCCTACCCCACGGAGGTCACCTCGGCCTTCGTGAAGGAGGCGGCCGCGACCGGGCTGGACGTGTTCCGCATCTTCGACGCGCTCAACGACGTCGAGCAGATGCGCCCGGCGATCGAGGCGGTCCGCGAGACCGGGACCACCGTCGCCGAGGTGGCGCTCTGCTACACCGGCGACCTGTCCAGCCCGGGCGAGCAGCTCTACACGCTCGACTACTACCTGCGGCTGGCCGAGCAGATCGTGGCCGCCGGTGCGCACGTGCTGGCGATCAAGGACATGGCCGGCCTGCTCCGCGCCCCGGCGGCCCGCACCCTGGTCACCGCACTGCGCGAGCGGTTCGACGTGCCCGTGCACCTGCACACCCACGACACGCCCGGCGGCCAGCTCGGCACGCTCCTGGCGGCGATCGACGCGGGCGTCGACGCTGTGGACGCCGCCGCGGCGAGCATGGCCGGCACGACCTCGCAGCCGCCCCTGTCGGCGCTGGTGTCGGCGACCGACCACTCGGCGCGCGAGACCGGTCTCTCGCTCGCGGCCGTCAACGCGCTGGAGCCCTACTGGGAGGCGGTCCGTCGCGTCTACGCGCCGTTCGAGTCCGGCCTCCCCTCGCCCACCGGACGCGTCTACCGCCACGAGATCCCCGGCGGGCAGCTCTCCAACCTGCGTCAGCAGGCGATCGCGCTGGGGCTCGGCGAGAAGTTCGAGCAGATCGAGGAGACCTATGCCGCCGCCAACGACATCCTCGGCGACATCCCGAAGGTCACGCCGTCCTCGAAGGTGATCGGCGACCTCGCGCTGCACCTGGTCGCGGTCGGTGCCGATCCGGCCGAGTTCGCCGACGACCCGGGGCGGTTCGACATCCCGGACTCGGTCATCGGGTTCCTCAGCGGCGAGCTCGGCGACCCGCCCGGCGGCTGGCCGGAGCCGTTCCGCACCAAGGCGCTGGCCGGCCGGAGCTGGAAGCCAACGGCCGGTGGCCTGACCACGGAGCAGTCCGAGGCCCTCGCCACGGGCAGCTCAGCGGTGCGCCGGGAGACCCTCAACGAGCTGCTCTTCCCCGGCCCGAACCGCGACTTCCTCGAGGCTCGGGAGACCTACGGCGACGTGTCGGTGCTGCCGACCATCGACTACCTCTACGGCGTGCGCCGCGGCGAGGAGCACGGGGTGACCCTCGAGGAGGGCAAGACGATCATCTTCGGGCTCCAGGCGATCGGCGAGCCCGACGAGCGCGGCTACCGCACGGTGATGGCCACGATCAACGGCCAGCTGCGGCCGGTCTCGGTGCGTGACCGCTCGGTGGCCGCGGCCGTCGCCGCCGCCGAGAAGGCCGACCCGGCCCGGCCCGGACACGTCGCTGCGCCGTTCCAGGGGGTCGTCACCACGGCCGTCGCGGAGGGCGACAAGGTCGCCGCCGGCGACGTGGTCGCCACCATCGAGGCGATGAAGATGGAAGCGTCGATCACCGCTCCGGTCGAAGGGACGGTCGAGCGAGTCGCGCTGTCGGGCACGCAGGCCGTCGAGGGCGGCGACCTGGTACTGGTCCTCGCGTAGCGCCGTCCTACGGGAACGAGAACGAGAACAGCTGCCGGACCAGGTCCTTCGTCGTGGCCGGCCGCAGCTGCAGCCACGTCGACCGGCCGTCGGTGCCGAGCAGTGAGCGGACGTCGTCGCCGGGCACCGTCACCGAGCCGGCGCTCCCCGAGAACGTCGCGGAGAGGATCCGCCCACCGAAGTCGCCGTGACCGTCACGGGTGAACGAGATGTGCTGCAGCTGGCCGATGGACGGCCACTGCTTCTCGATCCGCGCGCTGGTCAGGGTGGCGGTCCACGTCGCGTAGGGGTTGGCCGACGACGCCTCGTAGGGGTCGGGCTGCGCCACGAGGTAGGGCTGGCTGCCGGCGGAGCTCCAGCCGCCGTCGCTGGAGGAGAACTGGGTGAACGCGGGCTCGCCCTGGTAGGTCACCACCCGGCCCCGGGTCGCCTTGACCGCCGCGTTGGACGCCGGGTCCTCGGCGCCGGCACCGCCGTAGACCTGGCACGAGGTGGTGTCGCAGATGTCGTAGTAGGACGTGGCGTGTGCGCGCTCGTACGCCGCGTAGGACCGGGCCGCGACCGCCTGGGCGCGGACCGCGTCGGCGGGCCACGAGGTGGGGACCTCGCTCGGCACCACGCCCTGGACGTAGCGGTCGATGGGGAGCACGTTGACGGTGTGCTTCTCGACCGAGCGCAGGGACCCGCGGTAGGTCGCGGTGTCGTGGTGCGGCAGCCTGAGCGTCATCGGCCGGTTGCCCGCGGTGAACTCGGCGGCACCCGGGAACGACGCCCACCGCTTCCACACCGACCGGGCCTTGAACTGGACGACGCTGCGCTCACCCTTCGGCACGATCCGCCAGCGGGTGGCCCGGGGCCGCACCTTGGCCAGCTCGAAGGTCTTGCGGCCGGTCAGGGGCCGCAGCCGCAACCCGTCGCGGGCATCGACCTGGACGTCGCGCTTGTCCGCGGTGATCAGCACCTTGATCGGGCCGCGGGCGCGGCCCAGCTTGGTGCCCGGGTAGTAGAAGCCGACGATCTGCTTCCAGCCCAGGCCCTGCGTGGCCGCCCCCTTGGCGCCGTACTGCGACATCCCGTGCCCGTGGCCCCACCCGTGGCCGGTGACCGTCCAGGTCATCGGCGCGGTGACGTCGATCTCCTCGGCGGAGGCCGCGGGGGCCACACCGACGACCAGGACGATGCCGAGGCCCAGCCCGACGAGGCGAGAGCGGGTCATGCGGCGCAAGCGTAATTGGCCTACCCGCGCCGCGCCGTGACGAGCAGGTACTCCCACTCCATCTCGCCGTTGACGAGCGCCTCGTCGCCCAGGGCGGCCAGGGCCGCGTCCAGCTCGGCCACCCGGTCCGGGTGGTCGGCGAGGAAGCGGTAGACCGCGATGGTCGGGCCGTAGGTGCGCTTGAAGAAGTCGCGGAACGCCGCGCCGTCGGCGAACGTGTCGACGGTCAGCAGCCGTTTCTCGGCCACCAGGTCGGTGACCCGGTCTCCGAGCAGGCCGCGGACGTGCGCCTCGTCACCCCAGAGGGGCGCAGGGCTGGCGCCGGGCGGCGGCGGGGGCGCATAGGGCTTCATGGTCGTGAACATCCGGCCGATGAAGCCCGCCGGCGTCCAGCTGAGCAGGCCGATCCGGCCGCCGGGCCGCACCACGCGCACGAGCTCGTCGGCGGCCTGCTGGTGGTGCGGCGCGAACATGATCCCCACGCAGGAGATCGCGACGTCGAACTCGCCGCCGGCGTACGGCAGCCGCTCGGCGTCCGCGACCTCCCAGCGCAGGGCCACGCCTGCCGCCTGGGCGGCCTGCCGCCCGGTCTCGAGGAGCTCGGGCGTGAGGTCGCTCGCCACGACATCGGCACCGGCCCGCGCCGCCGGGATGGCGGCGTTGCCGGAGCCGGCGCCGATGTCGAGGACGTGGTCACCGGGGCCGATGCCGGCGGCCGCGACGAGTGCCGGGCCGGTGGCCGCGATCACCTCGGTCGCGACCGACGGGTAGTCGCCCATGGCCCACATGGCTGCGTGCTTGGCCTTGAGGGCGACGTCGTCGGCGTCGGTGGTGGACAGGGACTGGGTGTTCGGTGTCTGGGTGTTCTGTGTCTGGGTCATGTGGAGAACGTAGGGACGATGCCCCCTGCGTGGCATCGGTGGGACTACCCATGCCGGAACGTCTCCGGCGGGTTGGCTACGTACGTAGCCCTGCTCCGCTCGGCCCGGGCCAGCAGCTGCCTGAGGTACGCCGACTGCGCGGCCCTGGCGCCCTCGACCAGGTCGACCGACGACGGCTGCGGTCGGCTGCCGGCCCGGGTCGGGGTCTGCGTCTCGGTGCCGCAGGCAGTGGTGGCCGCGAAGATCAGGGCCAGGCCGGCGGCCAGGCCCGTCAGGCCGGCCGTGCGGGTGGCGGGACGGGTGATGTGTTGGGTGTTCATGGAGATTCCTGACTGGTGTGTGCCCTCGGCGAGGGCGTGGATGTGGACACCAGAAGGTAGGAACGACGCGAGGCCCGCGGCATCGGCGCGGCCACCCATTCCGGAGGCGTGCGGCGGTCCGGCTACGTACGCGCAAGGGTGGCCGCCGCGGCGGCGCGCGCCGACGGTCCGCTCAGGCCGAGCTTCGCGTAGACGTTCTGCAGGTGCCGCTCGACGGTCCGCACGCTGAGGTAGAGCTCGGCGGCGATGTCCTCGTTGGACCGGCCCTCGGCGACCAGTGCCAGCACCTCCCGCTCCCGCGGTGAGAGGCCGTCTGCCACCGGCTCCGGGGCCCCGTCGGGCGCCATGAAGGCGCGCACCTCGTCGACGAGGACCGGCCACGCCGGCTCGTCACCGAGGACGATGTGGTTGTCGCTGTCGAGGGGGACCAGCCGGGCGCCGGCGATGCTGGTCGCCAGCTGCCGGCTGTACTCGAAGTCGTTCATCTGGTCGCGCAGCGAGTGGAGCACCAGGGTCGGGAGGTCGAGCTCGGGAAGCAGGTCGACGCAGCTGGCCCGCGACCGCTCCAGGAGGGCGGTGGAGGCGGTGGTCGCCGAGGTCGACACCCGCTGCAGCTCGTCGAGCCAACGCATCTGCTCGTCGCTGGCGCCGGGGATCATCATCGAGGTGAACAGCCGCCGGAAGTGGTGCTGCGGGCGCGCCCACCCCACCCTGATCAGCGCCGCGAAGGCGGCCAGCCGCTCCCGCACCTCCGGGTCGTCGCCCGCTCCGGCGTAGCTGCCGTAGAAGAGGAGCCGGGTGACCCGCTCCGGGTGCCGGTGGGCGTAGGCGATCGCCGGCGGGCCGCCCTGGGCCATCCCCATCAGGGCGAACCGTCCGAGGCCGGCGTCCTCCGCGACCGCCTCGAGGTCGCCGATCCGCGACTCCAGCGAGAAGTCGGTGACGTCCCAGTCCGACAGGCCGTAGCCGCGCTCGTCGTAGCGGACCAGCGTGACGAACCGGCCGAGCTCGTCGAGGAAGTGCCGCCACACGGGGCTCTCCCAGTCGTGCTGGAGGTGGCTGAGCCAGCAGGTGGACACCAGCAACGGCGGTCCCGTCCCGGACACCGCGTAGGCGATGCGGACCCCGTCAGGAGCCCGGCAGAACCTGATCTGCTGCGCCGGGCCCGCGACGGTCATCCCTGGAGGCTAGAGCAGGTTCAGCGTCATGTGCACGGTCCGGTTTCCCGGCACGACGTGGAGGAACCCGGAGGCCTGGCTGTAGTCGCCGGTGCCGCCCGTCACCGCCCAGTCGAACGGTGCCGGCCCGCGCCGGCCGGCGGCGGTCGGCCCGGAGAACGTCACGGTCCCCCCGTCGAGGCTCAAGGTGCCCGAGCACTGCTGCACGGCGGCGCGGCGGGACACCTGCATCGCCAGGCAGGAGATCGTGCCCTGCCCAGCGTGCTGGCCGGCGACGTCCAGCTTGACAGTCGACACCTGCTGGTCACCGGCGCTGAACCCCTTGCGGCCGACGTCGATGTCGGAGTCGCTGCGGTTGTGCGCGGTGATCTCCAGGGTCGTCGCCGCGTCGCGGTGCGGGGTGCTCGGGCTGGCCAGGGCCGCGTGGCCCCCGGCCAGGGCGACGACGGCGGTTGCGCCGGCGGCGGCGAGAAGAGTGGATCGCATGACGTGCTCCTTTTCCGGTGGTGGTGCCGCCGGATGGCGACGTCAGGACAGTAGGAACCGGCGCCCCGCCACAACCTCCCCTTGCAGGCTGAAGCAGCCCACCGCGAGGTGGAACGTGGTTCCCCCTCGAGGCTGAGGTCATCGGGGCCACTCAGGACCTACCGTGTCGCCCATGTCGTCGGCGTGGTCCCGCTCGTGGCCCTGGCGCAGCCGCGCGGTCCGGGACTGGACCGTGGCGTTGGGGCTGCTCGGGCTGGGCGTCGTGGACATCACCGTGCACGCACACAGCGAGAGCTTCCCGGACCCGTTGTGGGCGCACTACGTGTTCCTGGCCGCGGGCTCGCTGCCACTGGCGTTCCGCCGCTTCTGGCCGGCATCGGTCGCCGTTCTCGTGCTCGCGGCCTTCAACGCGTGGTCGTTGGTGATGTACCCGTCCGGCGAGCAGGCGAGCTTCGAGGCGTTCCTCGGGATGCTCGCCGCCTTCTACATCCTTGGCGCCGACCTGGTGGGGCGCCGCCAGCTGGTGGTGACCGCGCTCGTCGTGCTCGCCACGGTCCCGGGCTGGCTGTTCTCCCTGGGCTACGGCGCCTCGCCCGGCGACGCGCTCCCCGCACTGGTCTTCCTGACCCTGGCGTGGACCACCGGCTATGTGCTGCGGCGCCGCCGCGAGCAGCTCACCGAGGAGCGCCTACGCGCCGACCGGCTCGCCTACGAGCAGGGCCGCCTGGCTGCCGAGGCGGTGATGGAGGAGCGCTCCCGGATGGCCCGCGAGCTGCACGACGTCGTGGCGCACGGGCTGTCGCTGATCGTCGTCCAGGCCGCGGCCGAGCGGCGCGCCCTGGCCCAGGAGCGCTCGTCCCCGGAGGCCAGCCAGGCCGTGCTCGAGGCCGTCGAGAACGCCGGCCGGGAGGCCCTCGCCGAGCTGCGACTCCTCCTCGGGCTGCTGCGCCGTCCGGACGAGGAGCCGTCGCTCCGGCCACAACCGAGCCTGCGCCACCTCGACCAGGTCCTCGACGCGGCGCGGGCGAGCGGGCTCGACGTGGAGGTGTCCGTCGACGACGCGGCGGTGGAAGCGCTGAGCGCGGGGCTCGACCTCACGGCCTACCGCATCGTCCAGGAGTGCCTGACCAACGTGGTCAAGCACGCGGGCGCGCGCCGGGTGCGTGTCCACGTGCACCGCACGGCTCGCGACCTGGAGGTCGACGTGCTGGACGATGGCCCGGGCGTCGGCCAGGGGCTGCCCGAGGGTGGCCACGGGCTGACCGGCATGCGCGAGCGGGTCGCGGTCTACGGCGGCTCGCTCCTGGCCGGCCCCGCCGAGCCCGGCCCCGGCTTCCGTGTGCACGCGAGGATCCCGCTCACCGGGCCACTGACGGACCCCGCTCCGACGGGCCGCGTATGACCCCGCTGAGGCTGCTGATCGTCGACGACCAGGCGCTGGTGCGCGCCGGGTTCCGCAAGCTCCTCGAGTCCGAGGACGGCTTCGAGGTGGTCGGCGAGGCCGGCGACGGTGTCGAGGCCGTGGCCGCTGCCCGGCGGCTCGGGCCGGACGTGGTCCTGATGGACATCAGGATGCCGCGGCTCGACGGGATCGAGGCGACCAGGCAGCTCGCGACCGGTGGCCGCCCTGCGGTGCTGATCCTGACGACCTACGACCTCGACGAGTACGTCTTCGAGGCGCTGCGGGCCGGCGCCAGCGGCTTCCTGCTCAAGGACGCCCCTCCCGACGACCTGGTCGCGGCGGTGCGGACCGTGGCCCGCGGCGAGGCACTGCTGGCGCCGTCGGTCACCCGCAGGCTGATCGCGGAGTTCACCAGCCGCAGGCGACCCGACCCGGGGGCCGCCCTGCCGTCCCTGAGCCAGCGGGAGACGGAGGTGCTGAAGCTCGTGGCGCGCGGGATGTCGAACGCGGAGATCGCTCGGGAGCTGTACCTCGGCGAGGCCACGGTGAAGACGCACGTCGGGTCGCTGCTGGCGAAGCTGCAGTGCCGCGACCGGGTGCAGGCCGTGGTCCGCGCGTACGAGTCGGGGCTGGTGACGCCCGGGCGGTCCGACGACGAGTGAGCCGTCAGGCCCGGAAGCGATGCAGCCGGCGCGCGGCCTCGGCCACCGAGCCGGACATCGACGGGTAGACCGTGAACGCCTGGGCGAGCTGGTCGGCGGTCAGGGACTCCGCCACCGCGAGCGAGACCGGGTGGATCAGCTCGCTGGCCCGCGGGCCGACGACGACGCCGCCGACGATGATGCCGGTGCCGGGCCGGCAGAAGAGCTTCACGAAGCCGTCGTGGACGCCCTGCATCTTGGCTCGCGCATTGCCGCTGAGCGGCAGCGTGACGGACTCGGCCTCGATCTCCCCGGCGTCGATGGCCTGCTGCGACCAGCCGACGGTGGCGATCTCGGGCGCGGTGAAGACGTTGGAGGAGACCGTCTTGAGGTCCAGCGGGGTGACCGCGTCGCCGAGGAAGTGCCACATCGCGATCCGGCCCTGCATGGCGGCCACCGAGGCCAGCATGAGCACGCCGGTGCAGTCGCCGGCGGCGTACACACCGCGCGCGGAGGTGCGCGAGACCCGGTCGACCTTCACGAACCCGCCGTCGTCGAGGGCCACCCCGGCCTCCTCGAGCCCGAGGTCGGCGGTCTTGGGCACCGAGCCGATCGCGAGGATGCAGTGGGAGCCCTCCACGGCGCGGCCGTCGGTCAGCGTCACCGTGACGGTCTCGGCGTTCCGGGTCACCGACGCCATCCGCGAGCGGGACAGCACGGTCATCCCCCTGCGGGTGAGCACCTCCTCGAGCACCCGCGCAGCGTCGGCGTCCTCGCCGGGCAGCACCCGGTCGCGCGAGGACACGAGGGTGACCGGGATGCCGAGCGAGAGGTAGCCGGATGCGAGCTCCGCGCCCGTCACGCCCGAGCCCACGACGATCAGCGAGGAGGGCACCTCGTCGAGGTCGTAGACCTGCTCCCAGGTGAGGATCCGCTCGCCGTCGGGCTGTGCGTCCGACGACGTGCGCGGAGCGGCCCCGGTCGCGACGAGCACCGCATCGGCGCGCAGGATCTGCTCGGCACCGCCGGCCCGCTCGACGAGGACCCGGTCGGGCCCGGCCAGGCTCCCCCGTCCCTCGACGACCTCGACGCCCTCCTTCGCCAGCCGCCTCGCGATGTCCTCGCTCTGGGCCTGCGCGAGCGTCTTGACCCGCTGGTTGACCCGGGCCAGGTCCACGCGGACGCCGTCCGCCCCGATCATCACGCCGAGCTCGTTGGCTCCCTCGACGTCGGTCATCAGCTCCGCGGTCGCGATCAGCGTCTTCGACGGCACGCAGTCGGTGAGCACGGCCGAGCCGCCGACGCCGTCGGTGTCGACGACGGTCACCTGGGCGCCGAGCTGGGCCGCGACGAGGGCGGCCTCGTAGCCGCCGGGGCCGCCGCCGACGACGACGACGTGGTCGCTCATGCCGGGCCCATCACAGGTTGATCATGTGGCCGGCGATCCCCTCGACGGCCTCCTTCACAGCCTCCGACAGCGTCGGGTGGGCGAAGATGTTGCGGGCCACCTCGTCGGCGGTCAGGTCCCACTTCTGAGCCAGGGTCAGCACCGGCAGCAGCTCGGTCACCTCCGGGCCGATCAGGTGCGCGCCGACGATCTCGTTGTGCTCGGCGTCGGCCACGATCTTGACGAAGCCGGCGGTCTCGGCCATGCCGCGCGCCTTGCCGTTGGCCGAGAACGGGAACGATGCGACCTTGACGTCGTACCCCTTCTCCTTCGCCTGGGCCTCCGAGTAGCCGAACGAGGCGATCTGCGGTTGGCAGAACGTCGCCCGCGGGATCATGTCGAAGTCGATCTCGATGGTCTCGGCGCCGGCGATCGTCTCGGCGGCGACGATGCCCATGGCCTCGGCGGTGTGGGCCAGCATCAGCTTCCCGGTGACGTCGCCGATGGCGTAGATGCCCTCGACGTTGGTGCGGCCGCGGGCGTCGACCGCGATCGCGCCCCGGTCGCTCACCTCGACGCCGGCCTTGTCGAGGCCGTAGCCGTCGACCCGCGGCGCGAAGCCGAACGCCGCCAGCATCTTGTCCGCCTCGAGGACCTGCGAGTCGCCTCCGCCGGCCGGGCTCACCGTCACCTTCACACCGCTGCCGGTGTCCTCGACGGCCTCGACCTTGGTCGAGAGCAGCACCTTCACGCCGAGCTTCTTGTACTGGCGCAGCAGCTCCTTGGAGACGTCGGCATCCTCGGTGGGCACCATCCGGTCCAGGAACTCCACGATCGTGACGTCGACCCCGAAGTTGGTCATCACGTAGGCGAACTCGACGCCGATCGCGCCCGAGCCGCCGATGATGATCGACCCGGGGAGGTTCTCGTCGAGGATCTGCTCCTCGTAGGTGACGACGTTCTGGCTCACCGACATGCCGGGGAGCATCCGGACCTTTGCACCGGCAGCGATGATCACGTTGTCGGCGGTGTAGGACGAGGTGGCGCCGTCCTTGTCGACGGAGATGCCGTGCTTGCCGTCCACCTGTCCGGTGAAGGTGCCCCAGCCGTCGATCTCGGTGATCTTGTTCTTCTTCATCAGGTAGTGGACGCCCCTGGCGCTGGCGTCCGCGACGCCCCGGCTGCGCTGGTGGGTGGGGCCGTAGGCCATGGTGGCGTCGCCCTCGATCCCGAACGTCTTCTTCTCCTGGGTGATGATGTGCGCGAGCTCGGCGTTGCGGAGCAGCGCCTTGGACGGGATGCAGCCGACGTTGAGGCAGACCCCGCCCCAGTACTTGTCCTCGACGATCCCCACGCTCTGGCCGAGCTGGGCGGCGCGGATCGCGGCGATGTATCCACCGGGCCCGGAGCCGAGGACAAGGACATCGAAGTGGGTCACGTCGCTCACCACTCCAGCCTAGTAGTCCCCATTACCCTCCTCGTGTGCCGCTCTACGCCGCCTACGGGACCAACCTCGACCCGGCACGCATGAGCGAGCGCTGCCCGCACTCGCCGCTGGCCACGACGGGGTGGCTCACCGGGTGGCGGCTCACCTTCGGCGGGGAGGACCTGGGCTGGGACGGCGCCCTCTCCACGATCGTGGAGGACCCGCTGGAGCAGGTCTTCGTCGCCGTCTACGACGTGTCGAGGGAGGACGAGGGCGACCTCGACGGCTGGGAGGCGGCCGACTCCGGGCTCTACCGCAAGACCAAGGTCCGGGTCTCGACCCTGACCGGCGAGCTGCTCGTGTGGACCTACGTGCTCGACGCCTACGAGGGCGGGCTGCCCTCGGCGTCCTACCTCGGGATGCTGGCGGACGCCGCGGAGGCCGCCGACGCGCCCGATGACTACGTGGCCGCGCTGCGCCGGCGTCCTTGCCGGTCCACGGGGCTCTAGGACGAGTCTGGCAATTCATGGCGGCGCCAGCAATTGCCAGACACGCCCTAGAGTCCTCGACGTGACCGACCCCACTTCCGACGCATCGCCCTACGACCTCGCGGGACAGGCCGCGGAGCGGCTGGCCGAGCTGACCGGCGTCGACCGCCATGACGTCGCCCTGGTGCTCGGGTCGGGCTGGCTGCCCGCCGCCGAGATGCTCGGCGAGGCGGTGGCCGAGATCGCGACGACCGACCTGCCCGGGTTCAGCGCCGCCGCCGTGGCCGGCCACTCCGGCAGGATCCGCTCGGTCCGGGTCGGCGACCTGCGCGCCCTGGTCTTCCTCAGCCGGACCCACTACTACGAGGGGAAGGGCGTCGCCGCCGTCGTGCACGGCGTACGCACGGCGGGCAAGGCCGGCTGCCGGACCATCGTGCTGACCAACGGCTGCGGCGGGCTCAAGAAGACCTGGACGCCGGGCACGCCGGTGCTGATCAGCGATCACATCAACCTGACCGGCCGTTCACCGATCGTGGGCGCGACCTTCGTCGACCTCACCGACCTCTACAGCAGCCGGTTGCGGGCCCTGTGCCACGAGGTCGACCCGACGCTCGACGAGGGCGTCTACGTCCAGTTCCCCGGGCCGCACTACGAGACGCCGGCCGAGGTGCGGATGGCCGGCATCCTCGGCGGGACCCTGGTCGGCATGAGCACCACGCTCGAGGCCATCGCCGCCCGCGAGGCCGGGATGGAGGTGCTCGGGATCAGCCTGGTCACCAACCTGGCCGCCGGCATCAGCAGCGAGCCGCTCAACCACGAGGAGGTCCTCGAAGCCGGCCGTGCTGCCGCCGAGCGGATGGGCTCACTCCTCTCCCAGGTCGTCCCGCGGCTATGACCACCCCACCAGCGTTGTGAGGGTCCTGCTCACGGGGGCGGCGGGCAGCATCGGGCGCGTCCTCACCGCCGGGCTGGCCGACCGGGGCCACGAGGTGGTCGGCCTCGACGTCGTACCCCAGCCCGACGGTGTGGACGGCGCGTGGCACACCGCGGACTGCGCCGACGCCGACGCGGTCGCCGACGTCTTCGAGGCCGAGTTCGCGGAGTCGTCCCTCGACGCCGTCGTCCACATGGCCGGCCACCCCGGCGAGCTCTCGCTCCCCGACTCGCTCACGTCCCACGTGATCACCACGGCGGCCCTGCTCGACGCGATGGTCGAGCACGGGGTGCGCCGCATGGTCTACGGCGGCTCCAACCACGCGGTCGGCCACACGCCCCGGGCCGGGCTGCCCGACGGGCTGCTCCCGGTCGCGACGCGACTCCGCCCGGACACCTTCTACGGCGTGGCCAAGGCGGCCGCCGAGTCGCTGATGAGCCTGTACGCCGACCGCCACGGCCTCGACGTCATCAGCTGCCGGATCGGCACCTTCCGGGCCGAGCCGAGCACGGTCCGCTCGCTGGCGACGTGGCTCTCCCCCGACGACTGCGTGCGGATGGTCGACGCCGCGCTCACGGCTCCCGCGCCCGGGTTCGCCGTCATCTACGGCATCTCCCGCAACACCCGCCGCTGGTGGGACCTGGCCCCCGGCCACGCGCTGGGCTACGACCCGATCGACGATGCCGAGGACTGGGCGGACCGGGTCGAGGGCCGCCCCGAGGACGCGATGGAGAACGCCCACGTGGGCGGCGGCTACCTCGCGGAGTCGATGCGGCGCCCGGCGCTCGACCGGTCTTGACCTGGAGTGCACTCCAAGGACGACACTGGACGGGTGTCTGGACTCCACACAGGACTGAGCATCGCCGAGGCCGCCGAGCTGACCGGCCTGACCCCCGACACCCTTCGCTACTACGAGAAGGACGGGCTGATGCTGCGCTCGGTGCCCCGGGCCACGTCAGGACACCGGCAGTACGCCGAGGACGACCTCGACTGGATCAGGCTCATCACCAAGCTCCGCGCGACGGGCATGCCGATCCGCGACGTGCGCCGCTACACCGACCTGGTCCGCGCCGGCGAGGGCAACGAGCAGGAGCGGCTCGACCTCCTGCGCGCGCACCGGCAGGTCGTGCTGGCCCGGCTCGCCGAGGTGCAGGAGCACCTCGGCGCGATCGACTTCAAGATCGACCTCTACCAGGCCCGCCTCAACGCCGTGCAGGAGCTCTCGGCGTAGGCCTCCCTCACATCGCCGCTGCCACCGGTGCGCCGTCGGACCAGATGTTGCCGGACCAGACGTTGCCGGACCGGTTCTTGTCGAAGCTGGTCACCGGTCCGTAGGAGCTGCACTTGTTGTTGCTGCCCCGCTGGAACACGTTGTTGGTGAACTTCTGGTTGGTGGCGTTGGTCGGGTCGCTGGAGTAGGGCTTCCCGCCGGTGGCCCCGCCGTACATGCAGAACGCGCTTCCGGAGCTGGCCACGAACAGGTTGCCGTCCACGGTGTTGTTCTTGATCGGTGCGAAGTCCGGGTAGCCGGTCAGGTCCGCGGAGCAGCCGATCTCACCGTTGACGAACGGGCCGGTGTAGGAGCAGTGCAGCGAGTTGTGCCGCAGCGTGGTGTTCTGCTCCTCGCGCACCGAGGAGGCGTGCGCCATGTTCGACCGGTCCGGCCACAGGTTCGTGCCGTGGAAGTAGCTGTCCTGGATCAGGCACGGACCCGGAGCCTCGCAGTAGGCGGCCCGGTTGGAGTTGATGATCTCGGTGCGCAGGATCGTGAAGTTCGCCCCGGTCACCCCGCAGTCGGTGGTGGCGTTGTTCGGGTCACCGCAGGCGTACTTCCCGGCCGGGCAGGACCCGTCACTGCACGCGGGGTACTGCACCCCGCTGTCGATGAAGGAGTCCTGCACGGTGAACGACGGTGAGCCGTTCGACTGGACGATTCCGCCGTTGAGGTAGGAGTTCTTCAGCACGAACCCGCTGGCTCGCACGTTGATGGTGCGGCAGTTGACCACCTTGGAGTCGATCACGGTGTTCGCCGCCGTGATCGTGCACGACCCGGTGTAGGCCGCCATCGCGCTGGCCGGCGCGTCCGGCCCGGTGTTGGCCGGCCCCGGGAAGCAGCCGCCCCGGCCGTCGGGGCCGTCGGGCACGTTCGGCGTGCTGGTGGCGCACCCCGCCGTACCCGTCGGAGGCGGTGTCGGCGTCGGCGTCTGGCTCGGCGTCTGAGTCGGCGTCTGAGTCGGCGTCTGAGTCGGCGTCTCGCTGGGCGTCTGGCTGGGCGTGGGAGTGGGCACCGGGCTGGTCGGACCGGACGATGGCGTGACCGTGACGGTCGTGGTGGCCGTCGCCATGGTGGTGGCCCACTGCGTGACGGTCGCGGTCGCGGTGACGGTCTTGGTGACCGTCGCGCCCGGCGGCCTCGGCGCCACGCAGACCACCTTGATCCGCTGGCCCTTCGACTTCGCGTTCGCCTTGGCGTCGGCCCTTGCCTTCGCCTTGGCCTTCGCGGCGTGCTTCCCTTCGCACGAGGCGTCGTTCTGCCAGGTCTTGGTCGCCGCGTTGACGACGCCGACCGCGGCACCGACGACGATGAGGACGGCGGCCAGAGCGCCGATCGCAGCACGCTTGGGTGTCATAGGTCCCTCTCCTGTGAATCTGACACCGGCGACGTACTGTCGCTGCCCCGCGCACAGAGTTGCCGGGCGAGTGCGGCCCCGCGAGCCAAACCGGCGAAGATACCCAACCCGGACCAGACCACCCTTGACGAGCACGGCTGCTTGACCTGGAGCGCGCTCCAGCCTGTTCAGTGGACGATATGACCCTCGCACGACGCACGCTCGGCAGCAGCGACAAGGGCGGAAGCCCCCTCGAGGTCTCCGGGCTGGGGCTGGGGTGCATGGGGATGTCGGAGTTCTACAGCACCACCGACGAGCAGGCCGCGATCGAGACCATCCACCGCGCGCTCGACCTGGGCGTCACCTTCCTCGACACCGCGGACATGTACGGTCCGTTCACCAACGAGCGGCTGGTCGGCAAGGCCATCGCCGGCCGCCGCGACGAGGTCGAGCTGGCCACCAAGTTCGGCAACGAGCGCAACGCGGACGGCTCGTGGGTCCGCATCAACGGCACCCCGGACTACGTACGCCGCGCGTGCGACGCCTCCCTCGAGCGGCTCGGCGTTGACCACATCGACCTCTACTACCAGCACCGGGTCGACAAGACGGTCCCGATCGAGGACACCGTCGGGGCCATGAAGGAGCTCGTCGAGGCCGGCAAGGTCCGCCACCTCGGGCTCTCCGAGGCCGCTGCCGCGACCATCCGCCGGGCGCACGACGTGCACCCGGTCACGGCCCTGCAGAGCGAGTACTCCCTGTTCTCGCGCGACATCGAGGACGACGTCCTGCCCACGATCCGCGAGCTCGGCATCGGGCTGGTGCCCTACTCCCCGCTCGGGCGCGGCATCCTCACCGGCGCGGTGACCCGCGAGACCCTCGCCCCCCACGACTCGCGGGCCACCGGACGGTTCCCACGGTTCGCCGGCGACGCGCTCGACGCCAACCTCGCCCTCGTGGAGAAGGTCAAGAGGCTCGCCGTCGAGCACGGCTGCACCCCGGGCCAGCTCGCGCTCGCGTGGGTCCTGGCCCAGGGCGACGACGTCGCCCCGATCCCCGGCACCAAGCGGGTCCGCTACCTCGAGGAGAACCTCGGCGCCACCGAGGTCGAGCTCACCGACGACGACCTCAAGGCCCTCGAGACCGCCGTGCCGCGCGACGCGGTGGCCGGGGACCGGTACGCCGACATGAGCACGGTCAACGCCTGACCCGTTCTGGCCGGCCCGCCCTAGGTCCTAGTGTCTGCCCATGACCACCTCAGCGGCCACCGACGTCCTGCTGGAGCGTGCCCGGGCCTGGGCAGCGGAGGACCCCGACGACAGCACCCGCGCCGAGCTGCAGCAGATCATCGCGGACGTCGACGGCGGCGCCGACCCGAGCGACCTGGCCGACCGGTTCGCGGGCAACCTGGAGTTCGGCACCGCTGGGCTCAGGGGCGCGCTGGGGGCGGGTCCGAACCGGATGAACCGGGTCGTGGTCATCCGCGCCGCCGCCGGGCTGGCGGCGTACCTCCAGGAGCAGGGGGAGACGGGGCCGGTGGTGGTGGGCTTCGACGCGCGCCACCGCAGCGACGACTTCGCCCGGGACACCGCCGAGGTGATGTCGGGCGCGGGGTTCAAGGTCTGGCTGATGCCCCGGCCGCTCCCGACGCCGGTGCTCGCCTTCGCGATCCGTGAGCTGGGCTGCTCGGCCGGGGTGATGGTCACGGCCAGCCACAACCCGCCGCAGGACAACGGCTACAAGGTCTACCTCGGTGACGGCAGCCAGATCGTGCCGCCGGCCGACGCCGCGATCGCGGCGAAGATCGACGCCGTAGGTCCGCTGGCGGGCGTCCCGCGCGGAGCCGGCGGGACCGTGCTCGGCGAGCACCTCATCGACCGCTACCTCGACACGATCGCCGAGCTGGCCGAGGACGGCCCCCGCGACCTCGAGCTGGTCTACACGCCATTGCACGGGGTGGGCGGGACCTCGGTGCTCCAGGTGCTCGAGACGGCCGGCTTCCCGGCCCCGCGGGTGGTGGAGCAGCAGGAGCAGCCGGACCCCGACTTCCCAACCGTCGCCTTCCCCAACCCCGAGGAGCCGGGCGCGATGGACCTGGCCACGGCCCTGGCCGAGGAGCACCGCGCGGACCTCGTCGTGGCCAACGACCCGGACGCCGACCGCTGCGCCGCCGCCGTCCCGACCGGCCACGGCTGGCGGATGCTCCGCGGCGACGAGGTGGGCGCGCTCCTGGCCCACCACCTGATGTCCCGGGGCCGCACCGGCACCTGGGCCACCTCGATCGTCTCCTCGAGCCTGCTCGGCAAGATGGCGGCCGCGGCCGGGCAGCCCTACGTCGAGACCCTCACCGGCTTCAAGTGGATCGGCCGGGTCCCGGGGCTCGCCTTCGGATACGAGGAGGCGCTCGGCTACTGCTGCGACCCCGACCACGTGAAGGACAAGGACGGTGTCTCGGCGCTGCTGCTGCTCTGCGAGCTCGCCGCCGAGTGCAAGGCGGCGGGCCGGTCCCTGGTCGACGTCCTGGACGACCTCGCGGTCGAGCACGGCCTGCATGCGACCGACCAGGTGTCGGTGCGCGTCGCCGACCTGTCGCTGATCACCGCCGCGATGGAGCGGCTCCGGGCCACCCCGCCGGCCGAGCTGGGCGGCCTCGCCGTCGAGCAGGTCGATGACCTGGCGCTCGGCAGCGCCGACCTGCCGCCCACCGACGGGCTGCGCTTCCGGCTCGCGGACTGCGCCCGCGTCGTCGTCCGCCCGAGCGGGACCGAGCCGAAGCTCAAGTGCTACCTGGAGGTGGTCGTGCCGGTCGACGCCGACGCCGGAGTCGACGCGGCCCGGATCTCCGCCGCGGCCCGGCTGGACGCGCTCGGTCGCGACATCGAGGCCGCCCTCGGGCTCTGACCCCGCGTCTTCGAGGCCCGGCAGGGCGGCATCACGAGCGGGCCGGCGGCCAGAGCCCGAGCTGGCGCAGCTGACCGGCGACGTCGACGACGCCGGCGATCTCGACGACTCGGCCCTGGTCGACCCGGAAGCTGAACATCTCGCCGTACGTCAGCCGGGTCCCGGTCCCGGCCCGCCCCAGGTAGACGCCGCGATGGGTGCCTCGGACGGTGTTGCGGGCGACCACCCGGTCACCCTCGGCGACCAGCTCCTCGATCGTGACGTGGATGTCCGGCAGCGCGGTCAGCAGCATCGCCCACACCTGCTTGAGGGCCTCGGCACCCGTCCCGGCCACGGGCAACGGCGTCGTGTTGTGCACCTCCGGGTCGACGACCTGGTCGATCACGGAGGCGATCAGGTCGATGTCGTGGCTGTTCGCTGCGTCGCACAGCCGCGTGACGATCGCCTTGTTCTGCTCGAGCACGGCCTCGTCGACGGGTGTGGAGTGACGCGTGTCCATCGTGACTTCCTTCGGGGGTTGGGGTGCACCGCGTCCTGCGGTCCCGCATACGACGAGCCAGCCCGGTGAAGTGTGAGGAGCCAGCGCGCATGAACTCGGCGATTGTGGGTACGACGACGCTGCTCGCTGAGCCGGCGAGCATCCTTCTCGGGAGGAGCCCCCCATGGCAACGATCGGACGTCGGACGGGGGCGGTCGGCACCGCGCTCGTCCTCGCACTCACCATCGGCGGAAGCGCGCTTGCAGGCATCGGCATCGACAGGTCCAGCGACGAGCAGGCCCTGGCACCGACCCGAGCCCCTGCCAGCGCGACGATCGAGCAGAAGGTCGACAAGCTGCTCTCACAGATGACGACGCAGGAGAAGCTGCAGCAGGTGCAGCTGCTCTCCGACGGCCAGATCACCGACGCCGACGCCAAGGCGGGAGTGGGCTCGGTCTTCAGCCTCGTCGACCCCGAGCAGATCAACCACTTCCAGCACATCGCGGTCGAGCAGTCCCGGCTGCACATCCCGATCCTGTTCGCCTACGACACCATCCACGGCTACCGGACGATCTTCCCGGTCCCGCTCGGGGCGGCGAGCTCCTTCGACCCCGAGGTCGCGCAGGCCGACGCCGCGGTCGGCGCGAGGGAGTCCGCCACCGAGGGCCTCAAGCAGGTCTACAGCCCCATGGTCGACGTCTCGCACGAGCCCCGATGGGGCCGCATCGTCGAGGGCGCGGGCGAGGACCCCTACCTCGGCTCGGTGATGGCGGCCGCCCGCGTCAAGGGCGCCCAGGGCACCGACTACAGCGCTCCGGACAAGGTCGTCTCGAGCGTGAAGCACTACGTGGCCTACGGCGAGCCCGAGGGCGGCCGCGACTACAACACCACCGACATGTCGGAGTCCCGGCTCCGCAACTTCTACCTGCCGCCGTTCAAGGCGGCCATCGACGCCGGAGCCGACACCGTCATGTGCTCCTTCAACGCGATCAACGGCGTGCCCGGCTGTGCCAACAAGTACACCGAGACCGACATCCTGAAGAAGGAGTGGCGCTTCGACGGCTTCGTCGAGAGCGACTACACCGCGGTTGCCGAGCTGCGCGCCTGCCCGCCGGTCGAGCCGGACAGCGGCCCGTGCGGCCACGGCGTCGCGGCCGACGGCCCCGAGGCGGGCGCCGCGGCGCTGATGGCGGGCACCGACTCCGAGATGGTCAGCACCAACATCCGCGACTACGGCCAGCAGCTGCTCGCCGACCACCAGATCACGATGTCGCGGCTCGACGACGCCGTCCGCCGGATCCTGCGCGTGAAGTTCCGTGCCGGGCTGTTCGACCACCCGTACGTCGACGTCACCACGGCGAGCGACCCCGCGAGCTACGGCCGGCCCGAGGACCTGGCGAAGAGCCGCTGGGCGGCGAGCCGGTCGATGGTGCTGCTGAAGAACGACGGGCAGCCGCTGCCGCTCGATCCGAGCAAGTCGACGGCGCTGATCGGCCCGCTGGGGGCGACGGTCGACGAGATGCTCGGCCCGTGGTCCGGACGGGGCACCGATCCCCTGGCTCCGAAGTTCGTGACCCTCTTCGACGGACTGAAGGCGGCCAGCTCGGCCCCGGTCACCTACACCGCGGCCTGCAACCTGGCGCACAACTTCGACCCGCCGAACAACGCCAACCCGCCGATCACCCCCGACGAGGAGGTGTGCGCCGGGCCGGGTGACGACGGGACCACGATCCAGGACGCGGTCACCGCCGCCGACAACGCCGACCAGGTGGTGCTCGCCCTCGGTGAGAGCGCCTTCATGAGCGGCGAGGCCAACAGCCGCAGCCAGCTCGACCTCCCGGGCCACCAGGAGGAGCTGCTGGACGCGGTCGCGGCCACCGGCAAGCCCGTGGTGGTCGTGCTGTTCAACGGCCATCCGCTCGACCTGACCGCCGTCCAGGACAAGGCGGCGGCGATCCTCGAAGCGTGGTTCCCGGGCACCGAGGGCGGCAACGCGGTCGCCGACGTGCTCTACGGGAAGGTCGACCCGGGTGGCAAGCTCCCGGTCTCGATGCCACGGGGCGTGGGCACGGTGCCCTACTACTACAACCACGAGCCGACCGGCCGCCCGTGTGACGCGACGTTCAAGTGGAACTCCCGCTACCGCGACCAGTCGACCTGCCAGCCGCTCTACCCGTTCGGCTACGGGCTCAGCTACACCTCGTTCGACGTCTCCAACCTCAAGCTGAGCCGCTCGAGCGTCGGGCGCAACGGCACCGTCACGGTCACCATGGACGTCAAGAACACCGGTGAGCGCGCCGGCGACGACGTCGTGCAGATGTACATCCACGACCCGGTCGCGAGCATCTCCCAGCCGGTCCGCCGGCTGCGGGGCTTCCAGCGCGTGTCGCTGGAGTCCGGAGAGTCCACGACCGTGACGTTCACCCTCGACAAGAGCGACTTCGGCTTCTACGACAACCGCGGCAAGTTCGTCGTGGAGCCGGGGACGATCGAGGTCTACGGCGGGGACTCGTCCGCCGCGGCGATGGAGAGGTCCTTCACCGTGACCCGGTGAGAGTCAGCCGACGACCAGGCTGACGACGAGGAACACCGCGACCACCGCGAGGATCGCGATCGCCGGCCAGGACGGCACGCGCCGGACCTGCTTGGCCAGCTCGTCGGCCTCGGGCGAGTACCTCTTCACACCACGCCTCATGCGGTCCTCGTTGATCAGCTCCCGGACCCGGAGCTCGACGAAGTCGGCGTAGTGCATCCCGGGCTCGGGGACCTTCGCCAGCTCGCCGCGCAGCCCACCGACCTGCTGACGGGCCTGCTCGACCGACGACCCCTTCAGCGCCGAGCGCATGCTCCGGCCCACACCGGAGCAGATGTAGCGCTGGCCACCGGCCCGGACCGCCATCACCTGGCGGACCGCCACCTCGTCGATCGAGGCCAGCGGCAGGTACGTCGTGGTGACCATGTTCTGGAGCACGAGCTCGTGGTTCTGCACCCGGACCCGCGGCCGGACGGTGCTGATCCACACGATCGCGCCCCCGAGCAGCGCGAGCGCGGGCACCCAGAGCGCCACGCGGTGGATGTCGATCGCCCACGCCAGGATGAACGCCAGCGCGACGAGACCGGCGACGACTGCCGTCACCGTGCCGCCGTTGGGTGCGAACTTCTCTACTGCGGGCTCGCTCGCCTCGGTGCGAGTCACCGGACCACCCTATGCTGGAGGGCATGGTCGCAACCGATCCCGAGGTCGAGACGAGACCGATCCGTGACCTGGACGTCACCGGGTCGGATTCCTCGCTGCGGCGCTTCCTGCACGGCCTCCCGGGGGTCGACCAGGTGGGTGCCGAGCAACGTGCCGCACAGCTGAGCACCCGTTCGATCAAGACCTCCGCCAAGGCCTACGCCCTGGACCTGGCGATCTCGATGGTCGACCTGACCACCCTGGAGGGCCAGGACACCGAGGGGAAGGTGCGTTCGCTGGCCGCCAAGGCCATGCACCCGGACCCGTCGGACCCGACCTGCCCCCCGACCGCGGCCGTCTGCGTCTACGGCGACCTCGTGGCCACGGCCAAGGAGGCGCTCAAGGGAAGCAACGTCAAGGTGGCCGCGGTCGCGACGGCGTTCCCCAGCGGTCGGGCGGCGATGGACGTCAAGATCGCCGACACCCGCGACGCCGTGGAGGCGGGGGCCGACGAGATCGACATGGTCATCGACCGCGGTGCCTTCCTGGCCGGCCGCTACCTCGAGGTGTTCGAGGAGATCGCCCAGGTCCGCGAGGCCTGTGGCCCGGCGCACCTGAAGGTGATCCTCGAGACCGGTGAGCTCCAGACCTATGACAACGTCCGCCGCGCGTCGTGGCTGGCGATGCTGGCCGGCGGCCACTTCATCAAGACCTCGACGGGCAAGGTGCAGCCGGCGGCCACCCTGCCGGTCACGCTGGTGATGCTCGAGGCGGTCCGCGACTTCCGCGAGGCCACGGGGACGATGATCGGCGTCAAGCCGGCCGGCGGCATCCGCACCGCCAAGGACGCCGTGAAGTACCTCGTCACCGTCAACGAGGTGACGGGTCCCGACTGGCTCGACCCGGACTGGTTCCGGTTCGGCGCCTCCACGCTGCTCAACGACCTGCTGATGCAGCGGATGAAACTCAAGACCGGCCGCTACTCCGGCCACGACTACGTCACGGTGGACTGAGACATGGCTGCATCGTCGCAGAAGTTCGAGTACGCCCCGGCCCCTGAGTCGCGGTCGATCGTCGACATCAAGCCGTCCTACGGCCTGTTCATCGACGGCGACTTCGTCGACGGGCACGGCAAGGCGTTCAAGACCGTCAACCCGGCCTCGGAGGAGGTGCTGGCCGAGGTCGCCGAGGCCGACGACAACGACGTCGACCTGGCCGTCAAGGCCGCCCGCCGGGCCCACCGCGGCTGGTCCCGGATGCCCGGCTCGGAGCGCGCGAAGTACCTCTACCGCATCGCCCGGATCATCGCCGAGCGGTCCCGCGAGCTCGCCGTGCTCGAGTCCATCGACAACGGCAAGCCGATCAAGGAGTCGCGCGACGTCGACGTACCCATCGTCTCGGCGCACTTCTTCTACTACGCCGGCTGGGCGGACAAGCTGAAGTACGCAGGCTTCGGGGAGCAGTCCCTGGGGGTCGCGGCGCAGGTGATCCCCTGGAACTTCCCGCTGCTGATGCTGGCCTGGAAGATCGCGCCGGCCCTGGCGTGCGGCAACACGGTCGTGCTGAAGCCGGCCGAGACGACCCCGCTGACCGCACTTCTGTTCGCGGAGATCTGCCAGCAGGCTGACCTGCCGCCGGGCGTGGTCAACATCGTCACCGGCGCCGGCGGCACCGGTCAGGCGCTGGTCGGCCACCCCGACGTGGACAAGGTCGCGTTCACCGGGTCGACCGAGGTCGGCAAGGCCATCGCCCGCACCGTTGCCGGGTCGCACAAGCGCGTGACGCTCGAGCTCGGGGGCAAGGCCGCCAACATCGTCTTCGACGACGCCCCGCTCGACCAGGCGGTCGAGGGCATCGTCAACGGGATCTTCTTCAACCAGGGCCACGTGTGCTGCGCCGGCTCCCGGCTGCTGGTGCAGGAGTCGGTGGCCGAGGACGTGCTCCACCGGCTCAAGCGCCGGATGGCGACGCTGCGGGTCGGCGACCCGCTGGACAAGAACACCGACATCGGGGCCATCAACTCCGCCGAGCAGCTGGCCCGCATCCGCGAGCTGTCCGACATCGGCGAGGCGGAGGGTGCCGAGCGCTGGTCGGCGCCGTGCGAGCTCCCCTCGCACGGCTACTGGTTCCCGCCGACGCTGTTCACCGACGTCACCGCGGCGCACCGGATCGCCCGCGAGGAGATCTTCGGCCCGGTGCTGTCCGTGCTCACCTTCCGCACGCCGAGCGAGGCGGTCGCCAAGGCCAACAACACGCCCTACGGCCTCTCCGCCGGGGTCTGGACCGACAAGGGCTCGCGGATCCTGCAGGTCGCCAACCAGCTGCGCGCCGGTGTGGTGTGGGCCAACACGTTCAACAAGTTCGACCCGGCCAGCCCGTTCGGCGGCTACAAGGAGTCGGGCTACGGCCGCGAGGGCGGCAAGCACGGGCTGGAGGCGTACCTCAGGTGAGCAGGGCAGATGTTCGCAAGACCTACAAGCTCTACATCGGGGGCGCCTTCCCCCGCTCGGAGTCGGGGCACTCCTACGTCGTCAACGACGCCAAGGGGAAATTCCTGGCCAACGCGGCCCTCGCCTCGCGCAAGGACGCGCGCGACGCCGTCGTCGCCGCCCGCTCGGCCTTCCCGGGCTGGGCGGCCCGGACGGCCTACAACCGGGGTCAGGTGGTCTACCGCATCGCCGAGGTGATGGAGGACCGCCGGCCTCAGTTCGTCGACGCGCTGCAGTCCTCGGAGGGCCTCACGTCGCGACAGGCCTCGGGCGTGCTCGACGCCGCCGTCGACCGGCTGGTCTGGTACGCCGGGTGGGCCGACAAGCTGACCCAGGTGGTCGGCAACGCCAACCCCGTGGCGGGGCCGTTCTTCAACCTGTCGACGCCCGAGCCGACCGGTGTGGTCGCGGTGCTGGCGCCGCAGTCATCGTCCCTGCTCGGTCTCGTCTCGGTCGTCGCGCCGGTGATCGTCTCGGGCAACACGTGTGTCGTCGTGTCGTCCTACGAGCGCCCGCTCCCCGCGGTGACCTTCTCCGAGGTGCTGGCCACCTCCGACGTGCCGGGTGGGGTCGTCAACGTCCTGACCGGTTCGGCCGAGACCGTCGGGCCGTGGCTGGCCTCGCACATGGACGTCAACGCGATCGACCTGTGCGGGCTGGCCGGGTCCGACGAGCTCGCGGCAGAGCTCGAGGTGGCCGCGGCCGAGAACCTCAAGCGGGTCCGCCGCGCACCCGCCGCGGAGCCGGACTGGACCGAGGAGCCGGAGCTGTCGTCGATGACCGACTACCTCGAGACCAAGACCGTCTGGCACCCGATCGGCGTCTAGGCGAGCAGCTGGGCCACCGCCGCGCGGATCTTGTCCCGGTCGGTGCCGGAGACGACCGTCACCGTCACCTGGGTGACCCGGTCACCGCTCCGCTTCACCAGCACCTTGGTCTGCCCGACGTCGCCGGCAGGCTCGACGGCGCACGCGGTCACGTCGCCCAGCCAGGGCGCGGGCCGGCCCGGTGCGACGCCGCCGGAGCGGTTGAGGGTCCGGCAGAGCCTGTCGTAGTCACCGGTCCGGTCGCGGACCTCGACGTACCCCTCCTCGCTCTCGCGATGACAGCCGCTGACGGTGGCCTCCGCCGCCTTGGGGGGCGACCAGCCGAGGGTGCCGAAGACGGCGTCGGGGATGCGGTCGGCGCAGTCGGCGTCCGTGGTCCTGCCCGAACCGGGCTCGTCCTCGCCCTGGTCGCCCGAGCACGCGGTGAGCGCCAGGAGCAGCATGAGGACAGCAGCCACCCGAGTTCTCATGCGCCGAGAGTGCCACGGCATGATGTGCAGGTGCCTGCACGGGTGATCGTCCTGGCCGGGCCCTCGGGCTCGGGCAAGTCGCACCTCGCCGAACGGCTGGGACTACCGATCCTCCGTCTCGACGACTTCTACCGCGACGGCTCGGACCCGGCCCTCCCCCGGATCACCTCCGGCGCCAACGCCGGCCTCGTCGACTGGGACGACCCCGCCTCGTGGCTGTGCTCCGAGGCCGTCGACGCGCTGACCACCCTCTGCCGCACGGGCGTCGTCGAGACCCCCGTCTACGACATCGCGCACGACGGTCGCAACGGCTACCGGAAGCTCTCCCTCGACGGGTCGCCACTGTTCGTGGCCGAGGGGATCTTCGCCCACCACGTGGTGGCGCCGCTGCGGGAGGCGGGGCTGCTCGCGGCGGCGTACTGCCTGCGCCAGCACCCTGCCGTCACGTTCTGGCGGCGGCTCACCCGCGACCTGCGCGAGCACCGCAAGCCGCCACTGGTCCTGCTCCGTCGCGGCCTGGCGCTCGCGCGCGACCAGCGCCGGCTGGTCGCCGACGCGGTCTCGCTCGGGTGCCTCCCCGTCTCCGCCGACGAGGCGTTCCGCCTGGTCCAGGCCCTCCCGGTGTCGTGAACCTCGACGCCATCCACGGCCTCACCCAGCCCGACCAGCGCAGCTGCGGGCCGTCGTCGCTGGTGGCCGCCCACATGGTGCTCGACCCCGCCTACCGTCCCGCGTCGTTCTCCAGGGAGGTGCTGGACCTGCACCGGTCGCTGACCTCGGCGTCGTACGCCGGCCGCGCCCAGCTCCCGTGGCCGCGCGCGCTCGGCACGCCGCCGTGGGCCGTGGCCCACGCCATGCAGTCCTACGCCGGTGTCCCCTACCGCACGCGCGTGGTCCGGCTCGGCTCCCACGACACGGTCTTCTCGGCCGTGGTGGCGGCGCTGGCCGACGGCCGCCCGTGCCCGCTCTACGTCGGCTCCACCTGGCTGCCCCGGCACGTCGTCCTGGCCGTCGAGCCCTCCCCTCAGGGGGTCCTGGTCTACAACCCCGGTCGCGGTTCGATCAACGAGCTCACGCGCGAGTCGTTCGTGGCCGGTGCGCTGAAGATCTTCGGTCGGTGGACCCACCCGTGGTTCGTCGTGCTGCCAGGTGAGGAAGGCCGGCAGGCGTGAAGGAGATCGACCGCATCGACCACCTGGTGCTCACGGTGGCAGACCTCGACCGGACCGTGGCGTTCTACACCTCCGTGCTCGGCATGGGCGTCACGACCTTCGGGGAAGGTCGCATGGCGCTGACCTTCGGCGGGACGAAGCTCAACCTGCACCAGGCGGGCCACGAGTTCGAGCCGAAGGCGCTCCGGCCGACTCCCGGCAGCGTCGACCTGTGCCTCGTCGTCGACGACAGCATCGAGGCGATCGCCGCGGGGCTCACCGAGCGCGGTGCCGAGATCGTCGAGGGCCCGGTGGCGCGCACCGGCGCCCGGGGACCCATCCTCAGCTGCTACGTCCGCGACCCCGACGGCAACCTGGTCGAGGTCTGCACCTACCGGCCGGGCGTCACCTGAGCTCGGCCAGCCGGGCCACGCCGGGGCCGGCCGCCGCCTGGAGCCGCGCCTGGGCCACGTCCAGCTCGGGCGAGCCAGCGTGGTCGGGCGGCACGCGCGACGGGTTGAGCGCCACCCGGTTGGCCCACTCGCGGACGTCGGGCTCGGCGTTGAACGCGGCCGCGTTGCGCAGCCCGTGGACGTTCATGGCGGCCCACTGGACCAGGGAGTTGGGGTAGGGAGACGGCGCGGCGATCGCGTTCTTGGCCTCGTCGGGGGCGCCACGCCGGGTCCCCTCGACGTAGCCGATGAGTGCGGCGCCGAAGCAGGGAAAGCCGGCCCGCACCGGCTGGAGCGTGATGACGGAGCTCTGCCAGATCGGGAGCAGCGGAGGGTTCTTCAGCCCGTCGGCGGCGCAGTTGACCACCACGGCGTCGGCGGCGGTGCCGACCGCGCCGTCGGTCAGCTCCAGCCGTCCGGGACGCACCGCGACGAGGTGGCCGAGCCGCACCACGTTGGTGATCGACCGGAGCAGCTCCAGCTCCCAGATCCCGAGCGTCGGGGTCTTGGCCATGGTCGGTGTGACGGTCCGGTCGACCCGGAGCATGATCCCGGCCTCCTCCAGCGCCACGAACAGCGAGTCGAGCGACTCGGCCGCGGCGGCGGCCTCCATCATCGTCGCCACCATCGCGAGGAAGATCTCGGGCGACGGCTGGATCAGGGCCCGGTTGAGCATCCACGGGTCGCGAGGGCGCACCCAACAGACGGCGTCCGGGTCCACGCCGCGGCCGAGCAGCCACACGATGGCGTCTGTCGCGGTCTTGCCGGAGCCGACGACGACGTACTGGCTCGGCGCCTCCTCCATGCGCACCAGGTCGTTGACCGGGACGACCCGGGCGCCCGGCTCGACCTCGAACCGCGGCGGCATCTCGGCCACGATGTCGGGGGCCAGGTAGCGCGCGTCCACCACCCGGCAGCGCTCCGGCACGTCGAACCGCTGCCCCGAGATGCGGGACCGGACGGTTCTCTCCCCGTCGTACTCACAGCCCGGGTGGAAGCTGACCCGGCCCGACCCGACCATCCGCTCGGACAGCACCTTGTCGTAGTACGCCACGATCGCCGGCTGCCCCGCGCGCTCGTGCAACCCCGCCTCCGGCCCGGTGACCTGCACCGAGCCGCCCAGCACCGTCGAGGCGACGCCGTAGAAGGTCGAGGCCTGGTGCAGCCGCACGAACGGGTAGGCCGCCAGCCAGTGGCCGCCCACCCCGTGCCGGCGGTCGACGAGGGCGACCCGCACGTCGGCGTGGTCGACCAGCGCGTCGGTGAACGCCATCCCCATGGCACCGGCTCCCACCACCAGGTAGTCGACGTCGAGGACGGTCATGCGGCACACCGTAGCCAGAAGTCGTCGAGAAGGTCAGGGTGAGCAACGCTTGGGCCTACCCCGGGTGCCAAGGCTGCAGAGGCTTCGAGGGTCAGGCGCAGAACGCCTTCCCACCTCAGCCACCGTGCCGGTGACGGTCCATGACGGTGGCTGAGGTGCGAGGCGCCCCGCGCCTGCCCTGAGGTGCGAGCGAAGCGAGCCTCGAAGGGCCGAGCCTCGAAGCCTGGTGAGCCGGGGCTGGGGCTGCAGTGCCTCAGTCGAGCAGCTTCGCCAGCCAGGTGGTCTGGCCCTTCCCGTGGTTGACCGGCGTGCCGTAGAGGAACATCCCGTCCGGTGCCCCGCCGCCGGAGCCATACCGGCTGAAGCCCTCGCTCACCCGCAGCAGCCGGTCGGCGGCCAGGTCGTAGACGTAGGTCCCCCCGAGCTTCGGCTGGTACGCCGTCATCGTGACCAGGCTGCTGCCCGGGCCGGCCAGCGCGCCGTCGACGCCGTTGTCCTGGAGCGTCACGACCTGGTCGCCGTCGGTCGTGAGGATCTGGACGCGGTCGTCCCGGACGCCATCGGCGTACGTGCCGCAGTACTCGCTCATCACGATCCGGTCCCCGGTGGCACCGAAGGAGAGGACATTGCACTTCTCCCCCTCCTGCGGGTCGAACGAGTGCTCCTCGTCGGTCGCCAGCGAGCGGACGTGCACCCGGCCGGGATCGCCACCGCTGCGGTCGGTCCACACCATCGAACCCTGGGTGAAGGCGACGTCACCCACGGTCATGCCCTCGTCGCGGACGTCGGAGCTGTCGGTGAGCGACACCGACCAGAGGTGGTAGGTGTCGCCCTCGGCGTCCGCGTCGTCGGCCTCGCCGTCCGGCCCGGTCGGCCACCCACCCGGAGGGGGCTGTCCGACGGAGGCGGGTACCCGCAGATAGAGCCGGCCGTCGTGCGGGACGAAGGAGAACGGCTCGGCGGCCTTCGGCAACCCGGGCCAGCTCATCGTGGTCCACTGCCGGCCGGCACGGTCGAAGACGTAGGTGACGAAGCGGCTGCTCCGGCTGTCGACACCGGCGAGCACCAGCCGGTCGGCGCCCAGCTCGACCGGCCAGGTCTGGGCCCAGCCGATGTCGAGGTCGGGAAGCCAGTCCTTGGCGCCGGTGGCGGGGTCCATCAGCGCGAACCGCGGGGTCGGCTGCGCCTCCCGCGGACCGTCGCGGAAGAGGACCAGGCCGTCGTCGGTGACGCCGTCGAAGTACTGCCCGTTGTCGCGGTCGAGGTTCTGGTTCGTGAACGACGCGAGCACCTCGTAGTCGCGACCCGTCACCGCCTGTGTCGCGTCGGCCAGCCGGATCGTGGGCGCATCGGGTTTCGGGGGATGCGCTGCCTCGGCGACGCGGCCGGAGCCGCCCGGTCCGCCGATCCCGACGGCCACGACAGCGCCGGCCGCCAGCGCTGCCGTGCAGCCGAGCAGGGCAGTACGCCGGCGCCTGACCCGCCGGCGCCCGGCCGGCACCAGGGCATCGAGGTCGAGCCGGTCCGGCGGCGGAGCGGCGACGTTGTCCCGCATCAGCTGCTTGAGGTCGTTCACCACGGGAAGCTCCT
Source organism: Nocardioides sp. (assembly GCF_036274455.1). GTDB lineage: Bacteria > Actinomycetota > Actinomycetes > Propionibacteriales > Nocardioidaceae > Nocardioides. The sequence goes on along the minus strand of NZ_DASUFR010000022.1, from coordinate 22,726 downwards.
CTCTCCGGCCACGACGAGCTCCTCGCGCGACTCGTCCTCGAACATCGCGCGCAGCGACGCGAGCGCCCTCGAGGTCTGGCTCTTGACGGTTCCCTCGCTGCACCCGAGCACGGCCGCCGTCTCGCGGACGTCCAGCTCCTCGAAGTAGCGCAGCACCACGCACGCCCGCTGCCGCTCGGGCAGCCGGGCCAGCGCAGCCATCAGGGCGTCGCGGTCGGCGACCGCCGACGCGAGGTCCTCGCCCGACACCCGCTCGCCGGGCTCGGGCACGGGCCGCTCCGAGCTCGACCGCTTGCGCCTGGCGTCCAGGAAGGCGCTGACCACCGCCTTGCGTGCGTAGGCGACCTCGCCGCCCTGCCGCACCAGCCGGGGCCAGGCGACGTACACCCGGAGGAGCCCCTCCTGGACGTGGTCGGAGGCGCGGTGCCAGTCCCCGCAGAGGAGGTAGGCCGTGCTGCGGAGCCGGGCCCGGTTCGCGGCCGCGAACTCGGTGAAGGCGGCGTCGGCGGCCGGGTCTCGCCTCATGTCTGGTTGAACGAGGTGCGAGGCAGATCGGTTGCACCTGCCCGGCAGGGGTCAGACGTCCGCGGCCAGCTTGGCGTAGGCCGGCTTGATCACGTCGGCGATCAGCGCCAGCCGCTCGTCGAAGGGCAGGAACGCCGACTTCATCGCGTTGACCGTGAACCACTCGAGGTCACGGACGGTGTAGCCGAACGCCTTGGCGAGGTTGGTGAACTCCGAGGTCATCGAGGTGCCGGACATCAGCCGGTTGTCCGTGTTCACCGTGACCCGGAAGCGCAGCCGGGTGAGCAGCCCGATCGGGTGATCGGCGATCGACGGCGCGGCGCCGGTCTGGACGTTGGACGCGGGGCACATCTCGAGCGGGATCCGCATGTCCCGGACGTAGGCCGCCAGCCGGCCCAGCTCGACCGAGCCGTCGCCGGCGACGGTGATGTCGTCGATGATCCGCACCCCGTGGCCCAGGCGGTCGGCCCCGCACCACTGGATGGCCTCCCAGATCGAAGGCAGCCCGAAGGCCTCGCCGGCGTGGATGGTGAAGTGGGAGTTCTCGCGCTGGAGGTACTCGAAGGCGTCGAGGTGGCGGGTGGGCGGGTAGCCGGCCTCGGCACCGGCGATGTCGAAGCCGGCCACGCCGCGGTCGCGCCAGGCGATCGACAGCTCGGCGATCTCGCGGGAGCGGGCCTGGTGGCGCATCGCGGTCAGGAGCTGGCGGACGGTGATCCCGGTGGCTGCCATCCCCTCCTCGAACCCCTCCTGGACCGCGGAGACCACCTCGTCGAGGGTGAGCCCGTTGGCGACGTGCTGCTCGGGGGCGTAGCGGATCTCGGCGTAGACCACACCGTCGGCGGCCAGGTCCTCGACGGCCTCCCGGGCGACCCGGGTCAGCCCGGAGGCGGTCTGCATGACGCCGACGGTGTGGTCGAAGGTCTCGAGGTACTTCACCAGCGAGCCGGAGTCGGCCATCGTGGTGAACCACCTGCCGAGCTCGCCGGCGTCGGACGTCGGCAGCGCGTGCCCCACCTCGGCCGCCAGCTCGACGATCGTGGCGGGCCGCAGCCCGCCGTCCAGGTGGTCGTGCAGCAGCACCTTGGGGGCCTGCTGGACCTGCTCACGGGTGACCGGCGGACCTGCACTAGGTTCGGTGAGGACGGCGCTCATGGCCGTCATCTTGTCAGGCTGTCAGGAAGGATCTACGTGCGCACCTTCACCGACGTCGCGGAGCTCGAAGCCACCGTCGGCCAGGAGATCGGGACCACCGACTGGTTCGAGGTCACCCAGGAGCGGGTCAACGCGTTCGCCGACGCCACCGACGACCACCAGTGGATCCACGTCGACGTCGAGCGCGCCAAGTCGGGCCCCTTCGGCGGGACCATCGCGCACGGCTACCTCACGCTCTCACTGATCCCGATGTTCAACACCCAGCTGATGCGGATCGAGACCACCGGCGCCCGGCTCAACTACGGGCTCAACAAGGTGCGCTTCCCCAACCCGGTCAAGGTCGGCGCGCGGATCAGGTGCACGGCGACGCTCGGCACGCTCACCGACGTCCCGGCCGGCAAGCAGATGGTCACCAACTACGTCATCGAGATCGAGGGCGAGGCCAAGCCCGCCTGCGTGGCCGAGATGGTCGTGCTGCTGCTCAGCTGACGAACCGCGTCAGCTTCGCCAGGCCCTGGGTCGGCACCGAGATCGCCACACCCTCGCCCACCGCGTGCAAGGCCCACCCCGCCGGCGTACGCCGGAGCAGCGCCAGCACCGCGCCGGTCTCCTCGATCGAGAGCGTGAGCGTGAACCGCGCCAGCTCCTCGTCGGTCTCGTCGTCGACCAGCCGGCAGTAGGCGTTGGCCACCCACTTCAGCGACTGCCCCTGGTAGCTGCTGACCAGGAACAGGATCGTGTCGACCGGGGCGTGCACACGCGCGAGGTCGACGAGGATCGACTCGTCGTCGCCCTCGCCGCTGCCCGTCTGGTTGTCGCCCTGGTGGGTCACCGACCCGTCCCGGGTCGTGAGGTTGTTGTAGAACGCGAGGTCGAACAGCTGCGAGCCCGTGAACTGCAGTGCCGTCGCGTCGAGGTCGACCTCGGGCCGGCCGGTCCGCGCCACACCGGCGCCGGCGTCCTTGTCCCAGCCGATCCCCATCCGGACCCTGGAGGCCGAGACCTCGTAGGTCTCGCCGGCCTGCAGCTGGGTCATGCCTCGACCCGGTCCAGCACGATCGGCCCGGCGGTGTACGCCGCATCCGGCTCGATGTCGTAGGCGCCGTCGAGGATCGCCAGCGCCCTCTCGAACCGGTCCGGCTCGTCGGTCAGCAGTGTCAGCAGCGGCTGGCCCGCGGTCACCGTGTCACCCGGCCGGGCGTGCCAGCGCACGCCCGCGCCCGCCTGCACGGGGTCCTCCTTGCGGGAGCGGCCGGCGCCGAGCCGCCACGCGGCGGTGCCGACGGCGAGCGCATCCAGCCGGGTCAGGACGCCGGAGGACGGGGCGAGCACGTCCTGCGACTCCTTCGCGACGGGGAGCGGCGCGTCCGGGTCGCCGTCCTGCGCCCGGATCATCTGCTTCCACCTGTCCATGGCCGAGCCGTCGGCCAACCGGTCCGCGGGGTCGACGTCGGTGATGCCGGCACCCGCCAGCATCTCGCGGGCCAGCGCCAGGGTGAGCTCCACGACGTCGACGGGGCCGCCGCCCGCCAGCACCTCGACGGACTCCTCGACCTCCATGGCGTTGCCCGCGGTCAGCCCGAGCGGCGTCGACATCTCGGTGAGCAGGGCGACCGTGTGCACGCCGGCGTCGGTGCCCAGCGCCACCATGGTCTCCGCGAGCTGCCGGGCGTGCTCGGCGTTCTTCATGAACGCGCCGGTGCCCACCTTGACGTCGAGCACGAGCGCGCCGGTGCCCTCGGCGATCTTCTTGCTCATGATCGACGAGGCGATCAACGGGATCGCCTCGACCGTGCCGGTGACGTCGCGCAGCGCGTAGAGCTTCTTGTCCGCCGGCGCCAGCTCGTCGCCGGCGGCGCAGACGACGCAGCCGACCGACTCCAGCTGGGCGAACATCTCCTGGTTGGACACCGAGGCGCGCCAGCCGGGGATGGACTCGAGCTTGTCGAGGGTGCCCCCGCTGTGGCCGAGGCCGCGCCCGGACAGCTGCGGTACGGCGGCTCCGCAGGCGGCCACCAGCGGCGCCAGCGGCAGCGTGATCTTGTCACCGACCCCGCCGGTGGAGTGCTTGTCGGTCGTGGGGCGGGACAGCCCGGAGAAGTCCATCCGCTCCCCCGAGGCGATCATCGCCGCGGTCCAGCGCGCGATCTCCGAGCGGTCCATGCCGTTGAGCAGGATCGCCATCGCAAGGGCCGACATCTGCTCGTCGGCGACCACACCGCGGGTGTAGGCGTCGACGACCCAGTCGATCTGCGCATCGGACAGCTTCTCGCCGTCTCGCTTGCGGACGATCACCTCGACGGCGCTGAACGGCTCACTCATCACGTACCTCCCACGGGAACACTATGAAATCCGCGCAGCACGAACGTCCCCCGGCTCGTCGGCTCGCCCGTCAGGTGCAACGACGGGAACGCCGACCACAGCGCGCCCAGGGACTCCGTGAGCTCCATCCGCGCCAGCGGCGCGCCGAGACAGAAGTGCACGCCGACCCCGAAGGCCACGTGGTCGTTCGGGTCCCGGTCGACGAGGAACTCGTCGGGGTCGGCAAACACTTCGGGGTCGCGGTTGGCGGACCCGAGCAGCACCGCGATCTTCTGTCCCTGCTCGACGGTGATCCCGCCGACCTCGACGGGCTCGGTCGCGGTCCGCTCGAACAGCTGCAGGGCGGAGTCGAAGCGCAGCATCTCCTCGACGCAGCGCGCCACGTCGGGCCCCGGCCGCAGCCCACGCCGCAGCATCGCGGTCAGCCCGTTGCCGAAGACGTTCACCGACGCCTCGTGGCCGGCGTTGAGGAGCAGCACCGCCGAGGCGACCATCTCGTCCTCGGAGAGCTCGGTGGCCGCCAGGTCGCTGAGCAGGTCGTCGACGGGCCGGGCCCGGCGCTCGCCGATCAGCTCGCGGACCAGCGCCGCGAAGTCGATCGCGGCGGCGACGGCGGCGTCGACGACCTCCGGGCCGGGGTCGGCTTCGTACATCCGGACGATCGCCTGCGACCACTGCCGGAGCTGGGGGACGTACGACGTGGGGACGCCGAGCAGCTCGGCGATGACCAGCACCGGCAGGGGCTCGGCGTAGTCGCCGATCACGTCGAAGCTCGCCGGATCGACCTCGGCGAGCAGCTCCTGCGCCAGCTCGCCCACGCGGGGACGCAGCCGCTCGACGTGCCCGCGGGCGAAGGCGCGCGCCACGGGGCGACGCAGCCGGGTGTGCTCCGGCGGCTCGTTCTCCATCATCTGGTTGCGGTGCAGGAGGTTGAACGGCTCGAGGTAGGCGGCCGGCTCCTTGTCCCGCCAGAGGCGACCCAGACGACGGTCGCGCTGGATGGCGCTCACCGACGCGTGGTCGAAGGCCAGCCACCGTTGCGACGGCTCGTGCCAGGCCACCGGGTGCGCCGCCCGCTCCCGGGCGAAGTGCGGGTAGGGGTCCGCGACGACGTCCGGGTCGGTCAGGTCAATCGAGGTCGTCGGCGTCGAAGGCATCCGGCAGCACCTCGGTCATCGGCTTCACGCCCGAGACGGTCCACAGCAGCATCTCGGGACCGCCGTTCTCCCACAGCAGCTGACGGCACCGTCCGCAGGGCATGATGACCTCGCCCTCGGCGTTGACGCACACCACGTGGGTCAGCCGGCCGCCGCCGGTGATGTGCAGCATCGACACCAGACCGCACTCCGCGCACAGCGCCACACCGTAGGCGGCGTTCTCGACGTTGCAGCCGGTGACGATGCGGCCGTCGTCGACCCGCCCCGCCACGCCCACCTTGTAGTGGGAGTAGGGGGCGTAGGCGTGCTCCATCGCCGCCACGGCCTCGGCGCGGAGGCCCTCCCAGTCGAAGTCCTCCGTGGAGGTCGTCAACCTGCGCTCCCCTTGCGGTAGATCTGGCCGTCGGCCGCGGGCATTCGTAGTCGTTGTGAGGCGAAGGCCAGGACGATCAGCGTGATCACGTACGGCGTCATCCGGGTGAAGTCCCCGGGGACCTCGTCGATGAGGAAGTAGACGACGCCCAGGCCGATGCCGACCACCCCGATGACCACGGCGGCCAGGCGGTCGCCGTGGCGCAGCTGGTTGAGGGCCAGGGCCAGGGCCAGGACGGCCACGGCCAGCAGCAGCGCATGGACCGATGTCCCGCCCTGCCGCAGCCCCAGGGTCTCGGTGTAGCCGAAGAGGCCCGAGCCCACGAGCAGCCCGCCCGGCCGCCAGTTGCCGAAGATCATCGCGGCCAGGCCGATGTAGCCGCGGCCGCCGGTCTGGCCGTCGCGGTAGTTGCTGGAGGCCACCATGGCCAGCACGCCGCCACCCAGCCCGGCCAGGCCACCCGAGACGAGCACCGCCACGAACTTGTAGCGGAGGACGTGCACACCGAGCGACTCGGCGGCGACCGGACTCTCGCCGCAGGACCGGAGCCGGAGGCCGAACGAGGTCCGCCACAGGACGAACCACGTGAGGATCAGCAGGCCCAGGGAGATCAGCACCAGGGAGGACAGGTTGGTGCACAGTGCCCGCAGCAGCGAGGCGAGCTGGGAGATGAAGAACGTGTCGTTGTCCTCGATGTCGCCGAGCTTGTTGCTCAGCGAGTCGATGGTGATCGTCGGTACGTCGGGGATCTTGGGCGACTGGGTGGAGCCACCGCCCGGGAGCCCCACGAAGGTGTTGGACGCGAGGTACTGGACCGCGCCCAGCGCGATGATGTTGATCGCGACACCGGAGATGATGTGGTCGACGCCGAAGATCACCGTCGCGATGGCGTGCAGCAGCCCGCCGATCATGCCCATCATGATCGCGCCGAGCACGCCCGCCCAGGCGCCGTAGTGGTAGCCGAAGTAGCCCGCTCCGTAGGTGCCGAGGATCATCATGCCCTCGAGGCCGATGTTGACCACGCCGGAGCGCTCCGACCAGAGGCCACCGAGACCGGCGAGCATGATCGGCGTCGTGGCGACGAGGGTCGCGGCGATGGTCCCGGACGACGTCAGGTCGTGGGCGCCGGTGACGTTCTCCAGCACCGCCAGGAAGAGCAGCAGCGCCGGCACCGCGGCGATCATGGCCCAGATGGGGATCCGCCGGGTCGTGGGCGGAGGCGCGACAACGGGCGGCGGGGCCGTGGTGGCCGGGGTGCTCATGCGTTCGCCTCCTCGGGCTCGCGGGGCTCGGGGACCAAGGCCTTCGCGACCGCCTGTTGCTCCAGCCGGACACCGTAGCGACGCACGATCTCGTAGGAGATGACCACGGTGAGGACGATGGTGCCCTGGGTGATCGCCACGATGTCGGGGGAGACCCCGACCAGGATCTGGAGCGGGTTGGACTGCTCGTTCAGGAAGGCGAAGAGGAGCGCGCCCACCGCGACGCCGATGGGGTGGTTGCGCCCCAGCAGCGCGATCGCGATGCCGGCGAAGCCGAGGCCGGACTGGAAGGTCGAGCCGTACTGGTAGCTGTCGCCGAACAGGATCGGCAGGCCGACGAGCCCGGCCACGGCACCGGAGATCAGCATCGCCAGGACGACCATCCGGGTGATGTTGATCCCGCTGGCCGTGGCGGCCGTGGTCGAGCGGCCGGTCGCGCGCAGGTTGAACCCGAACCGGGTCTTGTTGAGCACGAACCAGTAGAGGAAGCCGACGAGGACGACGATCACCACGAAGCCGTAGATCTCCTGGCCCGGACCGCTCCCGATCGAGATGTTGGGGATCCGGCTGCCCTCGGGGATGACCTTCGTGCCGATCGCGTTGGAGCCCTCCACCCGCACCGACGCCTTGCGCAGGAGGTAGGCGACGAGGGCGGTGGCGATGGCGTTGAGCATGATCGTCGAGATGACCTCGCTGACTCCCCGAGTCGCGCGCAGTACGCCGGCGATGCCGGCCCACACGGCGCCGACCGCCATCGCGCAGATGATCGCCAGGGCGGTGTTGAGGTAGCCGGGCAGCCACGCCTCGCCGGCCACCACCGCCGCGGTGAACGCTGCGATGCGGTACTGGCCGTCGACCCCGATGTTGAACAGGTTCATCCGGAAGCCGACAGCGGCGGCCAGGCCGGACAGGTACAGCACCATGGCGTTGTCGATGATGTTGGCGACGTTGCGCCGCTCGGGCATCGACAGGATCTGCTTCCAGACGTCGAGCACGGGGTCGCCCGCCGCCGCCAGCACGATGCTGGTGATCACGAACGCCGCCGCCAGGGCGAGGAGGGGCGCGCTGATGGCCAGGACGAACTTCGTCATGCGCGGGGTCATTCTCCGGCTCCCGTCATCGCCGAGCCCAGCTGCTCGGGCGTCACGTCGTCGGGGTCGAAGGTGCCGACCAGGCGGCCGCGCAGGATGACCTCGATCCGGTCCGAGAGGCCGATCAGCTCGTCGAGGTCGGCAGAGATCAGGAGCACCGCGAGCCCCTTGCGGCGGGCTGTCTTGATGTGGGTCCAGATCGCCGCCTGGGCGCCGACGTCGACGCCGCGGGTCGGGTGGGCCGCGATCAGCAGGATCGGGTCACTGCTCATCTCGCGGCCGACGATGAGCTTCTGCTGGTTGCCGCCGGACAGCGCGCGGGCCAGCACGTCCGGGCCGGGCGTGCGCACGTCGTACTCGGCGATGATCCGCTCGGTGTCGGCGCGGGCCGCCCGCTTGTCGATCAGAATGCCCTTGGCACTGGGTGGCCGGTCCTGGTGACCCAGCACGCGGTTCTCCCACAGCGGCGCGTCGAGCAGCAGCCCGTGCCGGTGCCGGTCCTCCGGGATGTAGCCGATGCCGCCGTCGCGGCGCTCGCGCGTCGACTGGGAGGACAGGTCGGTCCCGGTCAGCTCGATGGTGCCGGTCGCGCCGGGGCGCATCCCCATGATCGACTCCACCAGCTCGGCCTGGCCGTTGCCCTCGACGCCGGCGATGCCGAGGACCTCGCCCTTGTGGATGTCGAAGCTGATGTCGTCGAGCAGCGGCCGCGACTCGGGACCGGGGAGGCTGAGGTGCTTGACCGACAGCAGGACCTCGTCGGTCACCGTCGAGGTCTCGGTGCTGGGCGAGGGCAGCTCGGATCCGACCATCAGCTCGGCGAGCTGGCGGGCTGTCACCTGGTCGGGCGTGACCGTGCGGACCGTGGTGCCCCGGCGGATCACGGTGATCTCGTCGGCGACGCGGAGCACCTCGTCGAGCTTGTGGCTGATGAAGATGACGGAGAGGCCCTCCTTCTTCAGCCCGCGCAGGTTGCCGAAGAGCTCGTCGACCTCCTGCGGCACCAGCACCGCGGTGGGCTCGTCGAGGATCACGATCCGCGCACCGCGGTAGAGCACCTTGAGGATCTCGACCCGCTGCCGGGCACCGACCCCGAGCTCCTCCACGAGGCGGTCCGGCTCGATGTCGAGGCCGTAGGCGTCGGAGATGCGCATGACCTCGGCACGAGCCTCGGCGCCGATGCCGTGCAGCTTCTCGGCACCGAGCACGACGTTCTCGAGCACGGTGAAGTTGTCGGCCAGCATGAAGTGCTGGAAGACCATGCCCACCCCGGCCTTGATCGCGTCGGCCGGTGAGTGCAGGGTGACCTGCTCGCCGTTGATCTCGATGGTGCCGGAGTCGGGGGGCTGGACGCCGTAGAGGATCTTCATCAGCGTCGACTTGCCGGCGCCGTTCTCGCCGACGATGGCGTGGATGGTGCCCCTGCGGACGTCGATGTTGATGTCGTCGTTGGCGATGACGCCCGGGAACCGCTTGCCGATCCCCCTGAGCCGGACGGCCACCTCGCCCGCCTGCGCCTCTGCGGCCGGCTCTTCGACGGTGCTTGTCACACCCGCTGCCCTCCCTCGCTCAGCCCTGCCCTCACGGCGTCGGGCCGACCCTACTCAAAGTCACCGGACTCAGACAGAAGGACCCGCGGACACCCCGCTCTCGGCGGGGGGTCCGCGGGTCCTGGTGCTCTCGGACGGGTTCGTCCTCGCGTCGAGCTACGGCGTGGTCGGAACCGTGATCTCGCCGTCGATGATCTTCTGCTTGAACTCGTCGAGCTGGTCGGTGATGTCGTCGATCTGGCCACCGCTGGTGGCGTAGCCGACACCGTCGACGCTCAGGTCGTAGGTCTTGACACCGGTCGGGAAGGTCCCGCCGACGACCTCCTTGAGGTAGTTGTAGACCGCGACGTTCACGTTCTTCAGCATCGAGGTCATGATGACGTCGCGCACCGACGGGTCAGCGGTGTTGTACTGGTCGGAGTCGACGCCGATCGCGAGCTTGCCCGCGTCGGAAGCCGCCTCGAACACACCACCACCGGAGCCACCGGCCGCCGCGTAGACGATGTCGGCACCGTTGTCGTACATGCCCTCGGCCGCGGTCTTGCCCTTGGCCGGGTCACCGAAGCCGGAGAAGTCCGGCGGCTGGGTCAGGTAGGTGACGTCGATCTTGATGTCGGGGTTGACGGCTTTGGCGCCGGCCTCGTAGCCCGCCTGGAACTTCTCGATCAGGGGGACCTGGACACCGCCGATGAAGCCGACGTGGGCCGCCTGGGACTTCAGGGCCGCGGCCGCGCCGACCAGGAACGAGCCCTGCTCCTCGGCGAAGACCAGGCTGGCGACGTTGGGGACGTCGGCGAGCGTGGAGTCGTCGATGATCGCGAAGTGGGTGTCGGGGTACTGGGCAGCCACCTTGCCGACGGACTCGGCGTAGGCGAAGCCCACCGCGATGATCGGGTCGTAGCCCGCCTCGGCGAAGGTCACGAGCCGCTCCTCACGGGCGGACTCGGCCTCGCCGTCGGTCGCCTCGGACTCCTCGGCCTCGATGCCGAAGTCCTCCTTGGCCTTGTCGAGGCCGGCGGCAGCGGAGTCGTTGAACGACTGGTCGCCACGTCCACCGACGTCGTAGGCCATGCCGACCTTGATGTCCGACTTGGGGGTGTCGCCACCACCGCCGCTGTCGCTGCCGCTGTCACTGTCGTCGCCGCACGCGGTCGCTCCGAGGGCGAGAATGCCTACCGTCAGGATCGATGCGAACTTCCTACTGCGTCGCAAGACGCCTCCTTGAGATTCTGGGCCCCGGGGCCTGTGATCGGGTGAACGTTATAGGTTCCGACGCCCTTTGACGACACTTGCCGCACCAAGCGTTCGGCGGTTGTTACCCACTGGTGACCTGACAGGGTGAAGTCGGGTCGCAGCCGTGGTCCGGACGGGCCATGGCGGGGTTCTGTCCGGGCCACTCGGCGGATCCCGTCCGGGTCATCCCCGTCAGGAGCGCCCGACGGCCAGGAGGGCGGCCTCGGCCAGGATCCGGGCGCCGATCCCGATCGCCCGCTCGTCGACGCGCAGGTTGCCCTGGTGCAGGTCGTACGTCGCCCCGCCGGGGGCGCGCGTGCCGAGCCGCATCATCGCGCCCGGGACGCGCTCGAGGTACCAGCCGAAGTCCTCGGCACCGAGGCTCTGCGGCGCCGAGACCTGGCCGGAGTCGCCGAGCACGGCCCGGACCGCGTCGGCCAGGACGCGGTTGGAGCGCGGCTCGTTGACCACCGGCGGGACCCCGCGCTGGTAGTCGACCTCGGCGGTCACGCCGTAGGGCCGGACGATCTCGTCCACGACCGTGCGGACCACCGCCTCGCAGTCGGCCCAGGCGACCGCGTCGAGGATCCGGACCGTGCCGGTCACCGCGCCGCGGTCGGGGATCACGTTGGGCGCGGAGCCGGCGTGCAGGCTCCCCCACACGACGCTGACCCCGGCGCGGGGGTCCATCCGGCGGCTCAGGACGGCCGGGAGCTCGGTGGTCACCTTGGCCAGCGCGAAGGTGAGGTCTCCGGTCAGGTGCGGCCGGCTGGTGTGCCCGCCGGTCCCGCGGAGCCGGACCTCGACCCGGTCGGCGGCGCTGGTCAGCGGCCCCAGCCGGAGCCCGACCTGCCCGACGTCGATCCCCGGGTCGCAGTGCAGCGCGAAGATGCACTCGACCTCGTCGAGCGCCCCCTCGTCGATGAGGTGCAGGGCGCCGCCCGGCATCACCTCCTCGGCCGGCTGGAAGAGCAACCGGACCCGGGCCGGCAGCAGGCCGCGGTCGTGCACCTCGGCCAGGGCGAGCGCAGCGCCGGTCAGGGCGGTCGTGTGCACGTCGTGGCCGCAGGCGTGCGCGACGCCTGCGACCGTGCTGGCCCACGGGTCGCCGGTGAGGTCCTGGACCGGCAGCCCGTCCATGTCGGCCCGCAGCGCCACCCGCGGCCCACGGGCGCCGAGGTCCGCGGCGAAGCCGGTGCGGCTGAACCGGGTGATCTCCCACCCCGCCTGGGCGACCCGGCCCGCGACCGCCTCGGCGGTCCGGGTCTCCGACCACGACAGCTCGGGGTGGGCGTGCAGGTCGCGGCGGAGGTCGACGAGGTCGGCGTCGTACTTCTCGACGACGTCAGCGATGACTGTGGAGGCGGTGCGGCCCGCCCGCGGCTGGTCGTGCATGTCCCTCCCAAGTTAGTTCACCGGGGCGGGTTCGACCGCATCAACGGGAGAATCCCCGGCGCCGGGTGGCGCCGGGGATCCTCGCGGTTCGGTGATGGGTCAGGGAGCGATCGTCACGACCTGTCCCTTGGGCTTCTTGCCGGGCAGCGCGTGGATCGTGGCGAGCAGCCCGGTCGGGGTGGTCTCGACGGCCGCGGGGAGCGGCACCTTGAGGTAGGTCTTCGCCTTGTGCTTGCCGGCCTTGATCTTCGAGATCTCGCCGCGGAACAGCTGGGCGACGTAGACGTCGCCGTTGCTGGCGACCGCGACGCCGGTCGGGCTGAGCAACCCCTCGGCGATCGTGGTGACCTTGCCGGTGGCCGGGTCGATGCGCAGCACCCGGCCGTTGAGGCCGAGGCTCGGGTCCTCCGGGCCGCCAGGGAGGCTGGTGACGTAGAGGGAGCCGTCCGCCGCGACCTCGACATCGGTCGGCACCGCCTCGAGGGCGAGCTTGCGGCCGACGAGGCAGGACGGCGCGTGGTTGGCCTCGACCGCACTCTTGGTGAGCTTGACCTTCACCGGCTTCAGGGCCGCGACGGTGGAGAACTGGCCCTGCGCGTCGAGCGCGAGGATCGCGTTGGCACCCGCGTCGGCCACGTAGGTGACGCCGTTGGGAGCGGTGGCCACTGCGTAGGAGTGGGTCTCCTTGCGGCCGGAGTAGGGCTGGACCTCCTTGGGGGCCTTCGCCAGGCAGGACTTGGGCGTGTTGAGGAGGCCGTACTTGAACTTCCCGTCCGGGTTCGCCTTCTTCTCGTACTTCCAGGTGTCGCCGAGCTGGACCGGCGCTCCGGCGGCGTCCAGCGTCCAGACCCCGCCGGACTTGTTGTCGCTGGACCCGGTCACGAAGCGGAGCACGCCGCCGTCGGCCGAGACGCCGTCGGCGCCGTGGTGCTTGCTCTTGTAGATGACCGAGACCGGTCCGTTGTTGGGCGCCTGCTTGTAGAGGAGCCCGGCGAACGAGTCGGCCCAGTAGCGCGTGCCGTCGGGCGCCTGGGCGACGCTGAGCGGCCCGACGAGCTTCTTGGCGACGACGGCGACGGTGGGCTTGGCCTTGTGTGCCGAGTGACCGGCCGGCGCCGCGCTGGCGGCGGCGGTGGTGCCCGCGAGCGCCAGGGCCGCGGCAGCGGCGAGGAGATGACGTGTGGACATGCAGACCTCCGATGGTCGGACGAGGAGATGACTGTTCGAGGCTGGCGGTGCGCTCCCCCGGTCGCATCCGCGCCTACCCGGACTTTCGTATGCGTGCTGTCCCGGCCACAAGGGGTGTTGTGTCCCGACGCGCCGGGACAGCCGGAAAACCACCATTAGGGGTGAGAGCGAGGCTCGTCGTACGCCGCGAGCAGGCGGTCGGCGGCCACCGGAGCCGGCAGCTCGCCGGCCAGGACCGCGGCGCGGACCTCGTCGCGGATCCGGCGTACGCCCGGCGAGTGGCGCAGCCGCTGGTCGAGCTCGTCGCGCACCAGGGCCCAGGTGAAGTCCAGCTGCTGCTGCGCCCGCTTCTCGGCCAGCCCCTCGGGACCGAGGTGCTCGCGGTGCGCGAGCACGCGTCGCCACAGCTCGTCGACGCCGACGTCGTGGAGCCCGGAGACGGTGACGACCGGTGGGACCCACTCGCCCCTCCCGCGGACCAGCCGCAGGGCGCCCGCGAGCTCGCGGGCCGCCTCGCGGGCCTCGCCCTCGCGGTCGCCGTCGGCCTTGTTCACCGCGATCACGTCGGCGAGCTCGAGGATGCCCTTCTTGATGCCCTGCAGCTGGTCGCCGGTCCGGGCCAGGGTCAGGAACAGGAACGTGTCGACCATCCCGGCCACCGTGACCTCCGACTGGCCCACCCCGACGGTCTCCACCAGCACCACGTCGTAGGCGGCCGCCTCGAGGACCGCCATCGCCTGCACGGTGGCCCGGGCGACGCCGCCGAGGGTGCCGGCTGCCGGCGAGGGCCGGATGAACGCGTCCGGGTCGGCCGAGAGCCTCGACATCCGGGTCTTGTCCCCCAGCACCGAGCCGCCGGTGCGCACGCTGGACGGGTCGACCGCGAGGACACCCACCCGGTGCCCCTCGGCGGTAAGCCGGGTGCCGAGCGACTCGATGAACGTCGACTTGCCGACCCCTGGCACCCCGGAGATACCGACGCGAACCGCCGTGGACCGGGCGCCGGAGCCGGCGTCCTCGGCCAGCGCGGTCAGCAGCTCGCGCGCCGCCGCACGGTGCTCCCGCTTGGACGACTCGACCAGCGTGATCGCCTGGGACACCGCGGCGCGGCGTCGCTCATGGATGCCCGCGATCAGGGCCTTGACATCAGGCACCGGGGGGGTGGGCTCCCTCCGGGGGGAGTTTCGTCGGCTGGCCGACGAAACTCTCGGTGGGACGACAAAGCTTCGTCGTCCAGGGAACAGTTCCGTCGGCTGACCGACGGATGTCCCCATGAGTCCCGTCCAGGAGCAGTTTCGTCGGCTGGCCGACGAAACCCTCGGTGGGACGACAAAGCTTCGTCGTCCGGGAGAGAGCTTCGTCGGCTGACCGACGAAACTCCCCCCGGGCCACGACCTGCACGCTAGTGGTCCAGTTGCTCACGCAAGCGGGCCAGCAGATCCAGGGCGGACTCGGCGATCACGGTGCCGGGCAGGAAGACCGCGGCGGCGCCCATCTGCTGCAACGTGGGCACGTCGTCGGGCGGGATCACCCCGCCGACGACGACCATGATGTCGGGGCGGCCCTGCTGCTCGAGAGCCTTCTTCAGGGCCGGCAGCAGCGTGAGGTGGCCGGCGGCCAGCGAGGAGATCCCGACGATGTGCACGTCGGCGTCCACCGCCTGCTGGGCCACCTCCTCCGGCGTGGAGAACAACGGCCCCACGTCGACGTCGAAGCCCATGTCGGCGAAGGCGGAGACGATGACCTTCTGCCCACGGTCGTGGCCGTCCTGCCCCATCTTGGCCACCAGGATGCGAGGCCGCCGGCCCTCGGCCTCCTCGAACTCCGCGGTCTGGGCCAGGACCTGCTGGACCAGGGAGCTGCCGGCCTCGCCGGACTCGTCCCTGAACACGCCGCTGATGGTACGGATCGTGGCCTGGTGCCGGCCGTACACCTTCTCCAGCGCGTCCGAGATCTCCCCCACCGTGGCCTTGGCCCGGGCCGCGTCGACGGCCAGCTCGAGCAGGTTGCTCCCGCCCGGGCCGTCCTCGGCCGACCGGGTCAGGGCATCGAGGCTGCGGCGTACGGCGTCGTCGTCCCGCTCGGACCGGAGCCTCTCGAGCTTGGCCACCTGCTGGCGGTATACGTCGTCGTTGTCGACCCTGAGCACCTCGAGGGGCTCCTCGGCGGCCAGCCGGTAGGTGTTGACACCGATCACCTTCTGGGCGCCGGAGTCGATCCGGGCCTGGGTCCGCGCGGCAGCCTCCTCGATCCGCATCTTGGGGATGCCCTGCTCGATGGCCTTGGCCATCCCGCCGGCCCGCTCGGCCTCCAGGATGTGCGCCCACGCGCGCTCGGCCAGGTCGTGGGTGAGCCGCTCGACGTAGTAGGAGCCGGCCCAGGGGTCGATCGTGCCCGTCGTGCCGCTCTCCTGCTGGAGGAGAAGCTGGGTGTTGCGGGCGATCCGGGCCGAGAAGTCGCTGGGCAGCGCGATCGCCTCGTCCAGCGCGTTGGTGTGCAGCGACTGGGTGTGGCCCTGGGTGGCGGCCATCGCCTCGATGCAGGTCCGGCCGACGTTGTTGAACACGTCCTGCGCGGTCAGCGACCAGCCACTGGTCTGGGAGTGGGTGCGCAGGCTCAGCGACTTCGGGTTCTGCGGGTCGAACTGGCGCACCAGCCGGCTCCACAGCGCCCGGGCCGCCCGCAGCTTGGCGACCTCCATGAAGAAGTTCATGCCGATCGCCCAGAAGAAGCTGAGCCGGGGCGCGAACTGGTCGATCGTCATGCCGGTGGCGAGGCCGGCCCGGATGTACTCGACCCCGTCCGCCAGCGTGTAGGCGAGCTCGAGGTCCTGGGTCGCCCCGGCCTCCTGGATGTGGTAGCCGGAGATCGAGATCGAGTTGAAGCGGGGCATGTGGGCCGCGGTGTAGCTGAAGATGTCGGAGATGATCCGCATGCTCGGTTCGGGCGGGTAGATGTAGGTGTTGCGGACCATGAACTCCTTGAGGATGTCGTTCTGGATGGTCCCGCTGAGCTGCTCCGGCTTCACCCCCTGCTCCTCGGCCGCGGCGACGTAGAGCGCGAGCACGGGCAGCACGGCGCCGTTCATCGTCATCGACACCGACATCTCGTCGAGCGGGATGCCGTCGAAGAGCGTGTGCATGTCGAGGATCGAGTCGATGGCCACCCCGGCCATCCCGACGTCTCCGCGCACCCGCGGGTGGTCGGAGTCGTAGCCACGGTGCGTCGGCAGGTCGAAGGCGACGCTCAGCCCCTTCTGGCCCGCGGCGAGGTTGCGCCGGTAGAACGCGTTGGACTCCTCGGCGGTGGAGAAGCCGGCGTACTGCCGGATCGTCCACGGCTGGGTCGTGTACATCGTCGGGTAGGGGCCCCGCAGGAACGGCGAGAGCCCCGGCCAGGTGTCGAGCGCGTCGAGCCCCTCGACGTGCTCGGGCCCGTAGGCCGGCAGGATCTCGATCCCCTCAGGAGACGCCCAGGGTTCCCCCTCGCTGCTGGGGCTCAGCTGCGAGCGCCGCGAGCCCAGGGGAAGCCCGGCGAAGCTCTTCGGGACGCTCATCGCAGCTTCTCCCTCGTACGCCGCAGGAAGTCCAGCGCGTCCACGCCGAGGGCGCACGAATCGTCGGCCCACTCGCGCGGCCGGCCGGCCACGACGACCCACTCGGCCCCGGCCTCGCGCAGGGCCGCCGCCCGCGCGGCGCCCTCCTCGTCGTAGGCGGCGTCGGTCCCGACGATGCACGCGACGCGTGGTGGGCGCGGTGCCCTGTCGGACCCGGCCGCCTCGACCACGCCGATCCCGCCGGCGGCGAGGAGGTTCGTGGCGAACGTGGCGCGCGCGGTGTGCTGGGCGACGGTGCCGAGCGGGGCGAGCAGGACCGGCTCCTCGGCAGGGTCGTCACGGAGGGACTCGAAGGCCGCCCCGTAGCGGCGGACCTCGTCCTCGGGAGCCGGGGGCCGCACGGGCAGCTCCTCGGCGAGGTTCGGGAACTCGCTGAGCCCGGTGATCGGCCGCCTGCGGGTCGCGACGTCACGGTCCCGCCGGGCCACGGTCCCGGCGATCTCCTCCTCGAGGTCGGCGCCCTCCTCCAGGCGGCCGAACAGCTCCCACGCGGCGACGGCGAGGTCCTCGGTCAGCTTCTCGACGGCGTAGGCGCCGCCGGCCGGGTCGCTCACCACGGCGACGTGGGACTCCTCGATGAGCAGGTGCGAGGTGTTGCGGGCGATCCGCCGGCCGAACGCGTCCGGCGTCCCGAGCGGGGTGTCGAACGGCAGCACGGTCACGGCGTCGGCGCCACCGACACCGGCCGCGAACGCGGCCACCGTGGTGCGGAGCATGTTGACCCACGGGTCGTACTTGCTCAGCATCGCGCGGCTGGTGACCGCGTGCTGGTGCTGCGCGCGGTCCTGCGCGTCGCTGAGCTCGAGCACCCGCGCCCAGAGGCGGCGAGCGGCCCGGAGCTTGGCGATCGTCGGGAGCTGCTCGGCGGTCGCGGCGTAGCGGAACTCGACGAGCCGTGCTGCCTCGTCGACGCCGACCTCCGCCTCGCTGAGCCTGCGGAGGTAGGCCGCACCGACGGCGAGCGAGTGCGCGAGCTCCTGGACGTCGGACGCGCCGCGGTCGTGCAGGGCGGCCGCGTCGACGACGTACGCGCGGATGCCGGCCCGGCGCGCGAGCTCCGCCGGCTCGGGGCCCGCCGCGGCGGCGTCGAGCCCGAGGTTCGTCCGCGGCTCCAGGTCGCGGCCCTCGGCGTGCCGCAGGAAGGCGCGAGCGCCGGCCTCGGTGGTCTCGAGCACCACCGGGGCCAGGTCGAGCAGGACCCGGTCGAGGAGCACGGCGAAGTCGGTGTCCTCGGGGACGCGGAGCCAGAGCGAGGTTGCCCCACCCTCCAGGTCGGCGAGCAGGGTCTCGTTGTCCGCCCGCGCGTCGGTCACCAGGAGGTGGGCCCGGACGTCCCACGCGCCGGCCCGGGAGGGCCGGCCGCTGGTCGTCAGGTCGTCGAGGAGCTCCGGCGTGCCTAGCGGGCTGACCCCGATGCCGTCCAGTGTCGTCAGGGTGAGCTTCTCCCAGACCAGCGCGTCGGGCTCGTCGTCGCCGAGCCGGCGCGCCCTGCGCAGCACCGCGGCCGCCGCGGCCTCCCACTCCGCCCGTCCCTGGGCCCGGTCGCGACGGTCCTCGGGCGCGGCCAGGCGGAGGCTGCCCTGCTCCGGCTCGAGCTCCTCCGGCTCGGCCAGGCCGCCCTCGACGGTCTGCTCGTCGGTCACGTCCCGAGCGTAGGTAGACCTGCGGCGCGAGGCCACGAACTGTGAGGTTTTCAACCGCTCGGCCACCGCAGGGGGTTGTCTGGCGGGCGTGACGGGAGGAACGTGTCCTCATGGTGGACAAAGGAGCTCGTGCAGCCGGCAGACAAGATCTCGAGGCCCTCAAGCCCGATGAGATACGAAACGTCGTGCTGGTGGGGCCGAGCTCCGGTGGCAAGACCACGCTCCTGGAGACGTTGCTCGTCCACAGCGGTGCGCTGACCCGCGCCGGCTCGGTGACCGAGGGCACCACCGTCTCCGACTTCGAGTCCGGCGAGCGCTCCCACGGCCGGTCGATGAGCCTCGCGGTGGCGCCCGTCGTGCACCGCGGCGTGAAGGTGAACCTCATCGACACCCCCGGCTACGCCGACTTCGTCGGTGAGCTGCGCGCCGGCCTGCGCGCCGCGGACTGCGCGCTGTTCGTGATCGCCGCCAACGAGCCGGTGGACCAGGTCACCGCCATGCTGTGGCGCGAGTGTGCCGACGTGGGGATGCCGCGAGCGGTGGTGGTGACCAAGCTCGACCACGCCCGGGCCGACTACCCGGGGGTGCTGGCGGCAGCCCAGGCGACGTTCGGGAGCACCGGTGACAAGGTGCTCCCGCTCTACGTCCCGGTCATGTCCGGCTCCGAGGTGACCGGGCTGATCGGGCTCCTCGGCGCCGACGGCGGCGACGAGCACGCCGACGCCCGGGACGCGCTGATCGAGGGGATCATCGAGGAGTCCGAGGACGAGGGGCTGATGGACCGCTACCTCGCGGGCGAGGCGGTCACCGAGGAAGCCCTGCTCGAGGACCTGCACCGGGCGATGGCCCGCGGCACGTTCTTCCCGGTCGTCGCCGCCTGCTCCCAGAGCGGCGTGGGCTGCGACGAGCTGCTCGACCTCATGGTCCGCGGCTTCCCGGCCCCCAGCGAGCACCCGGCACCGGAGACCTACACCCCGGCCGGCGCCCCCGCCTCTGCCGTCGACTGCGACCCGCAGGGACCGCTGGTCGCCGAGGTCGTGAAGACCACCAGCGACCCCTACGTCGGGAGGATCAGCCTGGTCCGGGTGTTCTCCGGCACCCTCGACCCGGACAAGCCGGTGCACGTGTCCGGCCACCTGACGTCGTTCTTCGGGGCCGAGTCCGGCCACGCCGACCACGACGACGACGAGAAGATCGGGTCGCTGTCCTACCCCTTCGGCCAGGGCCTGCAGCCGGCACCCCGCGTGGTGTGCGGCGACATCGCCACCGTGGGGCGGCTGTCCCGGGCCGAGACCGGTGACACGCTCTCCTCGGTCGACGACCCGCGGGTGCTCAAGCCGTGGTCGCTGCCGACCCCGCTGCTCCCGATCGCGATCGAGGCGGCCACGAAGTCCGACGAGGACAAGCTGTCCACCGCCCTGTCCCGGCTGGCCGCCGAGGACCCGTCGCTCCGCGTCGAGCTGGGTGCGGGCGAGTCGGCCCAGCTGCTGCTGTGGACGATGGGCGAGGCGCACGCCGACGCCGCGATCGGGCGACTGGCGGAGCGGTTCGGCGTCTCGGTCAACCAGGTCGAGGTCACCGTGCCGATGCGCGAGACGCTGAAGGCGCCCGCGAAGGCGACCGGCCGGCACGTGAAGCAGTCCGGCGGCCACGGTCAGTACGCCGTCTGCGAGATCGAGGTCGAGCCGCTCCCGCGCGGATCCGGGTTCGAGTTCGGCGAGCGGGTCGTGGGCGGTGTCGTGCCCCGGCAGTTCATCCCCTCGGTCGAGAAGGGGGTCCGCGCCCAGATGGAGAAGGGCTGCGGCGGCGCGCAGATGGTCGACGTCAAGGTGACGCTGGTCGGCGGGAAGGCGCACAGCGTCGACTCCTCGGACATGGCCTTCCAGAGCGCCGGGGCGCTGGCCCTGCGCGAGGCGGCCGAGGCGGGCGGGCTGGTCAGGCTGGAGCCCTACGACGAGATCGAGGTGACCGTCCCCGCGGACCTGGTCGGCACGATCATGAGCGACCTCGCCTCCCGGCGCGGCCGGGTGCTCGGGCAGGACTCCGACGGCGCGATGGTCGTGGTCCGTGCGCTGGTCCCTGCGGTGGAGCTGATCCGCTACCCGATCGACCTCAGGTCGTCGACGCACGGCGCCGGGTCGTTCACGCGCACCTTCGCGAGCTATGAGCCCGTGACCACCTGAGCCGGCGGTGCCGGACCGGCGACGGTGCTGCTGGGCGCCGCCGCTCGGTCCACCGCGCACCGTCCCAGTAGTGCTGGCGGCCCGGTGCCACGACCCCCGTCACACGGCATAGGAACGCACACGGACGTTGCCGCCGTCAACTTCCCTTGACACCCCACAGGGTATTGACAGGAAATCGCCTCAGGCCTTGGCGGCCGGCCGCTTGACCGGGGTCGTCTCCCGTCCGGGTGCCGCTTCGCGGCCGTGGTCGTCCTTGTTGCGGATCCCGATCTTGTTGCCGAGCCAGACCAGCGGGTCGTACTTCTTGTCGACCACCCGCTCCTTCATGGGGATGATCGCGTTGTCGGTGATCTTGATGTGCTCGGGGCACACCTCGGTGCAGCACTTGGTGATGTTGCACATCCCGATGCCGGCCGCGGCCTGGGCGAGCTCACGCCGGTCGTGGGTGTCGAGCGGGTGCATGTCGAGCTCGGCGTACCGGAGGAAGAAGCGCGGGCCGGCGAAGGCCGGCTTGTTGTCCTCGTGGTCCCGGATGACGTGGCAGACGTTCTGGCACAGGAAGCACTCGATGCACTTGCGGAACTCCTGGCCGCGCTCGACGTCGATCTGCGCCATCCGGCGCTTGCCGTCGGCGTCGCGGGGCGGGAGGGAGACCGAGGGCAGCTCCGAGGCCTTCTCGTAGTTGTAGGAGACGTCGGTGACCAGGTCCCGGATGATCGGGAAGGTCCGCACCGGGGTGACCGTGATCGTCTCGCCGGGCTCGAAGTCGGAGAGCCGGGTCATGCACAGCAGCCGGGGCCGGCCGTTGATCTCGGCCGAGCACGAGCCGCACTTGCCGGCCTTGCAGTTCCACCGCACCGCGAGATCGCCGGCCTGGGTGGCCTGGAGGCGGTGGATCGCGTCGAGGACGACCTCGCCCTCGGAGACCTCGACCGTGAAGTCCTGCAGCCCGCCGCCCTGGTCGTCGCCGCGCCAGACCCGCATCTTCAGCTCAGGCATGTCTACTCCTCGAAGAACTTCTTGAGCTCGTCCGGCATCACCGGGAGCGGCTTCTCGGCCAGGTCGACTCCGTCACCGGCCACGTTGAGGGTGAGCACGAGGTTCTTCGCGCCCCACTCCGGGTCGGGGCCGGGGAAGTCGTTGCGGGTGTGCCCACCTCGCGACTCCTGCCGCGCCAGCGCAGCCTTCGCGATGCACTCCGAGACCAGCAACATGTTGTGGATGTCGATCGAGAGGTGCCAGCCCGGGTTGTAGGCACGGCCGCCCTCGACCTTGAGCCTCGAGGCGCGCTCCTTGAGCTGCTCGATCTCCTTCAGCGACTGCTCGAGCTCGGCCTCGGTGCGGATGATGCCGACCAGGTCGTTCATCGCCTGCTGCAGGTCCTGCTGGATGGTGTAGGCGTTCTCGTCGCCCCGGGAGTCGAACGGCGCCAGCGCGGCCCGCTCCGCGGCCTGGAGCTGGTCGTCGGACAGCGTGGTCCGCGACGAGCCCTTCGCGGCCCGCTCGGCCGCGGCCTCGCCTGCGCGCTTGCCGAACACGATCAGGTCGGACAGCGAGTTGCCGCCGAGCCGGTTGGAGCCGTGCATGCCGCCGGAGCACTCGCCCACGGCGTACAGCCCGTCGACCGAGGACAGCTCGGTGTCGGGGTCGACCTCGACACCGCCCATGACGTAGTGGCAGGTCGGACCGATCTCCATCGGCTCCTGGGTGATGTCGACGTCCGCCAGCTCCTTGAACTGGTGGTACATCGACGGGAGGCGCTTGTGGATGAAGTCGGCCGACCGCCGGGAGGCGATGTCGAGGAAGACCCCACCGTGCGGTGACCCGCGGCCGGCCTTGATCTCGGCGTTGATCGCGCGCGCGACCTCGTCACGCGGCAGCAGCTCGGGCGGGCGACGGTTGTTCTTCTTGTCGTCGTACCAGCGGTCCGCCTCCTCGACGTTGTCCGCGGTCTCGGCCTTGAAGAACTCTGGGATGTAGTCGAACATGAACCGCTTGCCCTCGGAGTTCTTCAGGATGCCGCCGTCGCCGCG
>NZ_DASUFR010000021.1:0-2527 GCF_036274455.1 Nocardioides sp. | reverse complement strand
TGTACTGGACGGTCAGCTTGTGGCTGCCCACACCGAGGCCCTTGACCTTGATGGTGTACTTGCCGTTCTTGAGCTTGCCCTTGCCGACCTTCTTCTTGCCGTCCTTGACGATCAGCTTGCCGGTCGCCTCGGGTCCGCCGGTCTTGACGAACTCGTTGGTGACCTTGCCCTTGACGGTGACGACCGCGCCCTTCTTGGCCGACTTCGGGGCCTTGGCCTTGACCGTCGCCTTCTGCTTGCTCAGCGTGATCGTGCCGAGCGGGTTCGGGTTGGCCTGGGTGCACAGCGCGGTGGCCGCGGTGCTGCCGTCGGCCCTGGTCGCGATCACCGTGAACGCCTTGGGCATGCTCACGGTGTAGGTGCCGGCCTTCGGCAGGACGAAGGCGGCGTTGGCGCCCTTGCCGTTGAACGAGGTGGTGGTCGGCCCGGGAGGCTGGGGGGCGTTCCACACGACCGGCGCCTTCGCGACCGTGTCGCCGAAGGTGGCGGCGAAGTCGTCGGACTTGGCACCCGTGACCTGGAGGGTTCCGAGCCCAGTTGCCGTCGCGTTGTCGACGGTGAAGCTGGAGTTGAAGCTCAGCAGGCCGGCCGGGACCGGGAAGCCGGCCGGCGCGGTGCTCGGCAGCAGCGCGATGTCGACGCTGACGTCACCGGCGAATGTCAACAGGGGGTTCACGCAGCTGTAGGTGGTGTGGACCGGGGCCGCCGAGGCCGACGTACTGGTGGCGCCGACGAGGGACGCCGCCGCAAGCGCCGCGGTCGTGCCGCCGATGGCGACACGCGAGGCGAGACGGGCAAAGTTCATCAGGACATGCCTTTCTTCAGATGACGAGGTGCTCCGCCGCAGTACCACTCCCTGACCACGGCTTCCCGGGAGGTTACCCGGCGGAAACAACTCGTGTCACACGGGCATACCTGACATCAGGGGTCGCGACCGTTCCGCCCGGCGACGGCCGGCCTACGCCGGCCCCACCACCGCGGGTGACCCGGGGGGCCGAGATGAGCGGCGACGACGAGGGCCAGGGTTTCTGGACCGGCACCAACGCGCTTCTGACCGGCCTGGTCGTACTGCTGACCGCGGGCGCGGTGCTGATGGTCGTGCTCTTCAAGACCGGCGTCTCCGGTGACGACGACCACCTGGGCTACACCACCGACTACTCCGACGCCGTCGGGATGCTCGAGCACGAGTAGTGGGCGCGGTACGGACACCTGGACCGAATGGCCACGTTGAATGGCCCCGGGTTGGGGGTACCTGCCATGCTGACGACCAGCAGTCATCTCGGTCCCCGATGGCGTTCCCACACTCGTCTGACCCGGAGGTCGAATGACCCTCTTAGACACCCGGACCCAAGGTCCGGCGTCTCACCTGAGCGCCGACGACGTCGAGGCGATCGGCGCCGAGCTCGACGCCATCCGGCAGCGGATCCTGGACAGTCGGGGTGAGCGCGACGCGGCCTACATCCGCCGGGTGATCGCGGTCCAGCGCGGGCTGGAGCTCGGCGGGCGGGCGATCCTGCTCGTCAGCAAGCGGCGCTCGACCTGGTGGCTGGGCACGGTGAGCCTCTCGCTGGCCAAGATCCTCGAGAACATGGAGATCGGCCACAACGTCCTGCACGGCCAGTGGGACTGGATGCGCGACCCCAAGATCCACTCCTCCACCTGGCAGTGGGACCACTCCTCACCCGTGGACCAGTGGAAGCGCGCCCACAACGAGACGCACCACAAGTACACCAACATCGTCGGCAAGGACAACGACCTCGGCTACGGCATCATGCGGGTCGCCGAGGAGCAGGAGTGGCAGCCGCGCCACCTCGCCCAGCCGCTCTGGAACCTGGTGACGGCCTGCATCTTCGAGTGGGGCATCACCATGTACGACGCCGACCTCGGCGACGCGATCCGCGGCAAGCGCGGGATGCCGCAGGAGACGAAGGTCCGGTTGCGCCAAGCGCTGCGCAAGGCGGGCAAGCAGGCCGCCAAGGACTACGTCGTCCACCCTGCTCTCTCCGGGAAGCGGTTCCGCCGCACGCTGGCCGCCAACGCGGTCGCCAACCTCACCCGCAACCTGTGGAGCCACTCGGTGATCATGTGCGGGCACTTCCCAGAGGGGGTCGAGACCTTCGAGCTCGAGGTCCTCAAGGATGACGAGACGAAGGGCGAGTGGTACGTCCGCCAGATGCTGGGCTCGGCCGACATCTCGGGGAGCCCGTTCATGCACCTGATGACCGGCAACCTCTCGCACCAGATCGAGCACCACTGCTTCCCCGACCTGCCCAGCAACCGCTACTCCGAGATCGCGCCGCAGGTCGAGGACCTCTTCCAGCGATACGGGCTGAGCTACAACACCCGGCCGCTGGTCCGCCAGGTCGGCTCGGCCTGGCACCGCGTCGTTCGCCTCTCGTTCCCCGACGGCTGGCTCGAGGAGACCAACCGGCACAACCTGGGCAGCCAGCTGCGCAAGCTGGCCCGCGCTGTACGCAAGCAGCCGCCCGCCTGACCCAGCGTCGGTGCGGACCAGTCCGACGACCGC
>NZ_DASUFR010000020.1:0-18992 GCF_036274455.1 Nocardioides sp. | reverse complement strand
CCGCTCGGGACCCGCGGTCAAGGACGCCGCAGGCGCCGCGCAGCGGTGCCGAAGGCATCCTTGAGGGCGGGTTGCGGCGTGCTACGCGCGCGGCCGCCCACCCACGGACATGTCACACGAGGCGGACACCCGGTGACCCCTGCGCCCAGCGACCGGAGGCGCTCAGTCCAGCGACGGAACATCCACCTCCGGGCCGTCACCGCGCAGCAGTGTGGTGAGTGTGGCGGTGTGCTCACCCAGGATCGAGCGCACCTTGCTGAAGCCCTCCTCGTCCTGGCGGGCCAACGTGCACCAGCCGTCCCAGAGCAGCACGGTGTTGCCCGGGAGGTCGCGCAGGCAGTCGTTGAGGGCGTCGAGGTTCTGGCCGTAGTGGTCGGGGAAGTTCAGCGCCTCCCCGAGCGCGGCCAGGAACTCGCTGCGGGTCTGGTGGTGCCACCCGTCGACGTACCCGAACTGCCAGCCGGCGTGCTCGACGGCATGCGCCACCTCAGGGGCCGGGAAGGCTGCGTGCCAGCGGTAGACGCCGGGGTCGTGGTGGTGCGCGAGGATGCCGGCGAGTCCGCTCATGTAGGTCTCCGTGAGATTCGTTCGAAGGAGCTGTAGTGGTCCTCGGTCCAGTAGAACTCATCGGCGTCGCCAGTGATGATCCGGCGGGCGCCGCGGTCCTTCGAGCCGGGGGTGGCCACGGTGTACTCGTGGTAATAACCGCGTTCGTGGTCCGGAAGCAACCCCTCGAGGTTCCTGAACACCGATCCGTCCCTGTCCGGGAACGGGAACGGCCCGCCCCGGTCGATCAGCACCAGCGTCGCCTGCCCCTCGACCGGGAGATCCTCCTCGAGGATCCACGGCAGCCCGCTGACCGGGTCGGTGTCGCCGCTTCGGACCGTCGTCGACGCCGTCGGACGCGTCGTCTGCCCGGGCGTGTCCTCGCCCCCGAGGCTGATGGTCTCGCCGTCGTGGTCGAAGGTCCACTTGATGAAGAACGACGTCGCGATGATCGTCACGAAGACGATCGCCACCGTCTTGACGGTGGTCCGGTCCCACTTCATCGCGGCGCTGGTGCCCAGAGCGCCTAGAGCGCCATCGCCTGGGCCCGGCGCTTGACCTCCGCGCCGCGGTTCTCGCGCAGCGCGTCGATCGGGCGGCCGGGCAGGTCGGCGTCGAGGTGCAGCCAAGCGATGATCTCGCGGTCGTCGTAGCCGCCGTCGTGCAGGACGGTCAGCAGGCCTGCCAGCCCCTTCAGGGGCAGCCCGTCCTCGCCGAGGAGGTCCGCGGGCACCAGCGGGCCGGACCCCTCGCGGGGCTGGGCGGCAGCAAGCTCGTGGTCCCGGATCATCGTGCGCACCTTGGCCGCGGAGACGCCGAGCCGGTCGGCGACCTGGCGCCAGTCCAGCCACTCGTCGACCAGCGCGGACAGATCCTCCTCGGCGAGTGTCATGCCCACATGCTGGCACCAGCGGGTACGCCGCTGCAGCAGGGCCCCGCCCCGCGGCCACGGGGAGCCGGACGGCTCGCCGGAACGTCATGAATGGGGTAAATCAGCGCTCGTCCGTACGATGGAGCATCCGGATCCGCTTCCCCGTCCGGGTGCAGGAGGTCGCCGTGACTGACCGGCACGCCCCCGAGGGCGCCGTGCAGCGGGCGAGCGACCCTGCGCAGGACAGGCAGGAGAAGCACGATCCCACCGACCACCTGAGCGGGCGGGTCCTCGACAACCGCTACCTCATCGGCTCGCGGATCGCCCGCGGTGGCATGGCCACCGTCTACGAGGCCAACGACCTGCGGCTGGACCGCACCGTCGCGGTCAAGGTGATGCACCCCGGCCTGGGCGACGACGACGAGTTCGCGGCGCGGTTCGTGGCCGAGGCGCGCTCGGCCGCGAAGCTCTCCCACCCCAACGTCGTCGGCGTCTTCGACCAGGGCAACGACGACGGCACCGTCTTCCTGGCCATGGAGCTGATCCCCGGCCACACGCTGCGCGACACGATCGGCAAGGAGGCACCCCTCAAGACCGCTCGCGCGCTCGCGCTGCTGGAGCCGATCGTGTCGGCGCTGGCCGCCGCGCACCGCGCCGGGCTCGTGCACCGCGACGTCAAGCCGGAGAACGTCCTGATCTCCGACGACGGCCGGGTCAAGGTGGCCGACTTCGGGCTGGCCAAGGCCGTGAGCGCGACCACCCAGCACACCGCGACCGGCGTGCTCATCGGCACGGTGTCCTACGTCGCTCCCGAGCTCGTCGTCGAGGGCCGGTCCGACGCGCGCGCCGACGTCTACGCCGTCGGCGTGATCCTCTACGAGCTGCTCACCGGCAAGAAGCCGCACGAGGGCGAGACCCCGATCCAGGTGGCCTACAAGCACGTGCACGAGGACGTCCCACCGCCGTCCCGGATGGCCCCCGGCGTGCCCGACTACGTCGACGCGCTGGTGGCGCGGGCCACCGCCCGGGACCGCGAGCAGCGGCCCGCGGACGCCGGGGTGCTCCTCCACCACCTGCGCCGGGTCAAGCAGGCGGTCGCCGCTGGGGTCCCCTCCGATACCGAGCTGGTCGAGGACCTGATGCCACGCAAGACCCTCGATACGACCGAGGTGCTCGTCCGTCAGGGTCCCGCGGGCGGCGGCACCGTCCCGGAGTCCTGGCAGGAGTCGGACCTCGAGGCGCTGCTCGGCCCGCGGCGTGAGGTCACCTCGACCATCGAGCGGCCGCGCGAGCCCACCACCGTCACCGAACGGCCGCGGCCGGTCCCGCCGTCTACCCCACCCTCGCGCCCCGCGAAGCGGCCCCGCCGCCGCCGGCGCGGGCCGATCCTGCTGATCCTGGCACTGCTGCTCGCGGCAGCGGTCGGCACCGGTGCGTGGTACTTCGGCTACGCCAGGTACACCACGACGCCGGCGGTGCTGAACCTCTCCCAGGACGAGGCGCAGACCAAGCTCGAGGACGCCGGGCTCGACGTGAAGGTCGGCGAGCCGGTCTACTCCGACGCGGTCGACGAGGGCCTCGTCGTCAGCACCGACCCGACCGCCGGCCAGCGGGTGCTCAAGGGGACCGACGTCACGATCGTGATGTCGAAGGGGCGCGCGGTCGCCCAGCTGCCAAAGCTCACCGGGATCACCGTCGACGAGGCCCAGGACCGGATCCAGAAGGCCAACATGGCCTTCGGCAAGGCCACCGAGAAGTTCTCCGAGACCGTCCCCGCGGGCATCGTGATCGCCTCCGACCCGAAGGAGGGCAGCACCCTGCGGTTCGGCACCGTCGTCGACCTGGTGGTGTCCAAGGGCCGCCGGCCGATCCCGGTGGGCAGCTGGGTCGGCAAGAGCGCCACGGACGCGGAGAAGGCGCTCAAGCAGCGCGGCCTCAAGGTGGACGTCTCCCACCAGTACTCCGACTCGGTCTCCGAGGGCCTGGTGATCTCGCAGGACCCGAAGGACGGCACGCTGTTCAAGAACGACACCGTCCAGCTGCTCGTGTCCCTCGGACCGCAGCTGGTTGAGGTGCCCGACGTCGTTGCGCAGGGCGTCGACGACGCCACCGCGGCCCTGCAGGCCGCCGGCTTCGACGTCGACGTCGCGCAGGCGCCGGGCTACATCGGCCTCGGCTACGTGTTCTCCATGGACCCCGGGGCCGGCACGGAGATCCCCAAGGGGTCGACGGTCATCATCTACCTCGTGTGACCGCGCTGCGGAACCCGGTCGGCACCCACGTCAAGGTCGGCCCGGGACTGGTCAAGGGGACGCTCAAGGGCGCTCGCGAGCTCGGCCTCGAGGCGCTCCAGGTGTTCACCGGCAACCCACGGGGGTGGGCGCTCAGCGCCGGGCGGCCCGCCGAGGACGCCGCGTTCCGGGAGGGCTGCGCCGAGAGCGGGATCCGCGTGGTCGTCCACGCGCCCTACCTCGTGAACCTAGGCTCCCCCACTCCCCTGACCTACGAGCGGTCCGTCGCCTCGGTCGCGCACAACCTGCTGCGGGCGGTGGCGATCGGTGCCGAGGCGGTCGTGGTGCACACCGGGTCGTACGTCGATCCCACCGGTGGCCCCGGACTGCACGAGGCCGCGCTGCGACGGGTCCGTGAGGCGCTGCTGCCGATCCTGGACACCATCGACGACCCGCGGATGCCGTGGCTGCTGCTAGAGCCCACCGCGGGCCAGGGCCGCTCGCTGTGCGCGGGGGTCGAGGACCTGGCGGCGTACCTCGACGCGCTCGACCACCACCCCAAGGCGGGGGTCTGCCTCGACACCTGCCACGCGTTCGCCGCCGGCGCGCCGCTCGACGAGCAGGGTGGCACGACCCGCACCGTGGATCGGGTGGTGGAGATCGCCGGACCGGGCATGCTGCGGCTGGTGCACCTCAACGACAGCCAGGACCCCCGCGGCTCGATGCGCGACAGGCACGAGCGGCTCGGGCAGGGCCACATCGGCCTCGGCGCCGTCGAGGAGCTGCTCCGGCACCCGGCCACCGACGGCGTGCCGTTCATCCTCGAGACGCCCGGCTCACGCGATCCCGGCAGCGACCAGATCGCACTCGTGAAGAGGCTGCGCCAGTGGTGACGACCGAGGGCTCGCGAACGTCCCGACGCGGCCAGCTGCTCGCGACCGGCGCGCTGCTGCTGACCACGGCCAGCTGGGGCAGCACGTTCTTCCTCATCAAGGACCTGCTCGACCGGGTGCCGACGCTGGACTTCCTCGCGGTGCGGTTCACCATCGCCGGCCTGGTGACGCTCGTGGTGATGCACCGGGCGGTGTTCGCGCTGGACCGCGAGGCCTGGCGGCGGTCCGGTGTGCTCGGCCTGGTGTACGGCGTAGCGCAGATCCTGCAGACCGCGGGGCTCGCGCACACGCCGGCCAGCGTCTCCGGCTTCGTCACCGGCATGTACGTCGTGTGCACGCCGCTCCTGGCCAGCCTGGTCCTGCACACCAGGATCACCCGGATGACGTGGGCCGCGGTGGCGCTGGCCACGGCCGGGCTCGCGCTCCTGACCCTGGACGGCTTCTCCGTCGGCTACGGCGAGGCCATCACGTTCGTGGCCGCCGTGCTCTACGCGCTGCACATCGTGGCTCTCGGCGCCTGGTCCCGGGCCGAGGACGCGCTCGGCCTGTCGGTGGTCCAGCTCCTGGTCATCGCCGTGGTCTGCCTCGTGGCGACCGCCCCGGACGGCATCGTGCTGCCGGATCGGCCGGGGGACTGGCTGGCGATCGTCTACATGGCGCTGGTCGCGGGCGCCGGCGCCCTGGCCGCGCAGACCTGGGCGCAGTCGCAGCTCTCCCCCACCCGGACCGCGATCATCATGAGCACCGAGCCGGTGTTCGCGGCCCTGTTCGCCGTGCTCCTGGGCGGCGAGTCGCTGACGTCCCGGATGCTGCTCGGCGGCGTTCTCGTCCTCGCCGCGATGCTGCTCGTCGAGCTCGGACCACGGCGCAAGGTCGAGGGCGAGGTCCAGCACCTCACCGTCTGAAGCAGGATGGCCCCCCTTGGGGTGTTGCTTGCGCAGCCGCAAATGGGTTAGGCACCAGTGTCGGACTCGGACGAATGGGAGAACTCATGACACAAGCAAGGACGCGAGCCGTCGCCGCCCTCTCGGCGGCGGCACTCGCGGTAGGACTGACCATGACGGCCTCGGGCACTCCCGCGGCGGCCAACGACTCCCGGCACCAGGCG
Organism: Nocardioides sp.; assembly: GCF_036274455.1. Taxonomy (GTDB): domain Bacteria; phylum Actinomycetota; class Actinomycetes; order Propionibacteriales; family Nocardioidaceae; genus Nocardioides. The sequence continues at coordinate 13,343 of NZ_DASUFR010000020.1, read as the reverse complement.
CAGAAGAAGGCGCACGGCAAGGCCGCGCACAAGCGCGCGCTGCGATCAGACGCGCGTGAGGTCAAGCCGAACGCGCGCTTCTCGACCGGGAACCTCCAGCTGAAGAGCGCCAGGCCGTCGCAGGCAGCTGCGGCCGGGGTCACGCCGCCGGTCGGCACGGTGCGCACGCTGATCGCGCTGGACGACTTCAACGGCATCCTCTACCGCAAGGACTACACGCTGATGGCGGTCGGGGCCAAGATCGAGGTGTGGGTCGCCAACGACACCGCCTTCCCGGCCGGTGACTGCCGCACCCAGGTGCCCGGCACCACCACGGTCACCCAGGCGCAGGCACAGGAGCTGGCCGACCAGTTCGACGACAACATGTTCCCGAAGGAGTCGGCGGCCTTCAGCGTCGCCCCGGACCGCGACGGGAGCGGCAACGTGGTCTCGGGCGTGGACCCCACCGGCGACGGCGACAAGATCATGACGCTCGTCGACAACGTCCGCGACGACAACTACTACCTCGGCGTCAACCAGGCTCCGACCTACATCGCGGGCTTCTTCTCCTCGCAGTTCAACGAGCTGCTCGACCGCAACATCATGACGATCGACGCCTACGACTGGGTGCACCGTACGACGGCCAACCCGCCGGACGACCCGACCAACGACCCGTGCACCAGCAGGTCGGCGCGGCCGTTCCTCTACGAGGGCACCTTCGCCCACGAGTACCAGCACCTGTTGCAGTACTACCAGGACCCGGCCGAGCGGAGCTGGGTGAACGAGGGGCTGTCCGACTTCGCCATCTCGCTCACCGGCTACGGCGACGCCTCGCGCACCGTGTTCGAGAAGGGGGCGCAGAGCCACATCTACTGCTACCAGGGCTTCGGCAACGTCCAGACGCCGTTCAACCCGAACCCGATCGACTGCGGAGGTCCGGAGAACTCCCTGACCCTCTGGGGTGACCAGAAGGACCCGAGCACCATCCTGGCCGACTACGGCGAGGCGTGGTCGTTCATGTTGTTCCTCTTCGACCGCTACGGCCAGGGCTTCATGAGCAGCCTGCACCGCGACGGGGCCGACCAGGGCCTGGCCGGCGTCCAGCACCAGCTCGACGGCTACGCGCCGGGCACCGACGTCTTCGACGTGCTGCACGACTTCCAGACCGCGACGCTTGTCGACCAGGTCCTCGGCAAGAACGGCGCCTCCGCGGGCATCCCGCGGGGCCGGGTCACGTCGAAGAGCCTGAACTCGACGGTCAACCTGGGCAACCCTCGCTCCTACGCCGCCGACGGCGCCCCGGCCAACGGGGCGGACTACGTCGGCCTCCGGGGCAGGAGCGGCCTCTACCTCGACGGTGACGACCTGCGCAAGCTGACCTTCAAGGGTGCCAAGACTCTTGTCCCCGAGCCCCTCAAGTGGACCACCGTCGCCGACCCGCCGCTGCAGAGCGGCGACCCGGCGCTGTGGTCGGGCAACTCCTCCAACCTGGACGCGAGTGCGGTCACCGAGGTCGACGTGCCCACGACGAACCCGACGCTGACCTTCGACGAGTACCACCTCGCCGAGTTCGGCTTCGACTACGCCTACACGGTGGTCTCGACCGACGGCGGCAAGACCTACCACGCGCTGGCCAACGCCAACACCGTCGACGGCCCGCTCGGACCGGCCCTCAACGGCGACGCGGACGGCTGGGCCACGCAGACCTTCGACCTGTCTGCCTACGCGGGCCAGTCGATCGTGATCGGGTTCCGCTACGTCAGCGACGGCGGGGTGAACGAGGGAGGCTGGTACGTCGACGACGTCTCGGTCGGCGGCACCACTGTCAACGACGGGTCCTCCACCGCGCCGTTCCAGTCGGCCACCGAGCTCCTGCCGGTGACCGTGCACGCGTGGAACGTGCGGGTCGTGGGTCTCGACACGAAGCGCCACAAGGTCCGCATCATCGACCTGCCCGGGCGTCGCAGCCACCTGACCAAGGGACAGGTCAACAGCCTGCACCAGTACCCGCGGGTGGTCGCGATCGTCGCCTACGACGAGCCGACCGAGCAGTACCAGCCGCAGGCGCTCTACACGCTGTCCGTCAACGGGGTCGTCCAGCCGGGCGGCGGGCAGAGCAGTGCCGCGGTGAAGCCTCGGCCCGACAGTTTCTAGCCTGGGGGGCTCGCTCAGCGGGCCGGCGGCCGACCGGTCGCCGGCCCGCCCGGGAGCGCCACGGGTCACGGTTGGGTCACACCTGTCCGCACTCTGAGTTCGGCGTCTCACCGACGCACGGACCGTCCTAGGGTCGCGGCCATGGTCGTGGTCATGGCGCCAGACGCGACCGACGAGGACATCGCCGCCGTCGTCGCGCGGGTCCAGGCGGTCGGCGGAGAGGCGTTCGTGTCCAAGGGCCTCGTGCGCACGATCATCGGCCTGGTCGGGGACATCGACTCCTTCCACCACCTCAACCTCCGGACCCTCAGGGGGGTCGCGGACGTGCACCGCATCTCCGACCCCTACAAGCTGGTCAGCCGCCAGCACCACCGCAGCCGGTCCACGGTGTGGGTCGGCGCCACCATCCGGGTGCCGGTCGGTCCGGAGACGTTCACCTTCATGGCCGGGCCGTGCGCCGTCGAGAGCCGGGAGCAGGCCCTCGAGGCCGCCCAGATGGCCAAGGGCGCCGGCGCCGCGCTGCTCCGGGGCGGCGCCTTCAAGCCGCGCACGTCGCCGTACGCGTTCCAGGGCCTCGGCGCCGAGGGCCTCGAGATCCTCGCCGACGTCGGCGCCGCCACCGGGCTGCCCGTGGTCACCGAGGTGGTCGACGCCCGGGACGTGCCGGTCGTCGTCGAGTACGCCGACATGCTCCAGGTCGGCACCCGCAACATGGGCAACGTCGGACTGCTGCAGGCGGTCGGCACGTGCGGGAAGCCGGTCATGCTCAAGCGGGGCATGAACGCCACCCTCGAGGAGTGGCTGATGGCGGCGGAGTACGTCGCCCAGCGCGGCAACCTCGACATCGTCCTCTGCGAGCGCGGGATCCGGACCTTCGAGACCGCCTACCGCAACACCTTGGACCTCTCGGCGGTGCCTGCCGTCCAGGCCGTGAGCCACCTGCCGGTGATCGTCGACCCCAGCCACGCGGCGGGACGCAAGGACCTCGTCGTCCCGCTGGCCCGCGCGGCGATCGCGGTCGGCGCCGACGGAGTGATGGTCGACGTGCACCCGCACCCCGAGTCGGCCCTCTGCGACGGCCCGAGTGCGCTGGACGGCGTCGCCCTGCGCGAGCTCGCGACCGCGGTGCGCCACCTCCCCGGTGCGGTCGGGCGCAAGGACGCCACGGCTCTCGTGCGACCCTCCTGACCTGCGACGATGCGCCCGGCGGACTACGATCCGCAACGGAGGAGGTTGTTCATGGGCTCGTGCTCGTCGTGTGGCCACCAGCTCGGCGTGGGCCGGTTCTGCACCAACTGCGGCGCGCCGGTGGACCCCTCCACCCCTGGCGGCACCACTGTCGGCACCACTGGCGGCATCGCCGGCGGCACCGCTGGCGGCACCGCGGCCGGCAGCCCGGTCACCGACGACGACTGGCGCATCGACACCGCCGAGCGGCGGACGCCCGCCGCCGACCCGCGCACCCCGCCCGCCGCCGTCGCTCCCCCGCCGCCTCCTCGCTACCCGCTCTACGCCGACGAGGTGGTCGGCTACACGCCGTACGGACCCCTCAACACCGCCACCACCTCGACGCCGGCCACCCCTGCTTCGGCGCCGGTCGTGCTCACCGAGGACTCTGAGGAGTCCCAGGAGTCCCAGGCGCACGACGCCTACGACTCGGGGCCCGACTACGGCTACGAGTACGACTACGACGAGGAGCGCCGGAGCCCGGTGCTGTGGATCCTGGCGGCCGCCCTGGTGCTCGTCCTCGTCGCGGCGGGCTGGTGGTTCCTGGTCCGCGACGGCGCCGACGAGTCGGCCGACGACCACGGCGGCTCGGGCACCTCCCAGGGCCCGACCGAGGGCAGCGACGGCGACGACGTCGCGAGCCACGCCTCCGCCAAGGCCCCCCGGACGGCGCCGCCCAACGAGGACGTCAACGGCGACCAGGTGTCCTACGACGCGAGCAACATGCTCGACGGCGTGCCCGAGACGGCCTGGCGCGCGGCGGGGAACGCCGCCGACATGACCCTGGTCTTCACCCTGGCCGACCCCACCGAGCTGCACCGGGTGGGGATGATCAACGGCTATGCCAAGACCTCGACCGACAGCCAGGGCCGCACCTTCGACTGGTACGCCGGCAACCGCCGCATCAAGGCGGTCGTGTGGCAGTTCGACGACGGCACCAAGGTGCGCCAGCAGCTCCAGGAGTCCCGCGAGCTCCAGATGACCGACGTCCCCGACGTGGTCACGAGCAAGGTGCTGCTGCGCATCGTGAAGGTGTCCAAACCCGGCACCGGCAACGCCGCGAGGGACTTCACCGCGATCAGCGAGGTCTCGCTGGTCGGCGACCCCGCCTGACACTCGAGGCGGGCCGCTGCGCCTGGGTCAGGAGATGGTGACCGTGACGGTCGGCGACCAGCCCGACCGCTTGCCGCCCTTCGCGGTGCGGGCTCGCACGGAGTACTTGCCCCCCTTGGCCGGGTTGAACTTCGCGTGCGTGCCGGTGGTCGCCTTCTTGAGCGAGACCCACGCGCCGCTGCCCAGCCGGGTCTGGACGTCGTAGGTGATCGCGTTGCGGCCCCTGGTGGTGGCCCAGGTGAGCTTGTAGCCCTTGCCGGCGCTGCCGCTCGCTGCCACCGGCACCTTCACGGTCCCGCGCATCATCGAGTGGATCGTGCAGTGGTAGGCGAAGGTCCCGGCCGAGGTGAACGTGCGGGTGTACGTCGACCCGCCGAACTTGGTCCCGCTGTCCCAGAAGCCCTGGTCGGAGGTGGTCGTGTGCGCGGTCGCGTCCTTGAAGGTCCAAGTGACCGCCCCGCCGAGCGTGGTGCTCACCGACGCCGGGCTGAACGCCATGTTGGCGACGGTCACAGACGCGGCCCGGGCTGCGGGCGAGCCCGGATGGACGGAGCGTGCGTGGGCCGTGCCGGACGGGAGCACCAGGGCAGCGGCGGCGGCCGTGGCCACCGCGGGAACGAGGAGCGTGCGAGAGAGCGTGGCGAGGGTCATGACCGTTGCACGGCCGGGGGCGTGATCCGGTTCACACCCGCCCGCCGGCTCACGCGTTGCGCAGCATGTCCGCGACGAGGAACGCGAGCTCCAGCGACTGCACCCGGTTGAGCCGCGGGTCGCAGACCGACTCGTAGCGCTCGCCGAGGTGGACCTCGAGCAGCTCCTCGCCGCCGCCCACGCACTCGGTGACGTCGTCGCCGGTCAGCTCGACGTGGACACCGCCGGGCCAGGTGCCGAGCGAGCGGTGCACCTCGAAGAAGCCCTTGATCTCGTCGATGACGTCGTCGAAGCGGCGGGTCTTGTAGCCCGAGGACGCCTCGAAGGTGTTGCCGTGCATCGGGTCGCACACCCAAGCGACCTCGACGCCGGACGCGGTGACCTTCTCCACCAGGTCGGGCAGGCCGTCGCGGATCCGGCCGGCCCCGAACCGGGTGATGAAGGTGAGCCGGCCCGGCTCGTTGTCGGGGTTCAGCTTCGCGGCGAGCGCCAGCGCGTCGTCCGCAGTGGTGCCGGGGCCGAGCTTCACGCCGATCGGGTTGCGGATGTGGCGGAACAGCTCCACGTGGGCGCCGTCGAGCTGGCGGGTGCGCTCGCCGATCCACACGAAGTGGGCCGAGACGTCGTACGGCGTCCCGGTGCGGGAGTCGATGCGCGTCATCGCGTGCTCGTAGTCGAGGACGAGCCCCTCGTGGCAGGTGTGGAAGTCGACCCGGTGGAACTCGTCGGGGTCGGCGCCGATCGCCTGCATGAACGTCAGGGCCCGGTCGATCTCTGCCGCGACCAGCTCGTACTGCTCGCCGACCGAGGACTCGCGCACGAAGTCGGTGTTCCAGGTGTGCACCTGGCGCAGGTCGGCGTAACCGCCGGTCACGAAGGCGCGGACCAGGTTGAGGGTGGCCGCCGAGGAGTTGTAGACGTCGACCAGCCGCTGCGGGTCGGGCACCCGGGCCTCGGCGGTGAAGTCGAACCCGTTGACGGCGTCGCCTCGGTAGGCGGGCAGGGTCACGCCCTCGCGGGTCTCGAGGTCGGAGGAGCGCGGCTTGGCGTACTGGCCGGCGATCCGGCCGACCTTCACCACCGGCACCGACGCGGCGTAGGTGAGGACCACCGCCATCTGGAGCAGCACCCGCAGCTTGTTGCGCACGTTGTCGGCGGTGACACCGGCGAACGTCTCGGCACAGTCGCCGCCCATGAGCATGAACGACTCGCCGCGCGAGACGGCGGCGATCTTGTCCTTCAGCTCGTCGCACTCGCCCGCGAAGACCAACGGCGGCATCGTCCGGAGCCGGGCCACGGCGGCGTCGACGGCCGCGCGGTCGGGGTAGTCCGGCTGCTGGGCCGGGTTGAGGGCGCGCAGGGCCTCGAGGTCGGGGACGGTGCTGCTCACCTGTCAAGGGTAGAGGGGAGCGACCGGGGACCCGGCATCGTTCTCATGTAGCGGCGGTCACTGGTGGGTGCCGCCGGAAGTTCGTGGAGGTGCGCGCCCGGGGTGCGGGACACCCGACGAACTTCCGGCGGTGCCCGCTAGTCGAGATGCTCGATGTCGCGGAAGCCGGTCTTCTTGGCACGCACGCCGCGGTTGGTGGCCCAGGTCAGCGCCCACAGCACCACGCCGACCAGCATCAGGCCACCGGCGATCTGGTAGATCAGCGAGTCCCGGTCGACCCATGGGCCCACCAGGAACGCGCACAGCACCGCGGCGAGCGCCGGGGTGAGCCCGGGCGAGCGGAACGACCCCGGCCGCCGGCCGTCGCGGCGCAGCACCAGGCAGGCGACGTTGACGACGGTGAACACGCACAGCAGCAGCAGCGCGGTGACCGAGGAGAGGTTGATGACGATGTCGGACTCGGCCCTCTCGGCGACGTAGACGATCAGCCCGAGGGCGAGTGCGGTGGAGAAGATGATTCCGACGTACGGCGCGCGGCGGTTGGGTGACACCTTGCCGAGGGTCCGCGGCAGCACGTCCTGGTTGGCCATCCCGTAGAGCAGCCGGCTGGCCATCATCATGTTGATCAGCGAGGTGTTGGCCACCGCGAAGCACGCCAGGAACGGGAAGACCTTGTCGATCGGGAAGTCCGGGGCGCCGATGTGGACCACCTCGAGCAGCGTGCGACCGGCCGCCTGGTTGATCTCCTCGATCTGGCTCGAGGTCAGCACGGTGACGACCGAGACCGCCACCAGCATGTAGATGACCACCGCGATGCCCAGCCCGGTGAGCATGGTGCGCGGGAAGATCCGCTCCGGATCCTTGGTCTCCTCGACCATGTTCACCGAGTCCTCGAAGCCGACCATGGCGAAGAACGCGATCGACGTGGCCGCGGTGACCGCGAGGAACAGCCCCTTGTCACCGTCGTCGGAGAACGTCGTGAGCCGGCTGAAGTCACCGTCGCCCTGGGCCATGACGTAGAAGCCGACGCCGATCACGATCGCCAGGGCCGTGATCTCGACGAGCGTCAGCACCACATTGAACTTCACCGACTCGCCGACCCCGCGCAGGTTGATCAGCGCGAGCAGCACCATGAACGCCAGGGCGATGACGGTCACGACGCCGGTGCCGGGCTGCTCGTCGAGCCAGCCGTTGACGACCAGCCCGCCGGTGAGGTTCTGGGCGAGCACGTTGGCCGAGGTCGAGGCGCTCGTGATGCCCGAGCAGATCACCGCGAAGGCGACGAGGAACGTCACGAAGTGCACGCCGAACGCCTTGTGCGTGTAGAGCGCCGCGCCGGCGGCCTGGGGGTAGCTGGTGACCAGCTCGAGGTAGGAGAGCGCGGTCAGTGTCGCCACGACGAAGGCGAGCAGGAACGGCAGCCACGCGATACCGCCGACCAGGCCGGCCAGCTGGCCGGTCACCGCGTAGACACCGGCTCCGAGGATGTCGCCGACGATGAAGAGCAGGAGCAGCTTGGGGCCCATGACCCGCTTCAGGTCAGGCTCCGGCCCGTTGTAGTCGATCTCGTCCCGCGCGACGGTCGTCATGGTGGCCCCTGTTCCGAGTGACAGCTGGTGGGTGCCACCGTGCCCCAATCGGCAGGTTTTCGCCAGCAACGACACCGAGCCGGCCCGACGGTCAGCCCGACTGGTCCCCCGCGACCAGCGGGTGGTCGGCGAGCGCCGGCGGGACCGGACCGGGAGGCAGCTCGCAGCCGGTGTAGCCGCCGAGGTCGAAGACCACCGTGCTGCAGGCCGCGAGCTGGGCGTCGAAGAAGATGTTGGGCGAGTCGCCGTCGTGCCTGAGGACCACGAGACCACCACCCTCGTCGGCCGGCCGCGGGTCGGGCGCGCCGAGGAGCATCAGGTCGGCCATCCGGTTGTGCCGCGCGTACATGTAGCCGCCCGGCTCCTCGCTGACACGCTCGGCCACCCGACGCTGGGCCGCCAGGTCCGGTCCGTCGAAGGTGAGCGCGGCCGCCAGGTGCAGCCCCACCGTCACACCTAGCAGCCCTGCCGTGGCGGTGCCCAGCAACGCCCGCCGCCCCGGAGCCCCGACCTTCGACACGTACGCCGCGGTGACGACGACCAGGGCGGGGAACAGCAGGAAGCTCCCCGTCACCGAGTGACGCACCCACCCCTGGCTGCTGACCAGGACGTACCAGAGCTCGACGAGGAGTCCGGCCGAGCCCAGCACGAGCACCGGGACCCGGTCCGCTGCGCGGTCCGGTGCGCGGTCCGCCGCCTCCGGCGCGCCGGGCTCGGACGGCGCCGACGAGGCGAGACGCCGGCCGATGAGCAGCACCGCGAGCAGCAGCGCGACGACCGCGAGGGCGAGCACGGCCGGCCCCGGCACCAGCAGCGGCGCCTGGGAAGTCAGCTTCGACCAGCTCGTGATCGTGGTGGCGTCCGGCTGGACGATGCCGGACCCGCCATGGATGAGGAACCCCACGAACTTCGCGTTCGCGGCTTGTGCCCGGTCGGGTCCGGCGGCGGCGAACCGGTAGACCTGCCAGACGCCGATCGGCGCGAGGGCGGCACCGGCGAATCTCAGCCAGACCCGGCGGCCGACCCCGGAGCGCCGGGCGACCCAGACGACCCCGACGACGACCGCGGGCACCATCAGGACGATCACCGTCTTGGTCAGGACCGCCAGTCCGACAAGCACGCCGGCCCGGACCGGCCGGCGGAGGTTGAGCGCGGCCAGGACGACGAGCCCCGCCGCCGCAGCCTCCCCCATGACGTCACCCGGGCCGAAGTAGACCGAGACGCCCCACGTGGCCGAGGCGGTGTCGAGGGCCAGCACCGCGGCCGCCCCGGCGGCGCCCACCCAGAAGCCGCCCAGGTCCCGGCCGAGCCTGAACCAGCCGGCCACCAGCAGCAGGAAGAACGCGAGCGGGACCAGCCGGTAGACCCAGACGTGCTCGCCCAGCAGCGCCGCGACCGCGGTGACCGGGAGCAGCATCGTGGGTCCGGTGGTGATCCGCCAGTCGAACTCGCTCGAGTCGCCGACCGGCAGCAGCAACCCGTCGGTCGCGTAGCGGTGGCCATGCAGCAGGTGCTGGACGACCTGGAGGTTGTAGGACTCGTCGAAGGACAGCTCCTGGCCGAACGAGCACACGGCCAGCACGACGACGACACCGAGGAGGCCGGCGACAGCCAGCCCGCGGGCGAGCCGGGCCGGGTCAGGCGGCGGCTTCACGACCGACGGGCGCCGGGTGGATGACGTCGCTGCCATCGTCCAACCGCCGCATGCAGGCGACCACTTCGAGGGCGGCACGAGCCGAGAAGCCGATGAGCCGCCGGCTGGGCAACGGCAACCTCACCCGGCCCTGGCGCCACATGGTGCCGACCGTGCTCGTCCCCCGCCGCAGCCGGTGGGTCACCGGCACCTCGCGGACGGCCAGGCCGGTCCGTCCCTCGATCATCGAGAACTGGAGATGGGGCACCGACGCCGACGACTCGACGCGCGAGAGCAGCGTCACCAGGGCCTCCCTGCGATAGAGCCGCAGCGGCGTGTTGGCGTCCCCGACACCGCTCGACGCGATCGTGACGAGGAGCCGGGCGCACCGGGTCAGGATCGTGCGGTACCACGGGTCGGTGCGGCTGCGGCGAACGCCCACCACGCCGTCCGCGTCGCCGAGCTCGCCGACGAGCCGGGCCACGTCCTCGCCGAGGAACTGGCCGTCACCGTCCACGTGGAGCACGAGGTCGGCGCTCGTTGCCAGTCCGCCGTGGTAGGCGCGGAGCGCGGAGGGTCCGTGGCCCAGGTTCTCCTCGTTGCGGATGACCGTGACCCGAGAGCGCATGGCGGGCACGGGCGAGCGCAGCACCTCTGCGACCGGGGTCGTCGACACGTCGTCGACGACCACGAACGACAGGCGGGACACCACTGGGCGGAGGTGGGCCTCGAGCTCGACGAGGAACCCGGGCAGTCCTTCCTCGTTGAAGGCAGGCAGCACCACCGCCAGGTGCCATGGCTCGGGCCGGGTGGTCGCCTCGCAGCGATTCCCGGACCCGTCCCCGTTGAGCATGCGGCGACGCTAAGGTCGCGCCCCCCGCAATGTTGCGGTACGGCAAAGAACTGTCCGGACGGCCGCGCGTCAGGGTCGGGCTGACCATCCGGCATGGCCCGAACGGCTCAGCCCGATGGAGTGAAGCCTGCTGTCAGCCGAAGAAGACCGCCGCCTCGGCGTACTCCTCGGGGCTGACCAGCTTCAGCTCCGCGGTGCCCTCGCTCAACGGGACCCGGATGATGTCGGTGCCGCGCAGGGCGACCATCTTGCCGAAGTCCTTCTCGGCCACGGCGTCGATGGCGTGCAGGCCGAACCGGGTGGCAAGCCAGCGGTCGAACGCCGTGGGGGTGCCGCCGCGCTGGATGTGGCCGAGCACGACGGCCCGGGCCTCCTTGCCGGTGCGGGCCTCGATCTCGCCGGCGAGCCGGTCACCGATGCCGCCGAGGCGGACGTGGCCGAAGGCGTCCTTCTCCCCCGAGACCAGAGTCATTCCCTGCTCATCGGTGGCGCCCTCGGCAGGGACCGCGCCCTCGGAGACGACGATGATCGGCGAGTAGTGCGTCTCGAACCGGGTCTCGACGTGCTCGCAGAGCTTCTCGATGTCGAAGGGCTGCTCGGGGATCAGCACCGCGCTCGCGCCGCCGGCGATGCCGGAGTGCAGGGCGATCCAGCCGGCGTGCCGGCCCATCACCTCGACCACGAGGACCCGGTGGTGGGACTCGGCGGTGGTGTGCAGCCGGTCGATGGCCTCGGTCGCGATGTTGACCGCGGTGTCGAAGCCGAAGGTGAAGTCGGTGCCGGACAGGTCGTTGTCGATGGTCTTCGGGACGCCGACGACCTTCACCCCGAGGTCGGCGAGCTTCGTCGCGACGCCGAGGGTGTCCTCGCCACCGATCGCGATCAGCGCGTCGATGCCGTTGGCGGCGAGGTTCTCCTTGATCCGCTCGACGCCGTTCTCCACCTTGAACGGGTTGGTCCGCGACGACTTGAGGATCGTGCCGCCGCGCGGCAGGATCCCGCGGACCTCGTTGACGCCGAGGGGGACGGTCACGTTCTCCAGCGGACCCCGCCAGCCGTCCCGGAACCCGACGAAGTCGAAGCCGTACACCCCGACGCCCTTGCGCACCACGGCCCGGATCACCGCGTTCAGTCCAGGGCAGTCCCCGCCTCCGGTCAGCACACCTACTCGCATGCGCCCACCGTAGCGACCTTCATTGGAACGATCCAGACCGGTGCAGTTTCCCACGGTATGCAGGAAAACCGGTGCTCCCCATGGGGGCGAGGTCCAGCGGTCTAAGCAACGGTTCTCAGGCTGCCTGGGTGAGCAGCTGGTTGAGTCGTTGGGCGGGGGTCTGTAGGTCCAGGGTAGGGCGGGGTCGTCGGTTGAGGGTGTCGGCGATGCGTTGCAGGTCCTCGGCGGTGTGGACCGAGAGGTCGGTGCCCTTGGCGAGCCAGAACCGGAGCAGCCGGTTGGTGTTCTCGTTGGTGCCGCGTTGCCACGGTGAGCGGGGGTCGCAGAAGTAGACCGGGGCGTCGAGGGCGAGTTGGATGCGCCGGTACTCGGCCAGCTCGCTGCCCCGGTCCCAGGTGATCGAGCGGCGCAGATGCTCAGGCAGCTTGGTCATCTCGCGGATCATCGCCTCCGCCACGCTCTCGGCGTCGTGGCGGCCGGGCAGGTGCAGCAGGATCGTGAACCGGGTGGTCCGCTCGACCAGGGTGCCGACCGCCGACCCGCTGGCAGCGCCGATGAGCAGGTCGCCTTCCCAGTGCCCGGGGACCGCCCGGTCGGCGACCTCAGGTGGTCGCTGGCCGATCTTGAACGCCTCGGCGTACGGGGTCGACCCTCCACACCGGGGACCGGTCCGGTGCCGACGGCGAGGCCGCTGCAGGCTCAGCTGTTGGTGCAGGTCAGCGCGGAGCCGGCCACGGGTCTGGACGTACAGCGCCTGGTAGATCGTCTCGTGCGACACCCGGTCCATGCTGCCGCGTGGATGGTCCGCGGCGAGCACCAGCGCGATCAGCTTCGGCGACCACCCCTGGTCCATCCACTCCGCGATCCGCTCGCACAGGTCCTGGTTCTCGACGAGCTTGAACGCCTTCGGCCGGCGCCGACGCTCGTGCGCGGCCCGGTGCGCCACCGCTCCGATGTAGGAGCCGTCCGGTCCTCGGTTGCGGTTCACCTCCCGCCACACCACCGTCCGGTCCCGGCCGATCTTGGTCCCGATGTAGGCATGGGACCACCCACTGGTAAGCCCGGCGGCGATGACCGCTCGGTCTTCGCTGGTCAACGCCCGGCGACGAGTCCCTTCGCCCGGACACCGGACCGGTGCCGTGCCCGGGAGGCCACCTCGGGCCCCGGTCTGTGCTGGCAGCGTCATCACGCCAGAGTGGCGCCACCACCGCTGCCCGGTGTCCCCGGACACGCCCACCAGCTGAGCAGCCACCGACAACGGCATCCCCGCGCACACCAGGTCGAAGAACTCATCACGAGCCTCGACCGAAATCACTCTCCGTGCCACAGCAAACACGCTCCTCAAGGGTCGTGTTGCTTAGACCGATGGAATCCGCCCCCATGGGGAGCAACAGCTTGCCTGCATACCGTGGGAAACTGCACCGCCCCGGCGAGGATTGCCGGATTCGTACGGGGTGTTGGTAGCCTAGAACCCCGTGGACGGGCGAGCCTTGTCGCCGCACACCGATCTCCGCGGGAGTCCTCTTGGCCGCTGCGCTGGCGAACCATCAGCCCACCAAGCACGTCTTCGTCACCGGCGG
>NZ_DASUFR010000019.1:0-7861 GCF_036274455.1 Nocardioides sp. | reverse complement strand
GCAAGAACACGCTGACCGCGAAGTACCTCGGTTCAGCGACCGTGAGTGCCGGTCAGGACGACTTCGTGGTCAAGGTCAAGAAGAAGAAGTAGCACCGCCGAGTCCGTGACTCGGTGAAACGGCCGGCCCCGTCCCGCGTGGACGGGGCCGGTTGTTTCTTCAGACCACGGTGGCTGAGGTGCGAGACGCCCAGCGCCGAGCCTCGAAGCCCGGTGAGCCGGTGCTGGGACCCACCCCGGATGCCTGCCCGGCGGAGGCTTCGAGGCTCGGCCGTGAACGGCCTCACACCTCAGCCATCGCGGGCCAGCAGGTGCCATCGCTGCGGAGGTCTCGACAGGCTCGACCAGCGGCAGGCCACCACGGTGGCTGAGGTGCGAGGCGCGTCAGCGCCGAGCCTCGAAGCCAGGTGACCCGGCGCAGGGACTTGCCCGGACGCCTTCCCTGCGGAGGTCTCGACAGGCTCGACCGGCGACGGGCCAGCGGGTGCCTACCCTGCGGGGATCTCGACAGGCTCGACCAGCGACGGGCCACCAGGTGCCTACCCTGCGAAGGTCTCGACAGGCTCGACCAGCGGCGGGCCAGCAGGTGCCTTCCCTGCGGAGGTCTCGACAGGCTCGACCAGCGACGGGCCACCACGGTGGCTGAGGTGCGAGGCGCCCCAGCGCCGAGCCTCGAAGCCAGGTGACCCGGCGCTGGGACTTGCCCCTGGTGTGACTAGAGCTCGCAGCCGACCAGCACCGGCTCGTTGACCAGCCGGATGCCGTGGGTGGCCTCGACGCCGTTGCGGACCTCGCGGGCCAGGGCCAGCAGCTCCTCGGTCGTGGCGCCGCCGCGGTTGGTGATCGCGAGCGTGTGCTTGGTCGAGAGGCCGACCGAGCCGCTGCCGTAGCCCTTGTGGAAGCCGGCCCGCTCGATGAGCCACGCGGCGGAGACCTTCACCCGCCCGTCCGCTTGGGGCCAGGCGGGAGCGCCCTCGGGGACCTGGGCGGGATCGACGACGGGGTTGGTGAAGAACGACCCGGCGCTCCACGTGTCGTGGTCGGCGGGGTCGAGGACCATCCCCTTGGCGCGGCGCAGGTCCAGCACGGCGTCGCGCACGTCGGCCAGCGGGGCGCGGCGCCCGAGCTCGACGCCGAGGACCCGGACCAGCTCGGCGTACTGCACCGGCGCCCCGAGGTCGCCCTGCCGCAGCTGGAAGGTCACGTCGAGAACGACGTGCCGACCGGAGTCGGCCTTGAACCTCGAGGTGCGGTAGCCGAACCCGCAGTCGGCGTTGGCGAAGGTCCGCACGCCCTTGAGGACGCGGTCCCACACCCGCACCCGCGCGATGGTCTGCGAGACCTCCTGCCCGTAGGCGCCGACGTTCTGGATCGGCGTCGCCCCGACCAGGCCCGGGATGCCGGCCAGCGCCTCGACGCCGACCCAGCCGCGCCCGACCGCCAGGGCCACCAGCTCGTCCCAGCTCTCCCCGGCGGCAACGGTGACCACGACGCCACCGCACGTGGCGTCGTCGCCCTCGATGTCCGCGTGCACACCGCTGGTCGCCACCTCGACCACGGTGCCGTCGAAGCCGGCGTCGGCGACCACGAGGTTGCTGCCGCCGCCGAGCACCAGGACCGGCCCCTCGACCGTCGAGAGCGCCTCGACGAGCTCGGCCTCGGTCGTCGCGCGCACCCAGCTCCGCGCCGGACCACCGAGCCGGAGGGTGGTGTGGTCCGCGAGCTGCTCTGCCATCGGCTCAGGCGCCGGCTGCGGCGCGGACGACCGCCTTGGGCATGCCGAGCACCTTCTGCCCACCCGAGGTGACGGTCAGCGCCACCGTGGTGAGCCCGTCCTCCGGCTCCTTGGCCTCCCCCGACACCTCGACCTCGACGCCGCCCCCGGCCGGGACGACGACGGGCGCGGTGAACTTGCAGCCGAAGGAGACGAGCTCGGCGCCGGGGTACCAGTCCGCGACGGCCCGGGCGGCCAGCGCCATGGTGTACATGCCGTGCGCGATCACGCCCGGCAGGCCAACGCTGCGCGCGACCTCCTCGTCCTGGTGGATCGGGTTGTGGTCGCCGCTGGCCTCGGCGTAGGCGACGAGGTCGGCGCGGGTGACCGTGTAGGTCTTGGGCTCCAGGGTCATGAGTCGGCTCCCCGGTGCACCAGCGTGGCGGTGCCGGTGCACACCAGCGCACCCGCCTCGTCGGTGATCTCGCTGGCGGTGCCGATGATGTCGGCACCGCCGATCTGGCGCAGGCTGGCCACGCTCAGCGTCGCGGTCAGGACGTCGCCGGGCACGATCGGCCGTTCGTAGGCGAACCGCTGCTCGCCGTGGACGATGCGGAACAGGTCGAGCTGCTCGGCCTCGAGGAAGGCGTTCATCGCCCCGAAGGCCATCACGATCGGGAACGTCGCGGGGGCCGGGCCGCCGGCGTACGTCGCCCCGGTGGCCTCGGCGAAGGCGCGGACGTTGTCCTCGGTCACGGCGTACGGCGCGGTCGGAGGGAAGCTGCGGCCCACGAGCGACTGGTCCACGGGCATGGGGCCAACCTAGTGGGTGCCGTCGGAAAGGCATCGGCCCGGCAGGAGCTCCTGCCGGGCCGACGAACGACTGGTGCTGGTGGTCAGCGGGTCTCGCGGTGCAGCGTGTGACGGCGCTGGCGCGGGCAGTACTTCATCATCTCGAGCCGGTCAGGGTCGTTGCGCCGGTTCTTCTTGGTGATGTAGTTGCGCTCCTTGCACTCGGTGCACGCGAGCGTGATCTTGGGGCGAACGTCGCTGCTCTTGCTGGCCACGGTGAGTCCTCTTGTCGGTGTTGCGTCGAAGCTTGGGTAGTAGCGGGGGCGGGATTCGAACCCGCGACACCACGATTATGAGCCGTGTGCTCTAACCACCTGAGCTACCCCGCCACGGGTGCACGGCCTCGCGGCTGTGCCAGAGCCCCTTTACGGAATCGAACCGTAGACCTTCTCCTTACCATGGAGACGCTCTGCCGACTGAGCTAAAGGGGCCGGTGGGTGACACCGACGGAGAACTCTACACAGCCTCGGCGGTCTGGCCGAATCGCCCGACGATGACCGGTCACCCCTGGATCGAGGCGAACGGCATGGCTTCCTCGAGCTCGTAGGCGAGCTCGATCAGGGTCGCCTCACGGCCCGCCCCGGCACCGAACATCATCCCCTGCGGGAGCCCACTGGCGGTGGTCGTCAGGGGCAGTGAGATGGCCGGGTCGCCGGTGGCGTTCTGGAGCGGCGTGAAGGCGACCCAGTCGAGGATGCGGTCCATGACCTGCTCGTAGTCCTGGGTCGGGTCGAGCCAGCCGATCCGGGGGGTCTCGGTGCCCAGCGTCGGGGTGAGTGCGACGTCGTAGCTCTCGAAGAACTGAGCCGACGCCAGCCGGCTGCGACGCAGCCGACGGATCGCTCCGGGCATGCGGTGCAGGTTGCGTCGTGCGTAGTCGGCCAGGCCGTGGCTGATGCTGTCGAGGTTGGCGGGCTCCCACGAGCGGCCGTGCAGCCTGCGCCCGGTGCGCCTGAGGACGTAGGCCATGCTCGACCAGTAGAGGAGGAAGTCGTCGGGGAACGACGCACCCACGGGCGCGTTCACGTGCTCGACCCGATGGCCCAGCTCCTCGAGCACCGCGGCGACCTTGAGGGTGAGCTCGGCGACCTCCGGGGAAGCGCCACGCCCCACGCCCTCGGTGTGGACGCCGATCCGCAGCCGGCCCCGGCCGGGCCGGGTGAGGTCGCCGATCGGCGGCAGGTGCAGGGCGCGATAGACCTTCTCGGCCTCGCGGAAGAACGCCGCGGTGTCCCGGACGGTCCGCGTCACCACCCCGTCGCTGATGATCCGGATCGGCATCTGCCGCATCATGGCGTCCTGGGCCAGCCGGTCGCGCGTGGGCTTGAGCCCGACCAGACCGTTGACGGCCGCGGGGATCCGGATCGAGCCGCCGCCGTCGTTGGCGTGGGCGATCGGCACCACGCCTGCCGCCACCATCGCCGCCGAGCCCGCCGAGCTCGCACCCGCGGTGTGCCGGGTGTCCCACGGGCTGCGCACCGGACCGATCCGCGGGTGCTCGGCGCTCGGTGAGAAGCCGAACTCGCTGAGCTGGCTCTTGCCCAGCGGCACCAGCCCGGTCGCGAGGAACATCCGCGCGAAGTCGCCGTCCTTCTTGGCCGGGACCGGCGCCCATGCGTCCGTGCCGTTCATGGTGGGCAGACCCGCCACGTCGACGTTGTCCTTGAACCACGTGGGTACGCCGGCGAAGTAGCCCGGCCGCGGGTCGCGGGCCTCCGACCGAGCCCGGTCGAACGTCTCCTGCGCGATCCCGTTCAGCTCCGGCTGCACCCTCTGGGCGCGGGCGATCGCCGCATCGATCACCTCGGGGATCGAGACCTCACCCGCATGCAGGGCCTCGACCAGCCCAACCGCGTCGCGGTTCGCGAGCGCGTCGTCACCGAAGGCATGGATGCGGTGAGGTGCCACGGCGGAAATCTAGTGCCACCCCCACCAGGGCACGCCGCTGCCTGCGCGGGTGCCTTCCCTGCGGAGGTCTCGACAGGCTCGACCAGCGACGGGCCACCACGGTGGCTGAGGTGCGAGGCGCCCCCGGCGCCGAGCCTCGAAGCCAGGTGACCCGGCGCTGGGACTTGCCCGGGCGCCTTCCCTGGGGAGGTCTCGACAGGCTCGACCAGCGGCAGGCCACCACGGTGGCTGAGGTGCGAGGCGCCCCGGCGCCGAGCCTCGAAGCCAGGTGACCCGGTGCTGGGACCCACCCCGGCGCCCACCCCGCGGAGGTCTCGACAGGCTCGACCAGCGGCGGACCAGCAGGCGCCCACCCCGCGGAGGTCTCGACAGGCTCGACCAGCGGCCGACCAGCAGGTGCCCACCCCACGGAGGTCTCGACAGGCTCGACCAGCGGTACGCCCACCACGGGCATCCGCAAGTCCGCACCATCGACGCTGTCGATCAGAGGCTGCACCTCCGACGAGCGCGCGACGTACCCTCACCACGGAGGGCCCGTGGACTTCGACCACTACGTCGCAGCGCGGTACGGCAGGCTGATCGAGCACGCCGTCCTGCTCGGCTGCGCCGAGGGTGAGGCCGGCACGGTCGTCGACCGGGTGCTGCTCGAGCAGCGCAAGCAGATCCGGCGGGCCGATGACCCCGACCCGATCGTCCGGACGGCGATCGAGCGCGCGGTCAGCGGCAGCCCGCCCCCGACCAGGCGCCGCGGCGGGCCTCTCCTCGCGTTCGGGGCCGTAGCCGCCGTGGTCGCGGTCGGGATCGCCGTGACCTATCGCCCTGCCCCTCAGCCGGTGCCGTCGCTGTTCGCGATGGAAGGCAGCCAGGCGCAACAGCTGCTCGAGGACGACGGGTACGCCGTGCAGTTCCTGCCCACCGCCTCCTGCGAGCCCGAGGGGCTGGTGCTCGGCTCCGACCCGCCGGCCGGGAGGTTCCTCGGCCGAGGAGACACCGTGACGGTGCGGACCGCCGCACCGACCGGCGGCTACTGCCCCGTGCAGGCTCTGGCCCGGGCCGACGGCTGGGCGTTCGTCCAGTTCGCGCTGGGTGGGCCGGCGCCGATGTTCGCCGACACGGTGCAGCTCATCGTCGACGACGGCGACCCGGTCACCCTCACCCATGACGAGGCGACCGCCCACGACCGCTGGGGCACGCTGTCCGACCTCGTCGCGAAGGCGGCGCGGCAGACGTCGCCCACGCTGAGCGGGATGCCCTCGCTGCACGTCGAGGCGACCCTGCCGACCACGACGACCTGCGGCCTCCCGCGCCCGGCCGCGATGGGTGTGCGGTTCGCCCTTCGGGTGCAGGTCGACGACCGTGACACGACCGACGAGCAGGGGTGCGTCCTGACCTTCGACCTCTACCGGTCCGAGCGGGTCATCGACACCGTCGTCGTCTACACGGCCGGCAGCTAGTCCTGGTGGCCCGGCGGTCGCCCGCCGTCGTCCGGCGACTCGACGTGCTCGGGCACCCTGACCGGCCGGAGCCTGGCCCAGGTCAGGAAGACCACCGACACGACGACCAGGGCGATGCCCGCCCACAGGTTGGCGTTGACGTCGCCGGTCTTGTCCGACTCGGTGTCACCGAAGATCCCCATCAGCAGCAGGATCACGCCGTACGCACCGAGCAGGGCGCCGATGATGTTGCGGATGTCGAGCGCCCCGGCGGTGTGCCTGCGGTTCGATGCGGTCTCTGCAGCCATCTCTGGATCCTCCTCAGAACGCCAGGTTCAAGGCGATGACGAGGACCAGCGCGACACCTGCCAGGGGCAGCGTGCGCCGGTACCACGGGTACGACGCCTCGTTGGCATCCACGAGGTCCTCCTTGGGCGTCTCGCTCCAGACGAAGCCCTTGAGCTCCTGGGTCTCCTTGACCCGCGTCATCAGGGAGACCACGACGCTCAGTGCCACGTCGAGCACGAAGGCGACCGACGCCGCGAGGAACGCCGCACCCTGGCCGCTCAGGGGGATGGTGCCGGTGCTGGCGGAGCCGAACGCGTCCTCGCTCAGCTCCGCGACGACGACCGCCCCCAGGAACCCGGCGAGCAGGCCGACCCAGCCGGCCGTGGCGGTCATCCGCTTCCAATAGAGGCCCAGGATGAACGTGGCGAAGATCGGCGCGTTGAAGAAGCCGAACAGCGTCTGCAGGTAGTTCATGATGTTGCTGAAGTTCGATGCCACGAGGGCTGAGAAGATCGCCACCACCACCGCGGCCACGGTCGCGATCCGGCCGACCTGCAGGTAGTAGTGGTCCTCGCGCTCCTTGACGATGTAGGTCTGCCACAGGTCGTAGCTCAGGACGGTGTTGAACGCCGACACGTTCGCGGCCATCCCGGCCATGAACGCCGCGAGCAGCCCGGTGATCGCCAGCCCCAACAGCCCGTTGGGCAGGACGTCGCGCATGAGGAAGAGCAGCGAGTCGTTGAACTTCACGTCCCCGCCGGCGCCTCCCGGGACGGTCTGCCCGGCCTTGGTCTCCGCGATCTCCTTGACCAGGACGGCCGCGATCATCCCCGGGATGATCGTGATGAACGGGATGAACATCTTCGGGAAGGCGCCGATGATCGGGGTCTTGCGCGCCGAGGAGATCGAGTCGGAGGCCAGCGCGCGCTGGACCTCGACGAAGTTCGTGGTCCAGTAGCCGAAGGACAGCACGAAGCCGAGGCCGAAGACGATGCCGACGATGGACCAGAAGTCGGAGTCGAAGCCCGAGAGCGCGTTGCCGGGCCAGGAGTTCAGCTGCTGGTCGGCGGGCGCGATGCCGTTTCCCTGGTCGGCGGCCGAGGTGATCTTGTCGGTCAGGCCGTTCCAGCCGCCGACCCGGTGCAGGCCGAGCAGGGTGAGCGGAACCAGCGACGCGACGATGACGAAGAACTGCAGGACCTCGTTGTAGATCGCCGCCGACAGGCCACCGAGTGTGATGTAGGACAGCACGATCGCGGCGGCGACGATCAGCGCCACCCACTGAGGCCAGCCGAGCAGCGCGTGGATGATGCTGCCGAGCAGGTAGAGGTTGATCCCCGCGATGAGCAGCTGGGCAACAGCGAACAGGATCGAGTTGACCAGGTGGGCTCCGGTGCCGAACCGGCGTCGCATGAACTCCGGCACCGACCGCACCTTCGAGCCGTAGTAGAAGGGCATCAGCACGACGCCGAGGAACAGCATCGCCGGGATGGCCCCGACCCAGAAGTAGTGCACGGTCGGGATGCCGAACTGGGCGCCGTTCGCCGACATCCCCATGATCTCGACCGCGCCGAGGTTCGCCGAGATGAACGCCAGTCCCGTCACCCACGCGGGCAGCGAGCGTCCCGAGAGGAAGAAGTCCACGGAGTCGGAGATCTGGCGACGGG
>NZ_DASUFR010000018.1:0-3636 GCF_036274455.1 Nocardioides sp. | reverse complement strand
CGAGCGCGGGAATCTGGAGCGGGCGGAGTGGCGGGCAGACCGACCGCGGTCAGGCGGCCTTCTTGGAGGAGCGCGGCCGCTTGGTGGTCTCGGCCTCACGGCGGCGGTAGCTCTCGCCCTTGATGGCGATGATCTCGGAGTGGTGGATCACCCTGTCGATGAGGGCGGTGGTGCAGGCCGCATTGGGGAAGATCGTCGGCCAGTCGCTGAAGGCGAGGTTGGTGGTGAGCACCAGGCTGCGCCGCTCGTAGCGCCGGCTGACCACCTGGAAGAGCAGGTCGGCGTTGCGGTTGTCGTAGGAGAGGTAGCCGATCTCGTCGATCACCAGGAGGCCGGTGCGGCTGCAGTAGTGGCGGAGCCGGCGGTCGAGGCCGCGCGAGGAGTCCTGCGCGCCGAGGTCGAGCAGCAGCTGGGCGGCGGTGGTGAAGACGACCGAGTGGCCGTCGAGGATGGCCTGGTTGGCGATGTTCTGGGCGATCATGGTCTTGCCCAGGCCCTGCGGCGCGACGAGCACGACGTTCTTGTTCTGCTCGAGGAAGTCGAGGCGCAGGGCGGACTCGACGGCGTCACGGTCGATGACCTCGGGCCAGTCCCAGTCGAAGTTGCTCATGGAGTTGAAGCGTCCGAGGCGGCTCCGGTGCAGACGCCGCTCGAGGCTGCGGCGGGCCCGGTCCTTCTCCTCGGTACCGGCGATGTGCTCGAGCAGCTCTGTCGGGCTCCAGCGCTTCTTGGTGGCGAGGTCGACGAGGTCATTGATTGTCTCGGCGGTCAGTCGCAGCCCCAGGGTGGCGAGGCGGTCAGCAAGCGATTGAGCGGGCATGGTCTACTCCTGGTCCTCGCCGTCGGCGCGGGGCGCGACGGCGGGCTGGCAGAGGGTGTCGTAGTCGGCGAGCGAGTGCGGCACGACGCGCAGGTCGCGCACTCGCGGGTCGTCGGGCAGCGTGATGGCCAGCGGCGGCGGCTGAGCCTTGGCCCGGCGGCGCTGGTCGAGGATGTGGGCCACCGAGGCAGCGCTGATGGCTCTGCGCTCGACGGCGATGCGAAGCGCGGTGTCGACCTCGACGGCTCCGTAGCGGTCGACCAGGGCGAGCAGCTGGGCGGTGTGCGAGGAGAGCCGTTGGTTGCGAGAGCAGAGGGCGCCAAGGAAGGCGTCGGCCGAGGGGCAGCGGGTGCGCAGCAGGTCCCGGCCCCTCAGGTCGTGGGCCCGGCGCTTCAGGTCCGTCAGGGCGGCGAGGTGGCCCGGGTCCTCGATGCGCTGGCTGCGGTCGTAGCTGCGACGGTGGCGCGCGACCTCGGCCTGGCCGTCGAGCAGTTTCACCTCGGTCTCGGAGGCGACCAGGGTCAGCGGCCGACGGCAGAGGTCGTGCGGGATGGAGTAGTCGTTGAGGTCGAAGCGGATGTAGGGCGTCTTGCCGGAGACCACGGGGCGGCACAGATCGACGGCGAAGGGATGCTCGGGCAGCGGCAGGAGCACCGGTCGCTCGTCGTCGAGCATCTGGCTGACGGGACGGCCGTCGGGATCGCCGGGCACCTTGCGGGTGTGGGCGATGCGTGAGGTCCAGTCGGCGAGCTGGGCATTGAGGTCGTCGACCGACGAGAAGCGGCGGGCGGCGAAGAAGGAGTGGCGCAGGTACTGGATGGCGCGCTCGACTCGCCCCTTCTCGTTGCCCCGGTACGGCGCGCAGGGCTTGGGTGCGAAGTGGTAGTGGCCGGCCAGCTCGAGCAGGCGGGGATGGAAGCGGATGTGGTCGGCATGCCGCTCGAGGACGACGCTCCTGAGATTGTCGTAGAGCACGGCGCGCGGCACGCCGCCGAGGGCGGCGAAGCCGAGGACGTGGCCGCGCAGGAAGCTCTCCAGGCTCTGGTCGAGGGCGAAGCGGGCGTACATGGCCCGCGACCAGGACAGCACCATCACGAAGCAGGACAGGCTCCGCTGGGCGCTGCCGATGCGGAGCTTGCCGAAGTGCGCCCAGTCCACCTGGGCCTGCTCACCGGGCATCACCGACAGCCGCAGGAAGGCCTCGCGCTTGCCGACGGGGCGGACCTGCTTGAGGTACTTGCGCAGCTGGACGACGGAGCCGGCGTAGCCGCGGCCCTCGAGCATCTGTTGCAGGCGCGTGGCCCGCAGGCGCGGATGGTGCTCGAGGGTCTCGGCGATGAAGGGCTTGTAGGGGTCGAGCAGCGTCGGGCGCACCTGGGTGCCCGGACGGATGAAGCGCTCGGCCTCGATGGCGTGCGAGACCGTGTCGTGGTGGACGCCCAGCTCGGAGGCGATGGTGCCGACCTTCCAGTGCTCGGCGAAGAAGAGGCGGCGGATCTTGGCGCGCAGGTCGGCGGCGATCATCTGGCCACCTCCCGCAGGATCAGCCGCTCCAGGTCACGGAAGTCAGCTACGCCGCCGAGGTCGTCCCGGCGCCGGCGTCGGGGCTGGTGGGCCGGGACCAGCTCGAGCGTGAAGAGCGGCGTGTCGTGGACCTCGCCGAAGCAGGCGTCGAAGAGGCTCGTGCCGCACGAATCGGCCCGGTCGTCCGCAGCGAGCGCAGCACGGACCGGGACCCCCTCCCACAAGGCCAGGGCCTCGAGCAGCGTCGGAAGCGCTCGGTGGTGGTGGGGACGGCGGTCGAGCCTGGCCTTCAGGACCGGCTGGTCCGGTCCGTCCATCACCAGGATGCGGGTCTGGTCGCCCCGCGGGTGGATTGCTGCCCAGAGCAGTGGCATCGGACTCCTCCTTGCCGCGTTGGTCGAAGAGCGGCAGGTCGAGTCCTACGGGGAACGCAACTTTGCGTTGACCCTGATGCGTCACTTTCTCGCGGTAGGCCTGCTGCCGGTCGGCGTGGTTGCGCCGGCCGATGCGGCTCTGCTGATGGCGACGGCCGGCCTCTCGTCGCGACTTCGCTCGAGCTGCTCGACGGCAGTTTGCCGAGCAGTACAGGTCGCCTCGGTCACAGAAGCGGCAGAGGAAGAAGACCTGGCTGCACTCGAGGCGGCCGCAGACCACGAAGCGAAGGGAGTCTGGCTGGTCCACGTCCCGGGCGCCGGGACGGCCAGAAACTGGACGGCTCTACCGGGTCGTGCGATTCAGGGCTGTCGGCCCCATGCGTCCCGGCTGGGTACGGCAAGAAGGCTCGGAGGTGCCACTCCGGGCCTTCGTCATTTCAGGCGGCCGCCACCGGCCCGATCTCCCTACCCCGGCCGAGGATCACGAGCGACTTTCCGGCAGCCGGTCGAGATTCCCGCGCTTCCTGGAGGCCATCAACACCCCGAGCCGCCGACCGGAGGCCGCGCCAAAACGAGCACCTCTAGAACGCGGCGCAACGCTAGAACGCGACGGCCACCGGGATTCTAGCGTTGCCAAAGCCGGAGGCCGGCGTGGAGGGGACCCCTAGAATCGCGTAGAACGCGCTCCGGAAGGCGCGCCAACGCCGAGCGGCGCAAGCCCGCGGACCAAAAGGGGCGACGCTAGAATTTCAGGAGCGGCGTTGGAGGAGCTTTGGCGAGGGCGGGATCTTTGGCGATGTTGCGGAGCAAAAAGCCAATGATTCAGTGGAGCTGAGGGGGATCGAACCCCTGACCTCTAGAGTGCGATTCCCGGCCCGAAACGCGGCGTTAGAGCGCCTCTTCTGGCGCTCCCGCGCC
>NZ_DASUFR010000017.1:0-11449 GCF_036274455.1 Nocardioides sp. | reverse complement strand
TGCGAGGCGTCGCCGTCGTTGCCGTCGCCACCGTGGCCGAGGTCGTTGCCTGCGCCCAGCATGATCTTGAGGTCGTCCCCGGGCCCTGCGTCGACGACGTCGTTGCCCGAGCCGGAGTTGATGGTGTCGACGCCGTCGCCGCCGGTCACGATGTCGTCGCCAGCGTTGCCGTTGATCGTGTCGTTGCCGGGCCCCCCGTCGAGGATCGGGTCGTTGCCGCCACCGCCGTCGAGCCGGTCGTTGTCGTTCTCCCCGTAGAGCCGGTCCGCGCCGGGGCCGCCCTGGAGCGTGTCGTCGCCGTTGCCGCCCCACGCCTTGTCGTTGCCGGCCATCCCCTTGAACACGTCGTTGCCACCCTTGGCCTTGAACTTGTCGTTGCCGGGCGTGCCCTTGACGTGGTTGGGCCGGTTGGTGCCGTGGAAGGTCTTGGCCTCCGCGGCGACCGTGGGGGCGAGGCAGAGGGCGACGACGGCGAGGGGGACGACCAGCGAGGGCATGCGGTTCACCCCAGGACGCTAACCGGTCAAGGGCCCTTCACGGTGCCCAAACGGCGGCAACTCACCCCTTTTCGTAGGCTCCTCCCGTGACCCAGGTCCGCCGCGACGAGCTCGGCTTCGTGTTCGTCGTGACCTACGGGCGGTCGGGCTCGACGCTCCTGATGGGGCTGCTGAACACCATCCCCGGCTACCTGATCCGCGGCGAGAACTGGGACGCCCTGCACCATCTCTTCCGGTTCCACCGGACGCTCCTCGAGGGCAGCCGGAAGTGGGAGCCCGCACGGCTGCGGCAGCGGACCCACCCGTTCTTCGGCGCCGGCGACTTCCCGGCGCGCAGGTCCCTCGAGGGGATCCGGGCCCTGGTGATCGACACCGTGCTGCGGCCCAGGGACGACACCCGGGTCACCGGGTTCAAGGAGATCCGGTGGTACCAGGACGACGTCGAGGAGTACGCCGCGTGGCTGCGCGAGGTCTTCCCCGGCGCCCGGTTCGTGGTCAACACCCGTGACCACGAGGAGGTCCTGCGCAGCGGCTGGTGGGCCAAGCGGCCCGAGCACGCGGAGGCCCTGCCGGCCGTCGAGGCGCGGATCGTGGCGCTCGCCGAGGGGCTCGGCGACGCGGCGTACCGCGTGCACTACAACGACTACGTCGCGAACCCGTCGGTCCTGCGCGGGCTGTTCGAGTGGCTGGGCGAGCCGTACGACGAGGAGCGGGTCAGGCAGGTCCTGGCGACCCGCCACTCGGTCTAGGAGCCTCCTAGCGGAGCCGCTGCACGACCGGCCGCGGGCAGTTCCGGATGTCGTCGAGTGGGTCGCGGCCGTTGACCAGCACCACCCTGTCGCCGGGATCGCCGCCGGCGGTCGCTGCGCAGTAGACGATGTCGGCGGCGCCGTCGTTGAGCAGGTAGATGGTGTCGCCGCCCTGCTCGCCGTAGACCTCGTCGGCTCCCGCGCCGACCCGCAGCACGTCGTCGCCCTCGTCGGCGGAGAGGTGGTCGTCGCCGTCGCCGTCGTCGAGGACGTCGTTGCCGTCACCGCCGTCGAGGTCGTCCGCGCCCGTACCGCCGGTCACGGTGTCGTTGCCAGGACCGCCCTGGATCGCATCGTTGCCGTCGCCACCGTCGACCACGTCGTCGCCGAGCTGTCCGGTGACCCGGTCGTCGCCGGCCTCGCCGTAAATCTTGTCGTTGCCGCCGCCGCCCTGGACGGTGTCGTTGCCGTCGCCGCCGTAGCCGCGGTCGTTGCCGCCACCACCGCTGATCTGGTCCTTGCCGCCCTTGCCCTTGAGGACGTCGTTGGTGCCCTTGCCCTTGAGGGTGTCGTTGTGGTTGGTGCCGTTGTAGTGGCGGGCCTGGGCGGCCTGGGGGGCGAGCACCAGCGCTGCGACCACGGCTGGGACGACGAAGGGCTTGACCAGCAGGTTGCGTCGCACGGCCCGACCATAGCGGGGCCGGCCGTCGGAGGCCCTGTAACGCTCGCCGGCCTCTCGTCGCTGTCAGGGGTGGATGCGCGTCCTCCCATCCCGACATGCAGACAAGAGGTGAAGCATGAGCAGCAGACCCAAGAGCGTGATGACGCTGGTCGTGGCCGCGGTCGCGGTCGCGGTCAGCACGGCCGCGGTGGGCGCGATCGCCGCTCCGGCCCAGGCGACCCAGGCACACGAGAGCACCAGCTCGATCCGGGCCGCGCATCCGCGGGTCGCCATCGTGGCGGACCGGCACCACGGCCGCCGGATCCCGACCAGCCTCTCGATCCGGGCCGCACACCGGATCGTCGGCGAGGACGGACGCGACCTCGTCCGCGGCCGGCTTCGCACCCACGGCATCGGGCTGCGCAACCGGGTGGTGGACCTGCTCACCCGGACCGCCGCCGACCCGACCTGGCAGGTCATCGGCCAGGACCTCACCGACCGCGCCGGCGCGGTGCGGTTCGCGATCCGGCCGAGCGCCCCGGCGGCGTACCGCCTGGCCTTCGAGGGCACCCAGGTCTTCCGCCCGTCGCACAGCGGCATCGTGCGCATCGGGGTCCGGCCCGCGGTGACCGCGCTCGCGGCACCCGACACGGTCGACCCCGGCGAGACCACCACGGTCTCGGGTGTCGCCACCCTCGCGGGCCGATCACTCGGCGGCGCCACCGTCGACCTCGTCGCCCGCGCCGCCGGCCACCGCGCCCGGAGTGTCGTCGGGTCCGGCACCACCGCCGCCGACGGCTCGGTGTCGATCACGGACACCCCGAGCGTCACGACGGTCTACCGGCTCGTGGTCCGGCACTCGACCGGCGTCCCGCGTGGCACCAGCCCGGCGGTCCGCGTCCACGTACGGGCGCCCAGCTCGCTCTCGATCCGCGGGCGGCACGTGCGGGCCGGGTTCCTGGTCAGCGGTGTCCTGCGCGGCAACCACCACACCGTGAAGCACGCCCTGGTCAACCTCGAGACGCTGGCTGCCGACGGCGTGACCTGGACCGTCGTGACGACCGGGCTCTCCAACCACCGCGGCAAGGTCGCCTTCCTCCAGCCCGAGTCCGCGGGCGCCAGCTACCGTCTGACCTACGCCGGGAACGACAGGCTCGCACCCTGTATCAGCGGGACGGTGGTCAGCTGAGCCGCGACGAGCTGACGGAAGGAGCCGGCGCTGGACCAGAGCGCTCTCCCGCACGACGACCTGTCGTCGGCCCTGGCTGCGGCCAGGGCCGGCGACGAGGCCGCGTTCGTGACCGTGTGGCAGGCCCTCCACCCGCCGCTCCTGCGCTACCTGCGCGTCCGGGGCGACGAGGCACCCGAGGACATCGCGTCCGAGACATGGATGCACGTGGTGCGCGGGCTGCCCGGCTTCTCCGGCGACGCGGCTGCGTTCCGCGCCTGGCTCTTCACGATCGCCCGGCACCGGGCCATCGACCACGGCCGGGCCAGGAGCCGGCGTCCGGTCGTCACGGTGGGCGAGCCCGCCGCACTCCCGCCTCACCGCGTCGAGCCGAGCGCGGAGGAGCAGGTGGTGGCGAACGACGCGACCACGCGGGCGCTGGAGCTGGTGTCGACGCTGCCGCCGGCCCAGGCCGAAATGGTGATGCTCCGCGTGGTGGCGGGACTCGAGGTGGCCGACGTCGCCACACTCGTGAACAAGAAGCCCGGCGCGGTACGGGTGGCCGTGCACCGGGCGCTGCAGACCCTGGCCCGGCATCCCGATGCCCGAGCCGACCGAGAGGTGGTGTGACGTGACCGAGCCTCCTGAGCAGCCCTTCGATGAGGAGTCGCTGTCGCGTGCGCTGCGCGCCCCGGGTTCGGAGAGCGAGCTGCGCGAGGAGAAGAAGTACGTCGGCATGTTCCGCTCGGCGAAGTCCTCTCCGGCACCGGCCCCGGTGCACCTCGGCCCGCGGCGCCGCACCGTGTCCCGGTTCGGCGCGGGCACGGCCTTCCTGGCCGCCCTGGCGGTCGGTGGCTCCGCAGCCGCGGCGTACACCAACAACCTCCCGGAGCCGATCCAGAGCTTCGCGCACCGCGCTCTCGGCCCCGTCGCCCCACCGCCGCCGGAGCAGCGGCACCACGCGAGGGACGTCGTGGCGAAGCCCGACACGTCCCCGACACCGACCCCTGCGGGGCCGGCCACCGCACCGGCGACGCCCTCGCAGACGCCGAGCCACTCGCCGTCGCCGACGGCCGGCCACCCGCGCTCGCCGAAGCCGACGCCGACCTCCGGCGCCACGCCCGGCGCGACCCCGTCGGCCGGTGCCCCGACGACGACAGCCAGCACGTCGCCCAGCGCGACGCCCAGCGCGACAGCGAGTGCGACACCGACCGAGTCGCCCGCCCCCACGCTCTCGACGCCGGGGGTACCGGCCGCGCTCTCGATCTCCGCCACGTCGCACCAGGCGGGCCCGGGCGAGTCGGTGGCCTTCGCCGGGGTCGTCACGTCGGACGGCGGTGTCCCGGTCCGCCGGGCCAAGGTGGCGCTGCAGATGTTCTCCGGCGGCTGGTCCACCATCGCCACCGGGCGCACCGACACCTCCGGTGCCGTCTCGCTGGTGCTGCCACCGGTGACGGCGACCACCGCCGTACGCCTGCGCACCACCAACGGCGTCCACTCGTCGCGGTGGCGGGTGACGCTGCACCCCGAGCTGTCGGTCACCTCATCCTCGACCGACGACAACGGCGGCGTGCTCATCACGGTGCGCGCGTTCGGGGCCCAGTCCGGCGACCGGGTCCAGCTGCTGACCAAGTCCGGGCAGGTGGCCACCGGGACGCTCGGCGCGGATGGGTCGGTGTCCTTCTCGGTCACCCCGACGGCGAGGCGGACCCGCTACGTCGCGCAGCTGAGCGGCACCTCCGCGCACGGGCCGGACCGCGCGAGCATCACCGTCGTGACGAAGAAGCCGGGGAGAGTGACGAGCGGTCCCTGAGGCATCATCGATGGTGTGGACAACTACACCGTTCGCCCACTCGACACCGACACCTGGCCGGACTTCGCCCGCCTGGTGGAGGCCAACAACGGGGTGTGGGGCGGCTGCTGGTGCATGGGGTTCCACCCGGAGGGGCTGGACCGCGAGACCGCCGGCGCCAACCGGGCGGCCAAGCAGGCGCACGTCGAGGCCGGCACGGTCCACCAGATGCTCGTCTACGACGGCGAGGACTGCGTCGGCTGGTGCCAGTACGGCCCGCCCGCCGAGCTGCCCAACATCTTGAACCGCAAGTCCTACGACAAGGAGCTCGTCGAGCTCCCGGACTGGCGCATCGGCTGCATCTTCACCGGGTCCCGGCACCGCGGCCGCGGAGTAGCCCGGGCCGCGGTCACCGCCACCCTCGAGGCGATCCGGGCCGCGGGAGGTGGTCTGGTCGAGGCCTACCCCGAGCAGGTCGAGGGCCGCCCGCCGCAGCGTGGTGGCTACTTCCACACCGGGCCGGAGAACCTGTTCGAGGAGCTCGGCTTCGTCCGCGATCGCCAGATCGCCAAGTGGCGGTGGGTGATGCGCCGGCGGGTCTGAGGCTCGGTTGGCGAGGAGAGCCGCTGGACCGTCACACTGTGCGGGTCATGCCCGCCGTTCCCGAGCCCCCCGTGGAGCCCACCGGCAACGCCCGGGGAGCCAAGGGCATCCGCGAGGTCAACGCGATCATGGACCTCGCGCTCCGGATCGGCGAGCAGCTGCTGTCCTCGGGCGCCGGGGCGAGCGACGTCAGCGCGGCGATGAACAACGTGGCCTGGGCGTGCGGGCTCCGCGGCTTCAACGCCGACGTGACCTTCACTGCGCTGACGATGAGCCAGCCGCGGTCGCCGGACGAGCCGGCGCTGATCCAGATCCGGCAGGTGCGCTACCGCGAGATCGACTACGGCGACCTGACCGAGATCGACAGGATCATCCGCGACGTCGTGGCCGGTGACATCGACCGCGTCGAAGCCGCGGCCCGGCTCAACCGGGTCAGCTCGACCGGCCACGCGCGGCCCCGATGGCTGGCCACCCTCTCGTTGGGCGTGATGGGTGCCGGCATCGGGATGGTCCTCGGCGGCGACTGGCTGGTCGTCATGGTGGCGGCAGCCGCCGCCATCCTCGTCGACGCCCTCCAGCGTCGGATGCGCCGTCGGCGGCTGCCGGGCTTCTACCAGCAGGTCGCGGGCGGCCTGCTGGCCACGCTCCTCGCGGTCGGCGTGGCCGCGACGCCCGCCGAGGTCTCCCCGAGCCTGGTCATCTCGAGCAGCATCGTGATGCTGCTGGCCGGAGTGAACTTCCTCGGCGCGATCCAGGACGCCCTCACCGGGTTCCCCCTCACTGCGGGCGCCCGCATCCTCGAAGCGTTCCTCGCGACCGCCGGCGTCGTGGCCGGGGTCGGCGGCGGCCTGCAGGTCGCGGAGATCCTCGGCGTGGACCTGGGCCCGGTCGACCCCGGCGCCTCCTCGGCCGCGGCGCTGCCCCTCATGGTGACGGGTGGGGCGATCGCGGCCGCGGCGTACGCGTTCTCGGCGTACGCTCCCTATCGCTCGCTGGCCCCGATCGCGGTCGTCGCCGGCGTGGCGATCGCGGTGTACGCCGTGGCGTTCGACCACGGCTTCGGCATCGCGTGGTCCTCGGCGCTGGCGGCCCTGCTGCTCGGCCTCGCCGGCTACCCGGTCGCATCCCGGATCGGGATCCCGTCGCTCGTGGTGGTGGCCTCCGGGATCACACCTCTCCTGCCCGGTCTCTCGATCTACCGCGGACTGTCGCTGCTGGCCACCAGCGCCAGCGGCGCGCTGCTCGCGATGGCCACCGCGGCCGCGATCGCCATCGCCCTCAGCTCCGGGGCGATCCTCGGTGAGTACCTCGCGCAGCCGGTCAAGCGCGAGGCCCGCCGGCTGGAGGACAGGCTGGCAGGTCCGCGACTGGTCGGCCCGCACAGCGTGCGCGCGGTCCGCGGGATCCGCCGCCGGTCGAGGAAGCAGGTCGAGAAGGAACCCGGCTGAGCCCGGTTGGCGGGACGCACTAGGTTCGAGGTGATGCGCTACCTCAACCTCGGCAACACCGGTCTGCAGGTCTCTGCGGTCACGCTCGGCTGCATGAGCTTCGGCGACACCGCCGCCGGCCGGCCGTGGGTGAAGGACGAGTCGTTCGCCCGCGAGACGGTCAAGTCCGCGCTCGACGCCGGCATCAACTTCTTCGACACCGCGAACGTCTACTCCGCCGGCACGAGCGAGGAGTACACCGGCCGCGCGCTGACGGCGTACGCCGACCGCGAGGACGTGGTGCTCGCCACGAAGGTGAACGGCCGGATGCGGCCCGGCCCCAACGGCGCCGGCCTCTCCCGCAAGGCGATCCTCCGGGAGATCGACGCCTCGCTCAGCCGACTCGGCACCGACTACGTCGACCTCTACCAGATCCACCGCTGGGACCCGAACGTCCCGATCGAGGAGACGATGGAGGCGCTGCACGACGTCGTCCGCGCGGGCAAGGCCCGCTACCTCGGTGCCTCGTCGATGTACGCCTGGCAGTTCGCCAAGGCCCAGCACGTCGCCGAGCGGCACGGCTGGACGCCGTTCGTCTCGATGCAGAACCACTACAACCTGCTCTACCGCGAGGAGGAGCGGGAGATGATCCCGCTCTGCATCGACCAGGGCGTCGGCATCATCCCGTGGAGCCCGCTCGCCCGCGGCCGGCTGACCCGCCCATGGGACGCCTCGACCACCCGCAGCGAGAACGACGAGTTCGGCAATGCCCTCTACCGCGACGAGGACGCCGACATCGTCGCCCGCGTGCTGGCCATCGCCGAGCGGCGCGGCGTCTCCGCTGCCCAGGCCGCCCTCGCCTGGCTGATGGCCCAGCCCGGTGTCACCTCACCGATCGTGGGTGTGACCCGGCCCGAGCACCTCACCGACGCGGTGGCGGCCGTTGACCTCGAGCTGTCGTCCGAAGAACTGGAGGAGCTGTCGGCCGGCTACCAGCCGCGCGGTATCGCCGGTCACGGCTGAGCCGGACCTGTCTCGGGACCCGCCACGCGGAACGACGTGCGGTACCGCCGCGAAACGGGAACTTTCCTATCCTGACAGGGTCCCGAATGAGCAGCACGACGGGGGTGCACCGGATACTTTCTTCCCACACGCGCGCTGGTGTGGGCGTCGTGGAGGAGCCATGACCCGAGAACGAGTACAGGTGCTCGGCGCTGCAGTCGCACTCCTGGTGCTGACGCTGCTGGTGCTTCTCGATGCGTCGATCTCGCCGGAGTACGCGGTCCTGACCTCGCTGTTCGGGTTGGCGCCGCTGATCGCCTGTGCGGTGGTCCCGCCGGGAGCAACGACGTTCATCGCGGGACTTGCGGTGGCCGCGGCGGCGCTGTCGGGACTGTGGAACGACACGCTGGGCACGGCGCAGCAACAGGTCCGGATCCTCAACGTGATTCTCGTCAGCGCGGCCGCCGTGGCGATCTCGACGGCCCGCGTCCGTCGTGAGGACCGGTTCACGCAGATGTCAGAGATCGCCCAGGTCGCCCAGCGCGCGATCCTGCCGATCCTGCCGACCCGCGCCGGGAACGTGGCGATCGCCGCGCGCTACCAGTCCGCTGCCCGTGGGACGCTGGTCGGTGGCGACCTCTACGACTGCTACCACTCTGCGCAGCACATCCGCCTGCTGGTCGGCGACGTGCGCGGCAAGGGCATCTCGGGCGTGGAGCAGGCAGCACGGGTCATTCGCGCCTTCCGGCAGTCAGCAGCGCTTCAGGAACATCTGACCCAGGTTGCCGCGGAGATGGACGACTACCTGGCCGACTTCTTCGGCGAGGAGGAGTTCGTGACAGTGCTGCTCGTCGACGTGACCCGGCCCGGCGTCCTCCAGCTGGTCAACTCGGGCCACCCCAGCCCGCAGCTGGTGAGCGGTGACAACTCCCGTCCCCTGGACCTTCCCGCCGGGTTGCCGCTCGGGCTGGGGCTCGGCCGGTCGGCGGACGCCTACCCGGTGACCACCGTTCCGTGGTCGCCCGGGGACCGGCTGCTCATGTACACCGACGGACTGAGCGAGGCAAGGGACACCCGCGGCGAGTTCTTCCCCGTCTCCTCGCTGGCCGACCAGCTCCGCTCGGGTTCGGTGGAGCAGGCCGTGGACGAGGTTGTCGCCACGGTCAGCCGGCACGTTCCCGGCGGCCGACTCGACGACGACCTCGCCGTCGTCGTCGTCGAACAGCTTCCGGTCCCCGCCGCTGACGCGGACCGTGGGCGCGTCCCCCGATCCGCTGGGGTCGCAGGGGTGGCCGCGGGATCCGGCAGGCAGGCAACCCTCCACTCAGCGATGGCCCAGGGCTCCGAACCGTGAGCATCATCAAGGTCAGCGTGGTTTCGAGCCACCCGATCGTCGTGGCCGGGATCCGCGCGCTGCTCACGGAGCTTCCCGCGCCGGAGAGGTTTGCATGCGTCCCTGACGCTCGCGATGCCGACGTGGTCGTCTACGACGCGTTCAACCTCGCACTCGCCGACCACGACCCCGACGAGCTCGGCCTGCTCATCACGGCACACTCGGGCCGGGTCCTCGCACTCTCCCGGCTGCTGCAGCCCGGGCTGACCGCACGCGCGCTGGCGGCCGGTGCGGTCGCCCCGGTCTCGATCGGCGCCGACGCCGACGAGCTCGTCGCCCTCATCGAGGCCGCCGCCACTGGAGCTGTCACCAATGACGCAGCGCTCGCCCACGAGAGCCTGGAACGGCTGACGACCCAGCTCCGAACCAGCGCCGGCCTCACGGCGCGGGAGCAGACCGTCCTCGCGCTCATCGCCGCGGGATACAGCAACAACGAGATCGCCGCCGAGCTCTACATCAGCATCAACACCGTCAAGACGACCATCCGCAACACCTACTCCAGGCTCGGCGTGGTCACCCGCGCCCAAGCCGTCGCCTGGGCGATCGAGCACGGCTACGCCAGCCTCCCGCCACGACCTCGGTGACCCTCATCGGGGCCCTTCCGGCACTTGGGCCCGCGCGTATCAGCGAGGGAGTGGTCGTGCTCCTACCTTGCATGCCGATACACGAACGCGTGATGGACTACGACGTCTCGACCCTCCACAACGACATCGTCGACTACCAGCGGGTGATCCGACTGACGACGGTCACAGGCGGCAAGGTGTTCCTGGCCTTTCCGGACGACCCGCCGGCGGACTGGCTGCAGTTCAACGGGTCCGGCGTGAACGTCTTCCTACCCGCCACGGAGTTCGAGCCCACCTACCAGGTCCTGCGCCACGAGAGCCCGGTCTTCGTGACCGCGCTGAGCGTCATCGGGCTTCGGGCGTTCAGTCTCGACTCCGGTGACGAGAGCCCGGGACAGGGGCTCACCGACCCAGAGCCGCTCCGGCAGCTCGTGGAGCGTACGACGGCGGCCACTCGGTGAAGTCCTGGGAGGGTTGACGGCATGCCGCAGCCCGCGACGTCTCCCCGCCCAGGTCGCCCTCGACCGGCTGATGACTTCCCCCCTGTGGATGGTCCGAGCGGACTGTCGGCGCTCTGTCCTAGACTGTTCACCGACAGAGGACAAAATGTTTGGAGGTACTGGGCGTGCGGGATCTCGGGAGCGACGCCGCGACGACGGCAGGCGCCTCCACCCTGTCTGCGCCGTCGGTGGCGGAGATCGAGTCCTTCACCCGGCGGCTGGCCCTAGACCCGGTGGGGCTGGAGGACGCCGAGATGATCGACCGGCTCGCGGCGTTGGAGACCCTGCGGTGTGCCACCGAGGCCGCGCAGTGCGAGACCGTGGCGGACTTCGTCCTCTCCCAGCGTCGCGCGGCGGCCGGACGTGGGGTGCCCGCGGCGCGGCGGGACCGGGGGGTGGCCAGCCAGGTGGCGCTGGCGATGCGGCAGTCCCCGACCCGCGGGCAGCGGCAGGTCGGGTTGGCGATGATCCTGCGCACCGAGCTGCCGCAGACCCGGGCGGCGTTCCGGGCCGGCCACCTCGACGGGTTCAAGGCCACCCTGTTCGCCCGCGAGACCGGCTGCCTGACCGCGGAGGACCGGGCCCGGGTCGACGAACAGCTCTGCGGCGACCCCACGCTGGTCGAGCGGCTCTCCCCACGCCGGCTGGTCGGCCGGCTCCAGCGGGCGGCCGCCCAGCTCGATCCCGTCGCGGTGGTGAAGCGGCGTCGCCGCGCCGAGGCCGACCGGCACGTCTCCCTGCGACCCGCCCCCGAGACGATGACCACCCTGACCGCGCTGCTGCCGCTCAAGGCAGGCGTCGCGGTCCACGCCACCCTCGATCGGGCGGCTCGGGCGGCCAAGGCCGGCGGCGACCCGAGAAGCATCGGCCAGCTGATGGCCGACATCCTCACCCACCGGGTGGTCCACCCCGGAGCCGCCGAGCCCACCACCGGCACCGGCACCGGCGGGCGGGAGGCGGAGACCAGCCGGGCTGAGACCAGCTGGGCCGCCGCCACCGCCCCGGCGGTGGCCGCGGCCGTCCCGGCCGGGACGGCCAGCGCGGTCCCGGTGCTGGTCAACCTGATCGTCCGCGACAGCGTGCTCCTCGGCGAC